>NZ_JADNQM010000003.1:0-418663 GCF_046269425.1 Amycolatopsis sp. cmx-11-12 | reverse complement strand
TGATCAACTGTCGAGGGCTCCCTCACGTTCCAGCCACCACACTGACAGCTCCCCACCCTGTTACACCACAACCACAATCGCCGCTGTCAACCACACTGACCAGCCCCAACAGGATGAAAAGCCCCCATTGGGGACATCACTGTCGGGGAACGACCGTGGGAGCCGTGTCGTGAAGGCCCCCTTCACACGGGTTAACCCTGGGCGCCCAGGGATTGCGCGGCGGCGAAGGTGTCCACCAGGCCGGCGCCCTTGTCGAAGCTCGACGTGTACGGCCCCGCCGCCACGTACGGCGAGCCGTTCGCGAACTTGTACGCCGTGGCCTTGATCGCGGCCTCGATGTCACCGGGGCTCGCGGCGGGCTCGACCTGGAACAGCTGCGCGACGATCCCGGTGATCTGCGGCGCCGCCATCGAAGTCCCGCTGATCACGTTGTAGGTGGCGAGATCCAGGAGTCCCGGGCCGTTCTTGGGCTGGAGGCCCTGCGTGCAGATCGGCTGCGTGGGACGACAGGAGGACAGGATGTTCTCTCCCGGCGCGGAAACGTCGGGCCAGGTCGCCTGGTCGGTCTTGAGGCCGCGCGAGGAGAAGTCGGACACCGTGCCGTCACGGGTGCCGGTCCCCTGGTCGTTGGACGACGCCACCGAAAGCACGCCCGGCGTCTGGTCCTGCCCCGGCGGGTTGGAGAGGTTCGCCGAACCGTCGCCGCCGTCGTTCCCGTTCGCCCACACCGTGACGACGCCTTCGGCGGCGAGCGCGCGCTGCAACTTCACCGTCGCCGAGTTCGGGTCGAAGGCGCCGCCACCGCTGGGACCGTAGGAGTTGTTGGTCACCCTGATCGGCGGGCACGCCGAAGCCGGGACTCCCGCGCCGCAGGGCGCCTTGTGGTTCTCCAGCACCCAGTTCAGCGCCGCGTCGGTGCCGAGCACGAGCAGTGCCGCCCCGGTCGAGACCGAGACGATCTTCGAGCCAGGTGCCGAGCCGCCGACCTTGGTGCCGTCGGTGAGGGTCAACTGGTTGCCCGCGGCGATGCCGGAGACATGCGTGCCGTGGCCGCCGAGGGAAAGGGTGTCGGTGTCGACGAACGTCGGCACGTCGACGATGCAGTTCGTCGCGGTCCCGTCGAGGCAGAGGCTCTTGAGGTTGCGTACCACCCGCGTCTTGCCGTCGGCGCCCTTGAACGCGGGATGCGTCGGGTCGATGCCGGTGTCGATGATCGCGACCGAGACCCCGCGGCCGTCCACGGGCGCGCCGGCGGAGTCCTTCAACGTCGTCTGCGTCTGCAAGCTCCGCGTCGCCGTGGTGCCGGCACTGCCGTGCGCCTTGAGCTTCTCGTTGCCTTCGACGTAGGTGACCCCGGTGGCCTCGCGGACCGCGCGCACCTGGTCCGCGGTGCCCCGGACGGCGACGACGCCGATCTTCGCGAACGAGGTGATCTTCGTGAGCCCGGTTTCCCGGGCGGCGCGTTCGGCGGTGGCGACGTCGTCGGCGTGCACGAGCGCGGTCACCGCCGTGGCGCCGGTGACGGCCGAGAGCAGCCGGGAGAGTCCGGGGGCGACGGGTGCGAGCGGTCCCGCGGCCTGCGCGGGGACCATGCCCGCGGCCGGGACGGCGAGCAGGGCGACGACGAGCGCGGCTCGTCGACGCCAGGTGAGAGATACGGCCATTGCGTTTCTCCTGGTGACAGGGGGCAAGGAACTGTCACCTACCAACGAGTACCACCCAGACGGGTGACGGTGCTCACGTGCATTACAACTTTTCGGAGCAACATCACCTCGCCTACCTGCGACGTGTCTGCCCTTGAATCGATACAGCGGCGCGGAGCGCCACCTTTGAGGGAGGTGGCGGGGGCATGGATGGACGTATGGAGGCGCTACTTTGTGCACCGAGACCGACGAGATGGGGAGGGGTTCGGTGCGACTCGTTCGCCTCGCTCAACAGCCGTCCCGGGTGGCCGAGGACGTCCGCGCCGCGCTGGCTTCACTCGGCAGGGGCAGCAATGTCGTCGGCGGGGTCGCCCTGGTCGGCGCCAGCCCGGTCGACGGGCGGCCTGTGGAGGCCGTCATCGTCATGCCCAAGGGTGTCCTCATCGTCATCGGCGTCGACCTGCCGGATCCGGCGCTGAAGCTCGAAGCCCCGCTCGGCGGGCCGTGGAAGGCCGACGGCTGGCCACTCGTCCACGGTGACACCTCGATCAACCCGGCCACCGACGCGCTCTCGCTGTCCGCCGCGTGCACGCACAAGATCTCGGACGTCGCCCCCGGCGCCGGGCCGATCGGCACGATCATCGCCGTCGGCCCGTATGTCGAGACGGTCGACCAGCCCGCCGCGGACCTCGCGGGCTCGGTCCGTGTTCTGTACCCGACGGCGACGACGATGCTCGCCGCGACGGTCTCGCTGGCCACCGGGCCCCGGCCCCGGTCGGTCCAGCAGGCGCGGGACCTGATCGCCGCGCTCGCGCCGGACGCGCCGCCGATGCCCGAAGAGATGTTGCTCGGCGAGGGGTTCAGCGCCTACTCCGACGACGAGCCGACGGTGATCCGCGAGAACCCGCTCGTCGCGATCGCGCCGACGGTTCCGGTGCAGCATCCGGGCAAGCCGAAAAGACAGGCGAAACCGGCCACGCCCGCGCCGCCCGCTCGGCAGGCTGTCGCCGCGAAGCCCGTTCCCCCGGTTGGACAGGCCCCGCCACCGGCGGCGGCTCCCGCTCCCGCCGAATCCGCACCGAAGGCGCCGCACCAGTCCAAGACGGTGAGGTGGCTCCCGCTCGCCGCGATCGGCCTGCTCATCGTGCTGCTGGTCGCGGCGATCAGCGTCGCCTCCGGCGGTGACGACACCGCGTCCACGGCGACTCCCCCGCCGACCCCGGCGACCAGTTCTCCCCCGCCGAGCAGCAGTGCCGTGGAGAACATCCAGTTCACCTCGCGGGCATCGGCCGCGGACCAGAAATGCGCGTCGCACGCGTACGGCGACGTCCAGTCGAGCCTTCAGCGGACGAGTTGCTCGGCGGTGAAACGGGCCAGCTTCGCCAGTTCGATCGACGGCCGGGCCGCCGCGGTGACGGTCGCCGTCGTGGAATTCCCCGATACCGAACAGGCCACCGCGTTCAAGGCGGCCGCCGATACTCCCGGCGGTGGCGGGATCCTCGACATCGCCACCGAGACCAACCAGTGGCAGGGCGACGTCCCGGTCTTCGAAGGCGCGGCCTACCAGAGCAGCCAGGACGGGAAGTCGGTCCGGCTGCTCCAGGTGGTGTGGGTGCCGGGACCGTCCACTCCGGACGATCCCGGCCTGGTCCGAGGCGCGAAGGCCGCCCTCGAACTCCCCGTTAACGGCTAGAGGCCGTACGCCTCCAGCAGGCGCAACCACACCTCACTGATCGTGGGGAACGACGGGACCGCGTGCCACAGCCGAGTGATCGGGACCTCCCCCACGATCGCGATCGTCGCCGCGTGCAGCAGTTCCGCCACGTCCTGCCCGACGAAGGTCGCGCCGACCAGGACACCGCGTTCGGTGTCGACGACGATCCGCGCCTTGCCCGCGTAGCCGTCCGCGTGCAGCGACGAACCGGCGACCGCGATGTCGATGTCGACGACGCGGTGCGGCTTGCCCTCCTCCGGCCCGGCGAGCCCGACCGAAGCGACCTCCGGGTCGGTGAACACGACCTGCGGGATGGCGTGGTGATCGGCGGTCGCGCTGTGCGCACTCCATGCCGCGGAATCGACCGGCTCGCCCGCGGCCTGCGCGGCCACCGAGTCACCGGTGGCTCGGGCGGCGTACTTGCCCTGGTGGGTCAGCGGCGCCCTGCCGGTGACGTCCCCGACGGCGAACAGCCAGTCACCGTCCACAGCGGACACACGGCCGTTGTCGTCCGTCGTGAGCGGCGTGCCCTCCTCGAGCCCCAGCGTCTCCACGCCGAGTCCGTCGGTCGCCGGGCGGCGGCCGGTGGCGACGAGCAGTTCGTCGACGAGCAACCGCTCGCCGCCTTTCAGTGTCAGTTCCTTACCATCGTCCACAACGGACACGGAGTCGAGACCGGAGCCGGTGTGCACGGTGACCCTGGCTTCGCGGAGTCCCGCGATGACGGCGTCGCCGACGAAGTCCGGCAGCCGCGGCAAGGGACGCTCGCCCGAGATGATCAGGTGGACTTCGGCACCGAGCGTGGCGTAGGCCTGCGCCATTTCGACGCCGACGACACCGCCGCCGAGTACGCCGAGGCGGCGCGGAACCTCTTCGGCCGACGTCGCCTCCCGTGAACCCCAGACGGAAATGGTGTCCAGTCCGGGGATCGACGGCGTTCGCGGGACACTGCCGGTGGCGACGATCACGGCGTGCCGCGCGGTCAGCACGTCACCGCCGTCGACCGTGACCTCCCGCTCACCGGTGATCCGGCCGTGCCCGCGGATCGGGGCGATCCCGACGCCCTCGGCCCACTTGACCTGTCCGGTGTCGTCTCCCTTGCCGGTGAACCAGTCCCGGCGCGCGAACACCTTGGCGGGGTCGACCGCGTCGCCGACCGGGACACCCGGCACCCGCTTGGCGGCGGCGAGGAGGAGCCCCGGCCGCAGCAACGCCTTGCTCGGAATGCAGGCCCAGTAAGAACATTCGCCGCCGAAGCGTTCGTGTTCGACGAGGGCGACCTTGAGCCCTCCGCGCGCGGCCCGTTCGGCGGCGACCTCGCCGACGGGGCCGCCTCCGATCACGATCACGTCAAAATCCTGTGCTGACATGCATTCAGCGCACACCACCGCGCAGCTTCGCGCAACCTGCCGCTATCCTCGTGTCGCTGCGTGAGTCATCAGCCGCGGGTTCAGGTTTCACCGTGCCGGTTACGCAGTAGAACGATCGAGCGCGGGAGGTTTTTTCATGGCCAGGAACACTGCTGTGCATTTGATGGACGATTTGACCGGCGAGGCGGCCGAGGAAACGGTCGCTTTCGGTTTGGACGGAATCGCCTACGACATCGACCTTTCGGCCGACAATGCCGCGGCACTCCGGGAAACCCTGCGTGCTTTCGTGGAGAACGGCCGTCGGATCGGCGGACGGAAACTCCGCCCGCGGGTCGTGCAGCGTCCCAAGGGCGCACGGGCGGCGAAGTCGACCCCGAAGACCGCGGCGACAGCCGCGAAGGCGGAGGCGAAGACGGCCGCGAAGCCGGGCCGCAAGCCCGCCGCGAAGGGCGTCGCGGGTCGCAAGCCCGCCGCCGCCAAAGCCGCACCCAAGACCGCGGCCGCGCCCAAGGCGGAGGCGAAGACCTCCACGCGGAGCACGGCGAAAGCCACCGCGGCCAAGGCGAAGACCTCCACCCGGAGCACGACGAAGGCCACCGCGGCCAAGGCTCCGGCCGGGCGCGCGAAGGCGGCTACCGCGACCAAGACCCCGGCGAAGACGACGGCCGCGAAGGCCGCTCCGAAGACGGCGGCCAAGACCACCACCGCCGCGAAGACGACCGCCGCCAAGGCCGCTCCCAAGGCCGCCGCGAAGACTCCGGCGAAGAAGGCCGCGGAGCCGAAGAAGACCAGCCGGGCCGCCCGCAAGGTGCCCGCCGTCACCTTCTCGGCCAAGGAAAAGTAAGTCAACGACAAAAGCCCTTTTTCGCGATGTCGAGTCTCGCGAAAAAGGGCTTTTCTCTATTTCGGGCTATTTGCGCTGAGCGCCTTCGGAATGCCATTCCGGGTAGTGGTACCGCGTGTGCTGGAGTGAGCGGTGCCACTCACGCTCCGCCTCCGCGGGCTTCCGGGTGGTGAGTTCACCCAGTTGCGCGGCCGCCGCCGAGCGGACCGCGGCCGTGACTTCGGCAACACCTTTGCGCAGGCCATGATCGGCGAGGGACGCGACCTGGCTCCGGTGCGAGTCGAGCGGACGGGGATCCGCCGGTGCCACGGTGAGATACCGGCCGACCCGTTCGGCCGCGGTCGAAACGAGCAAGGTCGAATGCGCGAGCAAGCCCGTTCGCGTCCGGAACACGGCGAAACCGCACAGCTTCGAGTCACCGACGAACAGTCCCCGATCACCGAGCCGCGACGGCAGCCCGAGTTCGGCCACCGTCGCGGTCATCAGTTCCCCGAGTGCCTCGAGCGGTTTGTTCGTCTGACCGGGCAGGACGAGGGTGATGTTGAGATTGCCGGGATCGTGGAACACCGTGCCGCCGCCGCTGGCCCGGCGCAGCACCGGGACGCCGTCGCTCGCACAGACGTCGGCCTTGACCTCGCGTTCGATCTTCTGCCCCCGCCCCACCACCACACAGTCGGTGTTGCGCCAGATCCACAGGACCGGCGCCTCCGGTGCGGCACGCAGGAGGGCTTCGTCGAACGCGAGGTTGTCGGCCGGGTCGCCGAACGAGGCGACGACTTCCGAGGGGCCGGTCACAGTGCTTTGAGTTCCTCCACGATCTCGCCCACCGACGATTTGGCGTCGCCGAAGAGCATGCTGGTCTTCGCATCGTAGAAGAGCTCGTTGTCGATGCCCGCGAAGCCCGAACTCATCGAGCGTTTGAGCACGATCACCGACCGGCTGTGGTTCACCTTGAGGATCGGCATCCCGTAGATGGGCGAGCCCGGATCGGTCTCCGCGGCCGGGTTCGTGACGTCGTTCGCGCCGATCACCAGCGCGACGTCGGTCTGGGCGAACTCGGAGTTGATCTCGTCCATTTCCTTGAGCTGCTCGTACGGGACGTCGGCCTCGGCGAGGAGGACGTTCATATGCCCCGGCATCCGGCCCGCGACCGGGTGGATCGCGTACTCGACCGTGATCCCCTTGGCCTCCAGCAGCTTCGCCATCTCGCGGACCACGTGCTGCGCCTGCGCGACGGCCATGCCGTAACCGGGCACGACCACGACCTTGTTGGCGTACGCCATCTGGATCGCGGTGTCGGAGGCGCTGGTGCTGCGGACCGGCCGGACCTCGCCGGACTTCCCGCTCGCGACCGCCATGCCGCCGCCGAACCCACCGGCGACGATGGCCGGGATCGACCGGTTCATCGCCTTCGCCATCAGGTTCGTCAGGATCGAACCCGACGCGCCGACGATCATGCCCGCCACGATCAGCGCGGTGTTGTCGAGCGCGAGCCCCATGGCCGCCGCCGACAGACCGGTGAGCGCGTTCAGCAGGGAGATGACGACCGGCATGTCCGCGCCGCCGATCGGCAGCACGACCACCACGCCGAGTACGCCGGCCGCGACCAGCAGGCCGATCATCAGCAGTTCGGCGTCGCCGCCGATGGCGATGACGACCGCGAAGACGATCGCGGCGATCAGCACCAGCGCGTTCACCGGCTGCTGCAACTTGCCCAGGGTGATCGGGCGGCCGGAGATGAGTTCCTGGAGTTTCCCGAACGCGATGTTGGAGCCCCAGAAGGACACCGAACCGACGATCGCGGCGAAGAGCGACGCGATCGCGACGTAGGCGGGCTCGTGCGCGTAGCCCTCCGTGGTGCGGAACTCGACCCAGGCGATGAGCGCGACCGCTCCGCCGCCGACGCCGTTGAACAGCGCCACCATCTGCGGCATCGCGGTCATCTTCACCTTGCGCGCGGACGGCACGCCGACGGCGACACCGATCGCGACGCCGAGGGCGATCAAGAGCCAGTTGCTCATACCTGGCGTCAAAAGCGTCGCGATCACCGCGATGCCCATACCGACGGCGGCGATCCAGTTTCCGCGCACCGCGGTGCGCGGACCGGTCAGGCCCATCAGGCCGTAGATGAACAGTGCGAAGGAAATGATGTAGAGGACGGCGATGAAGGTCGTCACTTGTCACCACCGTCTTCCGGCTTCTTCGCCTTGAACATCGAAAGCATCCGGTCGGTGACGAGGAAGCCGCCGACCACGTTGATCGTGCCGAAGGCGATCGCGATCACCAGCAGGATCTTGTTCAGTACGCCGTCCACCCCGAGGCCGAGCACGATCAGCCCGCCGAGCAGGACGATGCCGTGGATGGCGTTGGTCCCCGACATGAGCGGGGTGTGCAGGGTGTTGGGCACCTTCGAAATGACGGTGAAACCCACGAATCCGGCGAGTACGAGGATCGCCAAGCTGCCTACGAGCATCACTCGCCCCCTTCTTCTGCGGCGACCGGGGCCGCGCCTGCCACGCAGGCCCCGGCGACGATCTCGTCGGAGAAGTCGAGCGCGAGTTCGCCTTCCTTGTCGACGAGCAGTTCCAGCAGTTCGGTGACGTTGCGCGCGTACAGTTCGCTGGAATGCGCGGGCATCTCCGCGGCGAGATTGAGCGGCGAGCAGATGGTGACGTCGTGCTCGACGATCTCCTCGCCCGGTTTCGTCAGTTCGCAGTTGCCGCCGGACTCGCCGGCGAGGTCGACCACGACACCACCGGCTGGCATCCCCTTCACCGCGTCGGCGGTGACGAGGATCGGCGCCTTGCGGCCGGGGACGAGCGCGGTGGTGATCACGACGTCGAACCTCGTGATCGCCTCGGTGAGCCTGCGTTGCTGCTCGACCTTTTCCTCCTCGGTCAGCTCGCGGGCGTACCCGCCTTCACCGGCCGCCTCGATACCGAGGTCGAGGAATTTCGCGCCGATCGACTTGACCTGCTCGCCGACCTCGGGCCGGACGTCGTACCCGGTGGTCTGCGCGCCGAGCCGTTTCGCCGTCGCCAAGGCCTGGAGCCCGGCGACACCCGCGCCGAGCACGAGCACCTTCGCCGGTGGCACGGTGCCCGCCGCGGTGGTGAGCATCGGGAAGAAGCGGGTGAGTTTCTCCGCGGCCAGCAGAACCGCGCGATAGCCCGCGACACTGCTCTGTGACGACAACGCGTCCATGGCCTGCGCGCGCGAGATCCGGGGGATCGCCTCGACGGCGAAGGCGCGGACGCCCGCCGACTCCAGCGCCGCTATCCCGTCCGGATCGGCCCGTGGATTCAGGAAGCCGATGAGGATGGTGCCCTGCTTGAGCTTCGCGACTTCGGCCGCGCTCGGAGGCGCCACCTTCACCACGATGTCGGCATCCCACGCGTCGCCGATCACCGCGCCCGCCTGCTCGAAGACCTCGTCGGCGAGCAGCGCGCCGGCGCCCGCACCGGGCTCGACCACCACCCGCAGTCCGCGTCCTGAGACGCGCTCGATGAGCTTCGGTACCAGCGCGACGCGGCGTTCACCTTGTCCGGTCTCCCGGACAACACCGACCGTGAGCTGCTCGTTTTCTGCCGCCACAGGCGACCTCCTCGCTGGAGAGGACCACACGAACCCGCACTGTTTACCACGTCCGACCGACAACTTTCCTGGCTGAACGTATCCGGGCGGCATCTTTCCGTGACATCGCCCATCACGATCGATCCAGCCATCGATCCAGGTGTGCGACGTCATAAGGGGCTTATGGCAACGCTTTCCGCATCACGGAACGCTGCGCCAGTTCGGCACCCCCAGGAAGATCAACCGCAGCCGCCGTTCGGCCGTGCGCCCGATCTCGTCGTCACGCGAAGGCGCCTCGAGCAACTCCAGCACCGTCGTGAGCATGGTCGTCACGATCAGGTCGGCGAGCAGGTGGAGATCTTCGGTGCTCCATTCACGGAGATTGTCGAAGCGCGCCAGGTCGACGGCGAGCTCGCTGACGAACAGCTTCAGCTCGAACCCGATCGCCTGACGAACCGGCCCGGTGCCGCCGTAGCGCTCCCGTGTCAGGAAATGGAAGTGGTCCTCGTGCGCGCGCACGTGTTCCCGCAGGATGCGCACGGACGTCCGGATCATGTCGTTGTACGCGGCGGGCCGGGTGCGCGCGGAGCGGATCATCATGCGCAAAGTGCGCATCGACTCTTCCACGAGCGCGACGCCCAGTTCGTCCATCGACGCGAAATGGCGATAGAACGCCGTCGGCACGATCCCGGCCTGTTTCGCCACCTCACGCAGGCTCAGCCCGGAGAACCCGCGTTCCGCCACCAGGTCGAGGGCGGCGTCCAGCAGCGCCTGCCGCGTGCGCTGCTTGCGCTCCTGCCGGGAAACGGGCTCTGTCGTCACGACGGACAGCGTAATCGCCTCCGCACTATCAACCACGTCACATCGCCCACCTCTCGCGTTGACAAGCACGACCATCGCCACTTCACTGTTCAGTGTACAAGCGTTCACTGAATTCGGGAGAAGTGATGACGGCACTGGTACCGCGCAGGGCCAGGCGGCTGGCCTCGCTGGCCGAGGCCCTGCTCACGCCCCACGGAATGGACCGCTACCTCGAACTCGTCGACCCGATGCTGGTCCGCCGCGAGATCCGCGGCCTGGTCACCGGCGTCCGGCGCCAGACGTCCGACACGGTCACGCTGACGATCAAGCCGAGCCGGGCCTGGCGCGGGCACGTCGCGGGCCAGTACGTGCGGGTGACCGTCGAGATCGACGGCGTCCGCCGGACCCGCTGCTACTCGCCCGCCGGTTCGGAGCACGACGGCACACTGGAACTGACCATCAAGGCCGACCCTCAGGGCCTCGTCTCACGGCATCTGAACCGCACGGTCACGACCGGTTCCGTGCTCGGACTGTCCACTCCGGACGGTGAGTTCACCCTGCCGTCGCCGAGGCCGCGGCGGATCCTGCTGCTGAGCGGCGGAAGCGGGATCACGCCCGTCCTGTCGATGCTGCGCACGCTGGCGGACGAGCAGTACGACGGCGAAGTCGCCTTCCTGCACTACTCCAACACCGCCGACGACACGCTCTACCGCGCCGAACTCGGCGACCTCGCCCGCCGCCTGCCCGGTCTGCGGGTGGTACACGCGTTCACTCACGCGAAAACCGGCGGCGACCTGCACGGGTTCTTCTCGAAAGGACACCTCGCGGAGGCCGCGCCCTGGTACCCCGACGCCGAGACCTTCCTGTGCGGTCCGAAGCCGCTGATGGATTCCGTCCGCGAGGCGTTCGAGGCCGACGGCATCGGTGCACATCTGCACACCGAGGAGTTCACGCCGCCGGCGCTCACCTTCGACACCGAGAACGCCGAAGGGCAGGTCCGGTTCGCGCGCAGCGGCCGCGAGTTCGAGAACTCCGGGAAGCCGTTGCTGGAGCAGGCCGAAGACGCGGGGCTGAGCCCGGAACACGGTTGCCGGATGGGCATCTGCTTCTCCTGCACGCAGATCAAGACCTCCGGCTGTGTGCGCAACGCCAAGACCGGCGAAACCTCCAGCGAAGAGAACGAAGAGATCCAGCTCTGCATCTCCGTCCCGGTCGGGGACGTCGAGATCAACGCTTAGAAAGGACCTGCTCATGACCGGCTTGCAGGACAAGCTCACTCCCGCCCAGGTCGAGGAGTTCGGCCGCGAACTGGACGAGATCCGGCAGCGGATCGTCGCCGACCTCGGCCAGGTGGACGTCGACTACATCCACAACGTCATCAAGACGCAGCGCGCGCTCGAGGTCGCCGGCCGCGGGCTGCTGTTCGCCGGATTCTTCCCGCCCGCGTGGATCGCCGGGGTGACCGCGCTTTCGGTGGCGAAGATCCTCGACAACATGGAGATCGGCCACAACGTCATGCACGGCCAGTACGACTGGACGCGTGACCCGGCGCTGAGCTCGCAGAAGTTCGAGTGGGACAACGTCGCCCCCGCCGAGAACTGGCGCCATTCGCACAACTACATCCACCACACCTATACCAACATCCTCGACAAGGACCGCGACGTCGGTTACGGCATCCTGCGGATCGACCCGGCCCAGAAATGGCATCCGTACTACCTCGGCAACCCGGTGTACGCCGTGGTGCTGGCGTTCATCTTCCAGTGGGGCGTCATGCTGCACGACCTCGAGTTCGACCGCGTCGTCAAGGGCGAGCGCAAGTGGTCGGACAACAAGGAGGTCGGCCTGAAGATGCTCAAGAAGGCCGGTCGCCAGGTCGGCAAGGACTACGTGCTCTTCCCGCTGCTGACCGGTCCGCTCGCGCCGCTGACCTTCCTCGGTAACGCCACCGCGAACCTGACCCGCAACCTGTGGGCGTTCTCGATCATCTTCTGCGGGCACTTCCCCGCCGACGTCGAGAGCTTCACCGAGGAGGAGACCGAGAACGAGTCGCGCGGCCAATGGTACCTGCGGCAGATCCTCGGCTCGGCGAACATCACCGGCGGCAAGCTCTTCCACATCATGTCCGGGAACCTCTCGCATCAGATCGAGCATCACCTCTTCCCGGACATCCCGGCGCGCCGCTACCCGGAGATCGCGGGCGAGGTGCGGGCGATCTGCGAGAAGTACGGCCTGCCGTACAACACCGGCCCGCTGCACAAGCAACTGTTCTCGGTGGCCAAGAAGCTCGTGAAACTGGCCATGCCCTGGAACGGTGAACCCCGCACTCCCGCTACCGTGGAGAGCGACAAGACCCTCCGAGCGGCTTAAGGTGTCTGACATGGTCGGTCAGTTCGAAAGCACCAAAGACGTGGTCCAAGAGGTCACCGAGTCGGCGGCCACCCACATCGGCAACATCGCGACGATCATCACCGGCGCGATCCGGGACATCGCCCGCGAGACCGGCGACTGGCTGACGGACGTCATCGAGATGCGCGAGGCGTCCCAGCGGGCGCAGGCGGACGAACAGCTCCGCGAAGACTAGGGAAACCTGGATGGGCGCGAGGCGGGTGGCCACGGCAGGCTGAAGCCGTGACCACCCGCCTCGTCCTGCCCCGGTTCGCCGGCCGCGTCCTCAGCGCGCAGCTGAACCGCGCGTACTGGGCGGAGCTGGTATGGGTGATCATCGGCGCGCCGCTGACGCTGGTGTTCGTCGCGCTCGTCGTCGTCGGACTGGTCCTCGGGATCGGCTTGAGCCTGTTGACCATCGGGCTGCCGGTGCTCATCGGCGTCCTGGCGGGCGCGCGGCTGATCGGCGTCGCGCATGTCGGCCTGGCCCGCGCCCTGCTCGGAACGACCGTCACGCCGCCGCCGAGGCCCGAGCTGCGGCCGGGTCTGTGGAACGGGATCAAGAGCAAGATCGGCGATCCGATCGGCTGGCGATCGATCGCCTACCTGGTGATCCGGCTGCCGCTGTCGTTCATCGAGTTCTTCCTGGTCGCGACCCTGCTCGTGTACGCCGTGAGCACGCTGACCTACCCGATCTTCTGGTTCACCCTCGAAGGTGACGCCATGCCGTCGTTCGACCTCCGCGTCGACACCTGGCCCCTCACCCTGCCGCTCGCCCTCACCGGGCTGGCCGTACTGCTGGCGATGCCTTGGATCGTCCACGGCCTGACCGAACTCGACCGCCTGCTGGTGCGCGGGGTCCTCGGCGCCGAAGACCTCTCCAAGCGCGTACGCGATCTCGAACGCAGCCGGGCGACCGCCGTCGACGACGCGACGCGGCGGCTGCGCCGGATCGAACGCGATCTGCACGACGGCGCGCAGGCCCAGCTGGTCGCGCTGGCGATGAAGCTCGGCATCGCGAAGGACGAACTGTCCGGCGGAGGCGACGTCGACCAGGTCAACGCCCTGGTCACCGCCGCGCACGCCAACGCGAAACAAGCGCTGGTCGAACTGCGCGACCTCGCCCGCGGCATCCACCCCGCCGCGCTCGACGCCGGACTCGACGTCGCACTGTCCACTTTGGCCGCCGGCTCGGGCATCGACGCGCGGATCACCGTGGACCTGCCGAGCAGGCCGTCGCCGTCGATCGAGACCATCGCCTACTTCACCGTCGCCGAACTGCTGACCAATGCCGCCAAACACACTTCGGCCGCGATCGAGATCGAAGTGGGTATCGTCGACGACGGCTTGCGGCTCGTGGTGCGGGACGGCGGCGAAGGTGGGGCCCGGCTGGAACGCGGGGGCGGGCTCGCCGGGATCGCCGAGCGGCTCACGACCGTCGACGGCGGGCTCGACATCGACAGTCCTCCGGGAGGGCCTACGGTGATCAGCGCGGAGATTCCACTACGGAAATAGAACATGGGGGGCGGCGTGCGCGTCGTGATCGCGGAGGATTCGGCCATCCTGCGGGCGGGACTGGTCGAACTGCTGAACCTTCGGGGACACGAGGTCGTCGCGGCCGTCGCCGACGGCGACAGCCTGTGCGAAGCGGTCCGCGCCCACCGACCGGATGTGTCCATTGTGGACATCCGGATGCCGCCGACGCACACCGACGAAGGCCTGCGCGCGTCGATCGCGCTGCGCGCGGAACTGCCGGGGTGCGCGATCCTGCTGTTCTCACAGTACGTCGAGACGCAGTACGCGACGGAACTCCTGGCCGACCGCGCGGGCGGCGTCGGCTACCTGCTGAAGGACCGCGTCGCGGAGGTGTCCGACTTCCTCGACGCGCTACGGCGGGTCGCCGAGGGCGAGACCGTGCTCGACCCGGAGGTGGTCAGCCAGCTCTTCAGCGCCACACGGAAAACGGACGCGCTCGCCGGGCTGACCCCGCGGGAACGGGAAGTGCTGGGCCTGATGGCCGAGGGACGGTCGAACTCGGCCATCGCGGCGGGACTGTTCCTTTCGGCGGGCTCGGTGGAGAAGTACGTGTCGAGCATCTTCGGGAAGCTGGCGCTGCCTCAGTCCGAAGGGGACAACCGGCGGGTGCTGGCGGTGCTGCGGTACCTGGAGTCTTAGCGCAGGCTTTCCAGTTTCGCGACGACATCGGCGAGGGGTTGCCGCGTGTCGATGACGACGGTGGCGGACTCACGCAAGAGCGGTTCTTCAGTGCGTTCGTGTTCGGCGATCCAGCCCGCCGCTGTCGGTGTCGACAGTGCGGAAACCCTTGCGCTCCAGGGCTTCGAGGGCGGTCAGCAAAGTGTCGTGTTCGGGGCGCGGGGCCGGACCTCGTCCCTCACAGTCCCGCACGAAAGTCCCTGTGACCACCGGATCCGGAGGGTGTGTGGAAATAGGGACACTCAACGTCCCTATTTCCACACACCCCTCACCCGACGCCACGTTGCCTTACCTCTCAATAGAACGCGAAGCGTCACTCAGACCGCCGCGCAGGCGCCGTTGCTTGCGGCGCACGATCTCGCTACCGCGGCTCCACCGGAACCCCACCCATTTCGGCATCCTCCGGCAGGCACAACTGCACCCAAGCGACATCCCACCAAGCCCCGTGTTTGTACCCGATCCGCCGATAGGTCCCCACCGGCTCGAACCCCATCGCCGCGTGCAGCCCGGCGCTCGCGTCGTTCGGCAGCACCATTCCCGCGCAGAAGTTTCTGAATCCGCGGGACGCCAGCCTGTCCAGCAGCGCCTGATAGAGCGCGCGTCCGCCGCCGGTCCGCCGTCGGCCCAGCTCCAGATAAATACTGACCTCGCATGACCAGCGATAGGCAGGACGGCCACTGAACGGGCCTCCGTAGGCGTAGCCGGCGACGCGGCCTTCGTCGTCTTCGAGCACGAGCCACGCGTGCGATCGCTGCGCCTTGGCGATGCGCTCGGCCATCTCGTCCGGTTTGGGCGGCTCGGTCTCGAACGAGATCACCGTGTCGGTGACGTACGGCGCGTAGACCTCCGCGCACGCCCCCGCGTCGTCTTCCGTCGCTTCTCTGATCACCATGACAACCATAGTAACCGAGATTGCCACTATAGTGGGCAGCATGTCGGATCCCTTGTCCGCGTCGCTCGCCGCGACGCTCCAGTCCGCGAGACTCGACCAGAACCTCTCGGCCAACGCCCTCGCCGAGCTGTCCGGCGTGTCCAGGGCGATGATCGGCAAGATCGAACGCGGCGAGGCGCAGCCAACGGCCGTCCTGCTCAGCAGGCTTTCGGCCGCGCTCGGGATGACGTTGTCCGAGCTGGTCGCGCGCGCCGAACACGGTGACCGGCGGCTCGTGCGCGTGGCCGACCAGCCGACATGGACCGACCCGGACACGGGATACGTGCGCCGCGCCGTCTCCCCGTCGCTCGGCGGGCCGCTGGAACTCGTCGAGGTCGTGCTGCCCGCGGGCGCCGAGGTTTCCTTCCCCGCCCACACCTACGCGCTGACGCACCACCAGATCTGGGTACTGGACGGGCATCTGCGGTTCCGCGAGGGCGACGTCGAGCACGAACTCGGCGCGGGCGACTGCCTGCAGCTCGGCACGCCGCAGCCGTGCGCCTACGTCAACCCGACCGACCACCCGGTGCGATATTTGGTCGCCCTCGCCCGGCGCCACGCCTGATACTCGGGTGATGGATCCCCGGGCCCTCGCGTACGTCGCGGCGAAAACACGTGGCGGACACGAAGCCGGACTGCCGGTGACCCTGCACTTCCATCCGGATCGATCCACAGTGGACGGACGCCCACTGCTGGCGGCCATGGCCGAGGACGGCTTCTATCGCAGCCAATTCGAAACGGGAACGAGCAACGGCGGACTGACCGCGTACCCCGGTGGAGATCGCTGGCAGTGGGAAAGCCGGATGTTCGGCGGCGCCTACGATGACGCGGCGCCCGCCGAACGGCCGAAATACGGGGCGCTCAATTTCCGGCGCCGCGCGGTCGGCGGGGCACCAAGGTTCGGCTCCGCCCACTTCCGGATGGCGGCGCACACCGTCGAGCGGACCACCTTCTGCTACCCGGACAGTGTGCTGGACCCGTCGGATTTCGGCCACGGCACCAGGGTTTCCGCACTCATCGCGCTGGCAGATCAGGACGACACGGATCTTCTCGACGACTACATCGAAGCGCACGTTCACGGTCCGATCGACCTGAAGACAGACGTCGAAGCCGTCGTGCTCGACCCGAGTCACCGTGACACCGACGTCGAAAGGGCCGCGCGCAGGCTGGGTTGTCCGGTCGAATGGCATCCGGGTTTCCGCCTGTCCACCGAAGAACTCCGACGACATCCCGCGTACCGAGGTCCCGAATTCGTCGAACTCGGTCTGGCCCTGGCGGAAGACGGCTACCTCGACCCGCGCGTCCTCGGCGACGCCGACCACCGAGACCCGCAAGCCCTGAAACGCGTCTGGCACTACGTCGCGCGCTTCGGGGTACTACCGTGAAGAGCATGTACTCCACGGAGATCGAGGTGCGCACCGGCAGCGTGGCCGTGGTGCACAACCTGACCAAGGACGCCGAGACCTTCCTGCGCGACGCGGACGCCGAGGACGGAATCCTGCACGTCTTCGTCCCGCACGCGACGTCCGGGCTGGCGATCCTCGAAACCGGTGCGGGCAGCGACGAAGACCTGCTCAAGGCACTCGACGACCTGCTGCCCCGCGACGACCGCTGGGAGCATCAGCACGGCAGTCCCGGTCACGGCCGTGACCACGTCCTGCCCGCGCTGCTGCCCCCGTACGCGACGATCCCGGTACTCGGCGGCGTGATGACGCTGGGCACCTGGCAGTCGGTCTGCTTAGTGGACACCAACGTGGACAACCCGGTCCGGCGTGTCCGTTTCAGTCTCCTGGAGGGCTGACCGGCCCGGCCACAGCGCGAGCAGCAGCCCGGCCGCGAGCAGTCCGGCGAGCACCCAGACCCCGGTCGTGACGTCCGGGGCGCCGGGCACGCCTTGCAGCAGGCTCCGGAGACCTTCGGCGGAGAACCGGAACGGCGTCCAGGACCACAACACCGCGCGGTACGCGGGGTTCAGCAGTTCCGGCACCTGCCCGGCGACGGCGGGCGCGACGAGGTAGAGCGGGCCGAGGATCGCCATCGCCCGGACGCCGAGCAGTCGCAGCAGACCGGTTTGCAGGGCGGCGAATCCGGTCGAAGCCAGGAAAAGGAAGCCGAGGACGTCCCAGCCGAGCGGAAGCGAGGAGTCCCACAGCTTCAGGAATCCGGCCAGGACTCCGGTGACCAGCACGCCGGCCGAAACGATCTGCGTGAAGCGGGCGGCGAATCCCGCCTCCCTGCCGATCCGCCGTCCGGCCAGGATCAGCACGGCGCCCGCGGCAAGGCAGCCGACCCAGGCCAGCGCGCTCAGCGCGAGCGGCGCGACCCGGCCCGCCGCGGTGGCGGGGTGCAGCGTCTCGACCTTCGGCGTCCCGCCCAGCGTCTGCGCGACGCCGGTCAGCACCTGCTGCGCGATCTGCGCACCGGACGGGTTCACCGCCCCGGAGACCACGACCGTGGACGGTAATTCAAGGACGCCGTAGACCTCCTTGTCCTCCAACAGTTTCCGGCCTTCCTCGGGAGAGGTCACCCGCCAGGAGACCTGGCCTCCGCCGTGGGAGGCGATCCCGTTCGCGGCCGCTTGGAGTGGCCCCGGCGGCGCGGCCACGGCGACAGGGAGACCGTCGGGCGCGACGGTGGCTTGCGCGCCGAAGGTGAGAAAGCCGAGTACGACGGCGACCAGCGCACCGGCCACCGCGGCGAGTAAGGCGAACGCCCCGGCGGGGCGACGGCTCGGGGTAGTCATGACCGTCCTCCATTTATTCGTCGCTTGTTGAATTAGCTGCCAAGGTAAGCGTCCGCCCAGCAGAAGTCAACAGACGTTGAATAAGCTTCCCGGTACCGTCGATCACGTGACTACTCCGCACCGGCTCGTGCTGTGGGACATCGACCAGACCCTCGTGGACCTGCGAGGCGTCGGTGCCGCCTGGTACACGGCCGCGCTCGCCGAAGTCGCGGGCGTCGAACTGCGGCGACTGCCGAGTTTCGGCGGCCGCACCGAACGCGCCATCAGCGCGGACATCCTGTCCTCGCACGGCGTCGAGCCCACCGAGGAGAACGTCCGCAAGCTCTGGCTCGCGCTGGTCGCGGTCTCCGAAAGCCACGCCCCGACGCTGTCCGCGAACGGCCGGGCGCTCCCGGGCGCCAAAGACGCGCTGAACGACTTCGCCACGCACGGCGGCATCGTCCAGACGCTGGTCACCGGAAACCTGCCGGAGATCTCCGTGCACAAGCTGACCGCGTTCGACCTGCACGAGCACGTCGACTTCGAGATCGGCGGCTACGGCTCGCTTTCGGCACACCGGCCCGACCTGGTGCCCGCCGCCGTCGGCCACGCTTCGGAGAAGCACGGCACCGATTTCGCACCAACGTCGGTCGTCGTCATCGGCGACACCCCGGACGACGTGCGGGCCGCGCTCGACAACGGCGCCGTCGCGGTGGCCGTGGCGACCGGGCAGTTCAGCGCGGAGGAACTGGCCGACGCGGGCGCGCACACCGTGCTCGGCGACCTCTCCGACCTGGCAGCGGTACGTGCGGCCGTGCTCGGGGGCGCCAACTAAGTGGTTGCCGCCGGAAGTCCTTCGGGGGTATTCGGCGGATCCAGGTTTCTGATGGGCGCGCGGCCGGAAGGTCCTCGTACCGGTGTTGTACTCGGGCCTTTCGGCCGTGCGTCCATCAGGAAGCTGGGCCGTCGAGACCTCCGGAGGACTTCCGGCGGTGACCACTAAGCTCGCTCCATGGCATACCCAGGCGGCAACGGCTGGCCGGAGCAACCGCAGCAGCCCTATCAGCAGCAACCCCCGCAGCAGGGGTATCCGCCGCAGAACCCGCCTCAGTACGGCCAGTACCCGCAGGACCCCCAGCAACAGTACTTCCAGCAGTTCCCGCAGCAGACCTACCAGGGTTTCGCGCCGGAACCGCCGAACAAGGGCAAGAAGGGCCTTTGGATCGGCCTCGGGGCGCTCGTCGTGGTCATCGCCGTCGGTGCCACGCTTTTCTTCGTCCTGCGTGACGGCGACGATCCGCAGCCCCAGGCCGCTCCGCCCGCTTCCTCCGAACCGGCGCCGCCGTCGTCCTCGGCGGCGAAACCGCCGTCCACGAGCAGCGGAGCCCCCAAAGACAACAAAGTCCCCTCGACGACACCCGGTTGGCAGGGGATCCTGTCAACCAAGGACAAAACGGCCTACGACCTGCCCGCGACCGGCTGGGAGACCAAGCCGGGTCAGATCGTCGGCTACAACGAGGGCGAGTTCAAGATGGTCATCCACGAGGCGTCGACGTACAAACTCGGCGCCTGCCCGGATGCCCGGGGCTCGAATCGCGGTGTCGTCGGCTTCGCCACCGCCGACCAGATCCCGGTCGAGAACGCCGCCAGGGGCGCCGTCCGGCTCTGGATCCAGTCCGCGACCGGCAAGTCCGACGTCCCACTGCCCGAGATCAAGCAGGTCCCGATCGCGGGTGGCTCGATCCAGGGGGTCAGTTCGACCGGGACGTTCACCCCGGCCGAGACCGAGGACTGCCGGGCACCGAGCGTGAAGGTCACCTCGGCCGCGTTCAAGTCCGGCGACCAGACCATCTGCTTCGTCATGGCCTTCGACCAGGGCACGCCCGACGCGTTGCCCGAGGCGGACGCCCAAAAGATCCTCGCGAGTTTGAGGCCGCAGCAATGACCGGCCCCGGTGGGCGCCCTGACGAACCGCGACTGTGGTTCGTCGATCCGCTCACCGGGCAGCCGCTCGAAACCGAAGCCGAACGGACAGGACCGCTTCCGGCCGTCCGGGACGCCGTCCCGCCGCGCCGTCGCCCTCGCCTCTTGCCGACGCTGGGTGTCATCGGGCTGGCCATCGTCCTCGCGGTCGGCACGACGGCCACCTACCAGGCCAAGACCGCGGCCCCGCCACCGTCCGCCGAGGTTCTCGTCCTTCCCGATCCGGTCATGCCCACCCGGATCCAACCGGTGATCGCGGGCTGGCAACCGGTGCTGTCCGACGATCACCCGCTCGTTTTCGACGCCCCGCCGGACTGGAAGATCGAAGAACCCGACGTCGCCATCGGATTCGAGACACCGGCGGGTGAACTCGTCACCTTGCAGGGCGTCGCCCGGTTCCGACGCGACTTCTGCCCGGGGTCCGAACTCTCGGCGCGGGCGATGGCGGGGATCACCACCATCGACGAGGGCGAGGTCGACGGCATCGCCCAGGCGGCGGAGGAAACGACCCTGCGGTGGGCCGAAGCCGCGTACGGCTCCGTCGGTGGCGGACAGGGCCCGAAGACCGAAATCGGCACGTCCGGGCCGGTGACCGTGCTCGAAGGCGGCATGATCGCCACCGCCGTGACCACCACCGTCCTCCCCACCGCGAGCGGACGGTGCCCGGCGCCGTCGGTCGCGATCACCGCGATCGCCCTCCCCTTGCGCGCCCTGCCCGGCTCCGGCCGCTACCACGTCCTTCTGGTACTCGCGGACCAGGAGATCGACGGCGCGGTAGCCAGGGACATCGTCCTCAAGATGGGTGAGAGCATCCGTCGGGAGTAGCACTCCCCTAAGGGAAATATGGGTCCCGTGCCGGATGTGTCCGACCGGCTTCCCCGCCTACCTTGATTTCCATGCCAACAGGGGGAAGCGGGACGGCCGCGCCGGGCCGGACACACAAGATCGCCACGGTGCTGAGGCACCGGTTGCCTTTCACGACCCTCGTCACGGTCGCCATGCTCGCGCTCGCCTTGGCCACGGGCGCGCTCTGGTCGGCCGCCGAGGATCGCGCGGTGTACCCGTACATCGCCTATGGGCTGCCGTCGCTCGAAGCAGGCCGGTGGTGGACCTTGCTGACCGGACCGCTGTTCGCGGTCGTCCCGCTGTACTACCTGCCGATGGTGCTCAGCTTCGCGTTGTTCGCAGGCTTCGCCGAATGGCGGCTCGGTACGCGCCGCGCGATGACCGTCGCGATCGGAGGACAGTTCGTCAGCGTGCTGGTCGCGGTCCAGTTCCTCGCGCTGAGCCGCAACTCCGGCTGGGAATGGGCGGAACGCGTCGGCGGCAGTCTCGACGTCGGATTCTCCGGGGGCGCGCTCGCCGCGGTCGCGGTCGCCAGCGCCACCCTGCGCCCGCCGTGGCGCCTGCGGTTGCGCGCCGGATTGTGCGTCTACGCCGGGATCGCGATCGTTTTCGTCGGCACGCTCGCCGACCTCGTGCACTTCTTCGCACTCGCACTGGCCTTGCCGTTCGGGCGCCGGTTCCTCGGTTCGACGGACTCCGCCCGCGAACGGCGGCCGAGTCTGCGCGAGTGGCGGTTCTACGCCATGGCCGGTCTGCTGGTGCTGACGGTCGCCGAACTGGTGATGTCCTTCGTGCCGGGCAACGGTCCCTTCGGGTCGTCCGAGGAACTTTCGCTGTCCACCTGGGAAGTCGTCCTCCTGTGCCTGATCGTGCTGCCGATCATGAACGGCCTGCGCAAGGGCAGCCAGGTCGCCTGGTGGTGCGCGATGATCCTGACCTCGTTCGTCATCCTCCAGGTGATGGCCTACGGCGGGGTGCTCGCGCTGGCCGAGGTCCTCGGTGAGGACACCGGGCTTTCGGACCCGCCGCTGTTCTTCGTGGACAATCTCCTGTGGACGGTCGAATTCGCACTCCTGATCTCTTCGCGGGGTGCCTTCCGGGTGCCGTCACGGCGGAAGCGCCGCCGTCTCGGCCGGATGGGCAACCCCGCGCTGGCCCGCACGCTGCTCAGCCGTCACGGCGGAAGCACGCTCTCGTGGATGACGACGTGGCCGCAGAACTCGTACTTCGTCGCCGCGGACGGCAAGTCCTACCTCGCCTACCGCCGGCACGCCGGTGTCGCCATCGCCCTCGGCGACCCGATCGCCCCGGATGGCGCCGGTGACCGGACGATCGCCGAGTTCATCGCGATGTGCGAGAACACCGGTCTCGTGCCGTGCCTGTTCTCCGCCACCGAGAGCACCACCGCCAAGACCACGGAACTCGGCTGGAAGCAGGTCCAGGTCGCCGAGGACACCCTGATCGAGCTGGAAACGCTGGAGTTCCGCGGCAAGCGCTGGCAGGACGTGCGGACCGCGCTCAACCGCGCCAAGAAGGACGGGATCGAGTTCCGGCTGGTCCGGCTCGCCGATCAGCCTCGTTCGGTGATCTCGCAGGTCCGCGCGATCTCCGAGGAGTGGATCAGCGACAAGGGCATGCCGGAAATGGGCTTCACGCTCGGCGGGGTCGACGAGGCGATGGATCCGGAGACCCGCGTGGGTCTCGCGGTGGACGCCGACGGTGTGGTGCACGGCGTGACGTCGTGGCTGCCGGTCCACACCGGTGCCGGGGCCGTCGGAGGCTGGACGCTCGACGTCATGCGTAAGCGCGCCGACGGTTTCCGTCCCTCGATGGAGTTCCTGATCGCGTCGTCGTGCCTCGCCTTCCGCGAGGAGGGCGCGAAGTTCGTGTCGCTGTCCGGCGCTCCGCTGGCGGGCTCGGCCGAACCCGCGCACGCCGTCGAACGCGTCTTGGACGCGCTCGGCACGATGATGGAGCCGTTCTACGGATTCCGTTCGCTGCACGCGTTCAAGGCGAAGTTCCAGCCGCGGCACGTCCCGCTGTACCTGGCGTTCCGCGACGAGGCGGATCTGCCGAGGATCGGGATCGCGCTCGGCCGGGCCTACCTGCCGAACACCGGGCTGCTGCGGCTGGCCAAACTCGCCAGGTCCGGCAAGAAGCCTCAGCCCGGAAAAGATCAGCGCAGTGTCGACGGCGGCGGCGTGATGGTCTTGCGGTCGGCCGCCGGGACGCCCCGGTAGGTCTTGAGGATCTTCAGGATCTGTTCGCGGTCCGCGATCCCCGGACGGTCCTGGTCCGAATAGACCAGCATGGTGAGCGACTTGTCCCCCGACGCGAAAGCGAGCGCGCCGACCACCGCGCGTTGGGAGATGCAGACGTTGCTCCGCACCGGAACGACGTCGAGAAGCACGATGCTGGCGGGGACCTTCTCGCCGTTGGCGAGAGGGATCTCCGTCTTCTGGGCCGGAGAGACGGTGAACGTCGCGAGCGGGCCCTCGTCCGGGCTGTAGGCACTCACGGCGAGGTCCGACGCGGCCTTCAGGGCGGCCGCGGCGGGGTCCGCGGTCTTCTCGCTCCGCACACCGCTGCCTGCCAGTTTGCTGGACCGCTCCTGCGGGCAGAAGCCGTCGCCGAAGAACGCGCTGGTCGACATGGTGCTGCCGGGTACGGCGGCGGACTTCTCCCAGCCGTGCACGGTGCCAGGTTTCGGCGTCCAGCCGGGCGGGACGTCGTAGGCGTACGTGCCGTCTCCTCCGGTGACCGATTGCCAGCCTTCGATGGACGGCGGGCTCACGACCTGCGGCGACGGCGTGTAGACGCTCGGCTTCCGGCTCGTCGGCGCGCTATTGTCCGACGAGTTGTCACTGTTGTTCGCCAGCGTGGCGACCGCGATGACGCCGAGCGTGGCGAAGAAGCCGTACATGGCCCTTCGCCCGCTTCGGGACATCGGCTGCTTCGCCGGCTGTTGCGGCTCCGGCGTTGGCTCGGCGGCGGGTTCGGGCGTATAGCCGGGCGAATCCGAGGGCTGATAGCCCCCGAATCCGTCCAGCGCCGCGTTGTCCTCGTAGCCCGGGGAATCCCCGCGCTTCTTGCCGAACAGGCCCATTACGAGCGGACGAGTTTGACCAGGTGCTCCACGACCGCGTCGACGGCGATCTCTTCACGATCACCGGTGCGGCGGTCCTTGACCTCGACGACGCCGTTCGCCAGCCCGCGTCCGACCACCAGGATCGTCGGCACACCGACGAGTTCGGCGTCCGCGAACTTCACGCCAGGCGAGGCCTTGCGATCGTCGAGGACCACCTCGATCCCGGCGGAGTCCAGTTCGGCGGCGAGCTTCTCGGCACCCGCGGCGACCGTCTCGTCCTTGCCCGCGATGACGACGTGCACGTCGAACGGCGCGACCTCGCGCGGCCAGATGATGCCGAGGTCGTCGTGGTTCTGCTCGGCGAGCACGCCGACCAGCCGCGAGACGCCGACGCCGTAGGAGCCCATGGTGATGCGGATGGGCTTGGAGTCCGGACCCAGCGCGTCCAGCTCGAACGCGTCCGCGTACTTGCGGCCCAGCTGGAAGATGTGCCCGATCTCGATACCGCGCGCGGCGACGAGGGTGCCCTTGCCGTCGGGCGAAGCGTCGCCTTCGCGGACCTCGGCGGCCTCGATCGTGCCGTCACCGGTGAAGTCGCGGCCCGCGACCAGGTCGACCACGTGGTGGTCACGCTCGTCAGCGCCGGTCACCCAGGCGGTGCCGTCGACGACGCGCGGGTCGAGCAGGTAGCGGACGCCGTTGTCCTTCAGCGCCTTCGGGCCGATGTAACCCTTGACGAGGAAGGGGTTCTTCGCGAAGTCGGCCTCTTCGAGCAGTTCGAACTCGGCGGGCTCGAGCGAGACTTCGAGGCGCTTCGTGTCGACCTCGCGGTCGCCGGGGAGGCCGATGGCCAGCAGCTCCCACTCCTTCGAGCCCGGCTGGCGGGTCTTGACCAGGACGTTCTTGAGCGTGTCCGCGGCGGTGAAGGTGCGGCCGAGACCGGCGTCGTTCAAGAACGTGACCAGCGACTCGATGGTCGGCGTGTTCGGCGTGTGGTGGGTCTTCGCCTCGGGCAGGCCCTCGATCGGCTTGGCCTCGGGAGCGGGCGTGGTGACCGCTTCGACGTTGGCCGCGTAACCCGATTCGGTGCTACGGACGTAGGTGTCCTCACCCGTCTCGGCGACGGCGAGGAACTCTTCGGAAGCCGAGCCGCCCATCGCGCCGGAGGTGGCCTTGACGACGACGTACTCGATACCGAGGCGGTCGAACAGCTTCGTGTAGGCCTGACGGTGCAGCTCGTACGACTTCGCCAGGCCCTCGTCGTCGAGGTCGAAGGAGTAGGAGTCCTTCATGACGAACTCGCGGCCGCGCAGGATGCCCGCGCGGGGGCGCGCCTCGTCGCGGTACTTGGTCTGGATTTGGTACAGGACGACCGGATAGTCCTTGTACGAGTTGTATTCACCCTTCACGGTGAGCGCGAAGAGTTCTTCGTGCGTCGGGCCGAGGAGGTAGTCGGCGCCCTTGCGGTCCTTGAGGCGGAACAGGGCGGGGCCGTACTCGGTCCAGCGGCCGGTGGCCTCGTAAGGCTCCCTCGGCAGCAGCGCGGGGAACTGGATCTCCTGCGCGCCGAACGCGTTCATCTCCTCGCGCACGACTTTCTCGATCCGGCGCAGCACCCGCAGGCCCAGCGGCAGCCAGGAGTAGCCGCCCGGGGCGACCCGGCGGACGTAGCCGGCACGTACCAGGAGCCGGTGGCTCGGTACCTCGGCGTCCGCCGGATCCTCACGCAGAGTGCGAAGGAACAACGACGACATCCTGGTGATCACTTCTGGGCTCCTCGCTGCAATTACACGCCTAGACGGTCTGCGCAGCGTAGTCAACCCGCCCCGGGGCTCTTCAACCGGTTATCACGGGTGGCCGGTTTTGTCGGTGGGTGCCGCTAGCGTGCCGTCATGGGTATCGAACTGGGCATGATCACGATCGACTGCGCGGATCCGCGCGGGCTCGCGGCGTTCTGGACGAAGGCGCTCGGGGTGGAAGTGGACCAGGACCACGACGGAGAGTTCCTGATCCTGCACGCCAAGGCGGAGAACGGGCCCGTGTTCGCGTTCCAGCGCGTGCCGGAGGCGCGCGTGGGCAAGAACCGGGTCCACATGGACTTCGGTACCGACGATATGGAGAAGGAGGTGGAACGTTTGATCGGACTGGGCGCGAAGAAGGTGGACAGGCACGAGATGCCGGGCTTCGCCTGGACGGTGCTGGCCGATCCCGTCGGCAACGAGTTCTGCGTCGCGACCCACGAGGGCTGACGCCGGTCGCGATGGTCAGAATGGCGGTATGACGGAGCGAGCCATCCTGCCCTGGGCCGACATCGAACTGCCGGACGGCCTGAGCGCGCGGCTCTACGACGGCACCGGCCCGTTTCCGGACGGCGACCTCGATGACGTCGAGGTCTACGTGCTGCCGTACGACAGCGGCATGGAGCCGGTGAAGCTGATCGACCGGCTTCCGTCGCTGAAGCTCGTGCAGTCGCTTTCGGCCGGGGTGGAGAAGCTGGTCCCGCTGGTGCCGGCGGGGGTGAAGCTGGCCAATGGCCGTGGCCTGCACGACCTCAGCGTGGCCGAGCACGCGCTGGCGCTGATCCACGCTTCGCAGCGGGATCTGCCGCGCTGGTTCGCGCAGCAGGCGACAGGTTCGTGGGAGCGCGAGCACACGCGCTCGCTGGCCGACAGCCGTGTCCTGCTGGTCGGTCACGGCTCGATCGGCCAGGCCATCGACCGGCAACTGGTCGCGGCCGAAGCCGTCGTGACCAGGGTGGCGAGTACGGCCCGTCCCGCGGAGCGGGTACACGGCGTCGGCGAGCTGGCGGCACTGCTGCCGTCCGCCGACATCGTGGTCCTGATCCTGCCCGAGACACCCGCGACCACGGGCCTGATCGGCGCCGCGGAACTCGCCGCGCTGCCGGACGGCGCCCTGGTGGTGAACGTCGGGCGAGGCTCGGCGATCGACACCGCGGCGCTCACGGCCGAAACCGTCGCCGGACGGTTGCGGGCGGCACTGGACGTCGTCGATCCCGAGCCGCTGCCTTCGGACCATCCACTGTGGACAGCACCGGGCGTGATCGTCACGCCGCACATCGCGGGCGGGTCCGCGTCGTTCTACCCGCGCGCGAAGCGGCTGGTCGCCGAACAGCTACGCCGGTACGCCGCCGGGGAAGAGCCGCTGAACGTGGTCGGCTGACTCGCGTTTAGTCCTCTGGTTGCTGTCACTGCCAGTGCGTGCGGTAGGCGAGCCACTCGCGCATGGCCGCGGCGAGACGGCGCTGCGCCGCGCGGACCCCGGTCGTCGCGGGTGGTTCCGGTAGCCGGCACGCTCGTTCGGCGTGCCCGGCCAAGGCGACGCCGAACGCGGTGACCGCCCAGACCGGGACGCCGGTGAGCACGGGACGCCGCCGCAGCAGACGGTCGACGTCGGCGGGCTCGTGTCCGGCGTCGAGCAGATACGGGACGAGCGCGACCAGATCGAGCCAGCCCGCACCTCGCGCCGGGTAACGCCAGTTGGTGACGAGCACCCGGCCTGGTCCGGTCCGCACCAGGTACTCGGGCTGGATGTCGTTGTGCAGCAACGTGTCCCCGGCCGACCAGGGATGCCAGGACGTCTCCAGCTGGACGAGCCTGTCGAGGTTGCGGACGGCCCAGCCGTCGAGGTCGTCCGGTGGCTCCTTCGCCAGTTCGTGCCAGCCCCGCAGGAGCGGGCCGAGATCGTCGAGCGCGTCCGGGACGTCGGGCAGCGGGCACGGCGTGAGCGTGCGCCCGAGCGCGCCGAAAGTGGCCAGGACCGCGGAGAGGTCCGGCGACCCGGGGCGCAGGTTCGGCCTGGTGCCGTCGAAGTCGGCGAAGGCGAGCACCAGCCATTCTCCGTCCACAAAGGACAGCAGCTTCGGCGCCGGCGCCTCCGGGGGCAGCCGCCGGGCGATGGCGGCCTCCGTCCGGTAGCCGCCCGCTCGCGGACTGTACGCGGGGATCGCCTTCAGGAAGACCCAGCGATGACCGCGGTCGAGCTCGAGCCTCGCGGCGATACCGCCGTCGAATTCCGGGGTCTGCCACAGCGAACGGCGGACCACCGACCCGAGCTCACGCTCCACGGTGTCACGCGTCGCCGAAGGCAGGTCATGCCAGCCGAGGCGTGCGGAAACCGGCAACGCCCTACCACCCCCAGCGATCTCTCCGAGAAGATCGACTGTACCCAAATCCACCCTTTCGGGTGGCAACCGGTCAGGTCGGAACGGGCTTCACGTACCCGGCCCAGCGCTGATGCTCGCTGAAGCCGACACGTTCGTAGACACCGAGGGCGCGGTGGCTGTTGTCCTGATCCACGTTGAGCGAAGCCCGCTGGAAGCCCTTCGCCTTGGCCTGGATGATCGCGTGCCCGAGCAGCGCCCCCGCGATGCCGCGCCCGCGCAGGGCCGCGTCCGTCGCGACGTGACTGACATAGAGGTCCTTCACACCCGTGGCGGCCTCGTCGGAGGCGAAAAAGGTGCTCAGCACCATCGCGACCACTCGGTCACGCTCCGGACTCAGCAGCAGGAATGACAACTCCGGCTGGAAGTCCTTCGCACCGACCACCAGATGCCGCCAAGCCTCCGGAGACTGCTCCGTGCTCCCCCAGTGATCCGCGAACGTCTCATTGCGGGACCGAAGAGTGAAGGCTTCGTACTTGTCCTCGTACGTGACAAGCGGGAACTCTTCGGGCAGCGGCTTGACCGGCGGGATCGAGTCGAGGTCGGCGCGCATGTCGACGAACCATCGGGCGTGCTCGTACCCGGAGTCGACGAGGACTTCGGAGAGCCAGCGCTGCTTCGTGTTGGCCGCGGCGTGCAGTTCCAGTGGCACGTCCGGATGGGACTTCGCGTGGAGGCGCTTTCCCGCCTCCTCGAACCAGCCGGTGAGGTGCGCGGCGATCGCGTCGTCGCGGTACTCGGGGTGGACGAGCGTCTCGACCCGCATCATGTGCACCGGATCCGCCGCGTCACGTCGCCGGAGCAGACCGTAGGCGACCAGCTTGTCGCCATCCCAGGCACTGGTGGACGCCGTCGGCAGGTCGACGGTCGGCGTGCTGATCTCTTCGGCGAGATCCTCCGCGCTGTAGTGCTCCTCGATCGGCTCGACACGCTCCGCCGCGGCGAAGGTCTCGGCCAGTCGCGGCATGTCGTCCAAGGTCAGCGGGCGCCAGGTCAGGCTCATGCGGTCGAGGCTAAGCCCGCGCCTCGGGTGACGCACTCCATTTAGTTACGCTTCCGTGGTGCTCGTGCTGCTCCCCCCTTCCGAAACCAAGGCCGCCGGCGGCACCGGCGCGCCGCTGGACCTCGGCGCCCTGTCGTTCCCGGAACTGAACCCGACCAGGGCGAAGCTGGCCGACGCGCTGGCCGAACTGGCGGGCGACGTCCCGGCCAGTGTCGCCGCGCTCGGCATCACGCCGCGGCAGGCCGACGAGGTCGCCCGCAACGCCGAACTGTGGACCTCGCCCACGATGCCGGCGCTGCGCCGCTACACCGGGGTGCTTTACGACGCGCTCGACGTCAAGTCGTTCACCAAGGCGACGCTGGCGAAGGCCGAGAAGCGCCTCGCCGTCGCTTCCGCACTGTTCGGTGTGGTCGCGGCGACCGACCCGATCCCCGCGTACCGGCTGTCGGGTGGGAACGCGCTGCCGTCACTCGGAACCGTCCGCAGCGTGTGGAAGCCGACGCTGGAACCGGTGCTCCAGGGCATCGAGGGGCTCGTCGTCGACCTGCGCTCCGGCACCTACTCGGCGCTCGCGAAACTCCGGCCGGACGCGGTGACCGTGCGCGTCGTGACCGAGGACGCCAAGGGCAACCGGACGACGGTGAGCCACTTCAACAAGGCGTACAAGGGACGGCTGGCCTCGGAGCTGGTGAAGTCCCGCAGTGAACCGTCCACTGTGGAACAGCTGCTGCGGGTGCTGTCGAAGGCCGGTCTCGACGTCGAGCGCACCGGCGACCACAGCCTGGAGCTGCTCACTGGAGACGGCGCGCATTAGTTCCGTACCCCTACGGGCTTCTTCCTCGGTTGTTCCGCCAGGTGCACATGCGGAAAGTGATTTCCAGCCACCTGGAAAGGAACCACCGTGAACAGAAGACAACGGCTACTGGGGATCGCCACCGCCACCCTCGGTTGCCTCTCGGTCCTCCTGCCCGCGCCCGCGGCCGCGGCGAACCTGCCCGCCGTCACGCCGACGGATCAAGCGATCGTCCCCGGTGGACCGCACACGAACTCCATCGGCGGCACCCCCGCCTCGGTCAAGGACCACCCGTTCATCATCGCCGGTCTGCGCCAAGGCGGGACGCGACCGCAGGGCCAGACCTGCACCGGCTCGGTCGTCGCCCCGCGCAAGATCCTGATCGCCGCACACTGCAAGGCGGCCGACGGCGAGAAGAGTTTCCTTTACGGGCTGGACGATCTCAACGCGGGCGGAGGGACGCGGATCGGCGTCGTCAGCTATGACATCCACCCGAAGTACGTCAACTTCGACCAGGGTTACGACGTCGCGGTGGTCACCACGGACGCCGACATCCCGGTGCCGGGCGGCCAGTACGCGAAGGTCGCGACGTCGGCCGACACGGAGCTGAACAAGCCGGGCAAGTCCGGCCTCGGACTGGGCTACGGCAAGAAGAACCACAACGACAGTCCCGCGAACGTCGAACTGCACAAGTTCACCCTGCCGATCGTGCAGGGCAGCAACTGCAACGGTGTCGGCGCGGGCTTCAAGGAAGCCACGATGGTGTGCAGTGGCTACAGCGACGGCCACGTCACGATCCTGCCGGGTGACAGCGGCGGACCGCTGATCGTGGACGGCAAGGTCGTCGGTGTCGCGTCGTGGAGCCGCAGCGACTTCAAGTGGTACAGCGTGTACGGCAGGCTCAACAACGACATGGGCGACTGGGTCAAGGAGAAGATCGGTGCGCCGCAGAACCCGGAGACGTTCTCCCTCGGCGTGACGCCGTCGTCGCTCAAGGTCGAGCCGGGCAAGTACGTCTCGGCCACGGTGACCAGCAAGCCGGGCAAGAACGGCGCGGAGAAGGTCGACCTGAGCGCGGCCGGACTCCCGGACGGCGCGAAGGCCACGTTCCAGCCCGCGTCCATCAACTCGGGTGAGTCGGCCAAGGTCACCATCGAGGTTCCCGCCGGGACGGCCGAAAAGGACTACGCGGTCACGATCTCCGGCAAGGGGACCACCGACACGGCGACCACGAACCTGACGCTGACCGTCGGCGACGGCGGGCCGCAGCCCGGCAACCTCCAGGTGAGCGTGAGCCCCGGCAGCGGGACCACGCAGCCCGGGTTCTTCAGCAACGTCACGGTTTCCGCCACCGGCGGGACCGGCACGATCACGCTGTCGGCGTCCGGGCAGGGCCTGCCGTTCGCCCCGTTCTTCAACCCGAAGACGATCTCGAGCGGCGGCAGCTCGACCATGCAGGTGGTCGCGCCGTTCCAGCGCGGCACCTACCCGGTGACCGTCACCGCGACGGACTCTGCTGGCAAGACCTCCACCGCCACCTACACCCTGACCGTGCAGTAATCCAACCCGCGTGAAGGCCCCCTTCCCTCGGCTGAGCCGCGTGAAGGGGGCCTTCACGCGCGTTCAGGACCGGGAAAGCACCGCCATCGCGGCATTGTGGCCGGGGATGCCGGAGACGCCGCCGCCCCGCACCGCTCCGGCACCACAGAGCAGCACTCGGTCGTGCGCCGTCTCGACGCCCCACTGCCCCACCTGAGCCGCATCGGCCGCGTAAGGCCAAGACAAATCGCGATGGAAGATGTGCCCGGCGGGCAACCCCAGCTCGGCTTCGAGATCCAGCGGCGTCTTGGCCTCGACGCACAGCCGACCGTCCGGTGAACGCAGCACACAGTCTTCGATCGGCTCGGCCAGTACACTGTCCAAAGAGGACAACGTCGCCCGCAGCGCCTCCTCGCGCGCGGCGTCGTTGCGTCCCTCGAAAAGCCGCGCGGGCATGTGCAGCCCGAACAACGTCAGCGTCTGCACACCGGCGGCTTGTTCGGCCGGGCCGAGGATCGACGGGTCGGTCAGCGAATGACAGTAGATCTCGCACGGCGGCAGCGACGGGATCCTGCCCGCGGCGGCCTCGGCGTAGGCCGTCGCCAGCTGCCCGTAACCCTCGTTGACATGGAACGTACCCCCGAACGCCTCGCGTGGATCGACGCGCGCATCGCGCAGCCGCGGCAGCCGTGACAGCACCATGTTCACCTTGAGCTGCGCGCCTTCCGGCGCCTGCGGCGGCTCCTCCCCCAGCAATCGGGCGAGGACACGCGGCGCGACGTTGGCCAGCACGTGGCCGCCGCGCACGGCGACTCCGTCGTCACCAAGGCGATAACGCACTGAGCCATCCGGATCGATGGACAGCACCTCGGCACCGGTCACCAGCCGGGCCCCGGCCGACCGCGCGGCCGAAGCGAGCGCGCCGGTCACCGCGCCCATACCGCCCACCGGGACGTCCCAGTCTCCGGTCTCGTTGCCGATCACGTGGTACAGCAGGCAAAGGTTCTGCCGGAAATCGCCGGCGTCGGCGAAAGTCCCGATCAGCGCGTCGGTCAGCACGACACCGCGGACGGTGTCGTCGCCGAACAGCCCGGTGAGCGTTTCGGAGATCGGCCGTTCGAACAGCGCCTCCCAGGCCTCCGGCTCGATGCCCGAACGCAGCTCCTCCTTCGAGAGCAACGGTTCGGTCAGCGTGGGGAACGTCCGCTGCGCGACGCGGGACGTCATCGCGTAGAACCGTTGCCACGCCTCGTAGTCCTTTGTGGACCCGGTGAGCGCGGAGAACGACGCCGCCGTCCGGCCGTCGTCACCCGTGTCGACAAGGAGACCGCCGTCCCCCACCGGGGTGTACGACGACATCCGCCGTCGCCGGAGATCGAGTCCGAGCCCGAGGTCCGCGACGATCTTTCGCGGCAGCAGACTCACCAGGTACGAGTACCGCGAAAGCCGGACGTCGACGCCGGGAAAGGCACGGAAGGACACCGCCGCCCCGCCGACCTCGTCACGGCTTTCCAGCACCAGCACCGAACGACCCGCCCTGGCCAGGTAGGCCGCCGCGACCAGGCCGTTGTGCCCGCCACCGACGATCACGGCGTCGTAGGACTCCATCAAAGCCTCCCAGCGAAAACGACAGTGCGCCGCGGTCATCGTGACCGCGGCGCACCGCCGTTCGCAAGGACTCAGAAGGTGATGGAGAAGCCTTCGATCGTCCCGCTGTCGAACCGGTGAACGTCACGGACCCGCAGCTTCCAGGTCCCGTTCGCCGGTTCGGACGAGGCGTTCACCGAGTACGACGTGTGCACGCCGCTCGCCTCGCCGATCCCTCCCGCCGGCTTGAGCGCGAACACCGCGCCGCTCGGCCCGATCAGGTCGATCGCCAGGTCACCGGTGTAGGTGTGCGCGATGTCGACCTTGACCGGCAGCGTCGCCGACGCCTTGCCGTCGCAGCCTTCCTGCGTCACCGAACTGGTCACCGCGTCACCCGCGTCCGGAATGGACACCGGTGTCGTGTTGGACTTGGCCCCGCACGTCGGGCCGGGGCCGCCACCGCCGATGAACGACACGTTCAGCAGCTTGTTCACCGTTCCGCCCGGCAGGCCCTTGAGCACACCGTCCGAAGCGTTGTTCACCAGCGCGTCCCGCGTCTGCTGTGCGGTGGCACCGGAATTGGCGGACAGGTACAGCGCCGCCGCGCCCGCCACATGCGGCGTGGCCATCGAGGTCCCGCTCATGTTCGCCGAACCACCGTTGGACGTGGACAGCGACGTGATGTTGCTACCGGGGGCGAAGATGTCCACGCACGAACTGTGGTTGGAGAACGAGGACTTGTTGTCGTTCTCGTCCGAGGCGCCGACCGTGATCGCCTCGGGGATCCGCGCGGGGCTGACGTTGCAGGCGTTCTGGTTCTCGTTGCCGGCCGCCACCGCGTAGACGAAGCCCGCCGCGATGGACTTCTTGATGACGTCGTCGCCGAGCCCGACCTGGTCCATCCGCAGGCTCAGGTTCGCCACCGCCGGTTTGGTGCCGTTCGCGGTCAGCCATTCGGCCGCGTCGACGATGGCGGAGTCGGGACCGTTGCCCGAACAGTCGTTGCCCAGCACCTTCAGCCCGACGAGCTTGACCTTCTTGGCCACGCCGTAGGTCTTGCTGCCGATGGTGCCCGCGGTGTGACTGCCGTGCCCGTTGCAGTCCTTCCCGTTGCCGCCCACGAAGTCCTTGCCGATGGACGCGCGCCCCTCGTACTCGGGGTTCTCCGGGTTGATCCCGGTGTCCATGTCGTACGCGGTGACGCCCTCACCCGTGTTCGGGTAGGTGAAGCTCTTGTCACGCGGCAGGTTCTTCTGGTCGATCCGGTCGAGGCCCCAGGTGGGGTTGGTCTGGGTGCCGACGGCACGCGCGGTGCCGTCCTGGTAAACCGCCTTGACCGCCGGGTCGGCCGCGAGCCGCCGGGCCTGCTGCTCGGACATTCCCTTGACCGAGAAGCCGCGAAGCACGTTCTTGTACGCCGAGCGGACCTCGCCACCGTAACGGCCGGTCAGTGCGGCCGAAGACTGCTCGACCGCCGTGGTGCCGACCTCGTGGAGTACCACGATGTACTGGTCCCCGTAGTGCTGATTCGCCTGCACGACAACGCCTTCCGCCTGTGCGGCGGCCGCGTTCGGGGTGACCGACGCGGCCAGTGCGGTGGCCGCGACGGCGACCAGTCCGATCCGCACGCCGCGGCGCATCAGAGACCCGCCACGTTCAGCAGCTTGTTGGTCGAACCGGTGCCAGGGCTCTTCACGACACCGCTGGTGGCGGCGTTGGCCAGCCCGGAGGCCACGGCGGCGGGGTTCGCCGACGGGTTGGAGGTCAGGTAGATCGCGGCCGCGCCGGCGACGTGCGGGGTCGCCATCGAGGTGCCGCTCATCTGCTGGGTGCCGCCACCGTTACGGGTCGAGGTGATGCTGGTGCCGGGCGCGAAGATGTCGGTGCAGCTGCCGTAGTTCGAGAACGTGGACCGGCGGTCGTCGTTCTGCGTGGCGTTGACGGTGATGGCCTCACGCACGCGGGCCGGGCTGGTGGAGCAGGCGTCCGTGTTGGAATTCCCGGAGGCCACCGTGTTGGTGATGCCCGCCGAAACCGCGCGGCGCACGGCGGAGTCCACCCCGGAGTCGGCCGGTCCACCGAGGCTCATGGTGAGCACCGACGGGCCCTTGGCGTTCTTCACGACCCAGTCGATCCCGCTGATGATCTGCGAGTACTGGCCGCTGCCTTGGCAGTTCAGCACGCGGACCGAGACGATCTTGGCGCCCTTGGCCACGCCGTAGGTGGCGCTGCCGACCGTGCCGGCGACATGCGTGCCGTGACCCTGGCAGTCGCGGGCGTCGCTGTCGTTGTCGATGAAGTCGTATCCGCTGGTCGCGCGGCCGCCGAACTCGGACTGGCGGTAGTCGACACCGGTGTCGAGGACGTAGACCGTCGCCCCGGCACCGTCGTTGGGATACGTGTACTTCTTGTCCAGCGGCAAGTTCTTCTGGTCGACCCGGTCCAGGCCCCAGGTCGGGTTGGTCTGGGTGCCGGTCATGTAGGCGACGGCGTCCTGCTGGACGAAGTCGACATTGGGGTCGGCGGCGAGCCGCTTGGCCTGTGCCTCGGTCATCTTCGCCGAGAAGCCGTTCAGCGCGGCGCTGTAGGTCGCCTTCACCTGGCCGCCGTACTTCGCCGCGAGACCGGCGTCGCCGCTCTTCAACGAGACGATGTACCCGTCCGTGACGGCTCCCGGCACACCGGCGCCGCGGATCTGCCCCTCGGCGGCCGTGGCAGATCCGGCGAAGGCCAGCGAGGCCGCTACACAGGCTCCGGTGAGCACCGCACCCGCGATCCGGTGACGTCGAAGTTCTCCACGCATTTCCTGAGCTCCGTTCACTCGAACAGGTGGTTCGCGTCGGCGGGAATCCGGGCCGACGCCGTGACGAGCAGTCACGCTTGTCTCACTTTCGGGTGGTGGGACCTGCACGAACAAGCGAGGCAACGGTCCGTAGGACTACGTATCTATTAGGGAAAATCACCATCCCTACGAAAGTTGTGTGACCGTCCGAGCGGGTTCCGTGATCGCCGAACAGGTGCTTAAGCTGCGTTCACTCGAACGGTGTTGTTCGTGAAGCGGGGGTGACCCGGCATGGTGATCGGTGGCTGCCGACGCAGGACGAGTTCTCCCGTGCTCGTCGGCCGTGATGCGGAACTACGCGAGATCCTCGACGGCGCGATGCGCTCGCCGGCGGTGATCATGCTCGAAGGCGAAGCGGGCGTGGGCAAGACCCGGCTCGCCACCGAACTGCTGGCCTGCCCCGAACTGGCCGGGAGGCCGGTCCTCACCGGAAGCTGCCAGCCGCTGCGCGAGCCCTTCCCGTACGGCGTGGTCTTCGACGCGCTGAAAGACGCCCGCCCGGCACGCGAACTCAACCCCGTGACCGGCGTCCTCGGTCCCTACCTGCCGGAACTCGCTGCCGTCCTGCCTGATCCGCCACCCCGGCTCGGTGACCCGAGGGCCGAACGGCACCGGCTCTTCCGCGCCGTCCGGGAACTGCTCGGCTCGGTGGGACCGCACGTCCTCCTCATCGAGGACCTCCACTGGGCGGACGACGGTTCCCGCCGCCTGCTGCGTTTCCTGATGACCGACCCGCCCGCCGGTCTGACCCTTCTGCTCACCTACCGGCGGGAGGAGACCCCCGGCGGCATCCCGCTCGGCAGCGCTTACCGGCCCGCACCCGGGACCGAGCACGTACTCGTCACCCTCCGTCCGCTGGACCGCGACGGCGTCCAGGCGCTGGTGTCGGCCCTGCTCGGCGGGGCGAACGTTTCGGCCGAGTTCGCCGCGCGGCTGCACGAGCGGACCGCGGGGATCCCGTTCGTGGTCGAGGAGATCGTGCACGCGATCGGTGGCATCGAGGGCGCGGTGCACGCCGACGGCGCCACCGCGCGGCGCCTGCTCGATGCCGTCGAGGTACCGGCGCTGCTGCGTGAGGCGACGGTCGAACGCCTCGCCACGCTGCCACCGGCCGCCCGGCGGATCACCGAGGCCGCCGCCGTCCTCGGCACACCGTCCACTTCGGACCTGCTGGCCGCCGCGGCGGCCCTGACTCCCGAGCGTGCCCACCCCGCACTGGTCCTCGCGCTCGAACGCAACGTCCTGGTGGAGACCGGCGAGGGCGAATACGGCTTCCGGCACGCGCTCGCCCAGCAGGCCGCCTACCGCACCATCCCCGGCCCCGACCGCCAGGAACTGCACCGGCGCGCCGCGCGGCTGCTGCGCGACCGCCTCCCGCAGTCGTTGGTACGGCTCGCCGAACACTGCCGCAAGGCGGGCGACCGGGCCGGTGCCCTGAAGTACGGCGAAGCGGCCGCCGATCAGGCGTCGACGGTCGGCGATCTCGCCACCGCGACGGATCTGCTCCGCACTCTGCTCGATGAACCGGGCCTGCAACCGTCCGATGTGGACAGACTGGCGGTCAAGTTCAGCGCGGTGGCGTGCAACGGCCTCGGCCAGACCGAAGTCATCCCGGCGCTGGAGCGGCTGCTCACCGACGGCAGGCTGTCCGGACGGCTGAGCGGCGAGGTCCGGCTGGGGCTGGGGCTGCTGCTGGTCCGCCAGGCGGGCGGGCTCGAAGCGGCGAGGACGGAGATCGAGCTCGCCGTCAACGACCTCCCCGACCGGCCCGACCTCGCCGGACGCGGGATGGGCGTCCTCGCCCAGCCGTGGGTCGGCGCGACCCCGCTGCGGGAACACCGGCGGTGGATGGATCGCGTGGACGGGCTCATCGACCTGGCCACCGACCAACGGCTGAAGATCATCCTGATGGCCAACAACGTGGCGTCGCGGCTGCACATCGGGGACGCGCGCGGGTGGGCCATGCTGGACCGGGCGCCCACCAGCGTCGCTTCGGCCGACGAGCAGCGGCATCTGGCGCGGCTGCACTGCAACAGCGCCGACGCCTGTGCCTGGATCGGCCACCACCGCCGCGCCAGGAGCCTGCTGCGCAGCGGGATGCAGCTGGCCGCCGACTGCGGGGCGCCGTACGTCGTCAGCGCCGCCCGCGCGACCTTGGTCCACACCGACTGGCTCACCGGGAACTGGGACGGCCTCGCCGAACGGGCCGACGCGCTGATCGACGAATACCGCGACCTCCTGCCGGTCACCAGCGAACTGTGCCTGGTGCTCGGCCTGCTCGCCGCCGCCCGCGGCGAATGGGACGAAGCCGCGGCCCGGTTCGCCGGGACCGCGGCGGACCAGCCGGAGAACGCGTTCACGCCGGTCGCGATCGCCGCGCACGCCGGGATGGCGGGCATGCTGCTCGCGCAGGACCTCGGGGAGGCCGCCGTCGCGCAGGCCGAGAAGGGGCTGGAACTCTTGCGCGCCAAGGGTGTCTGGGCTTGGAGCGCCGACCTGCTCGTGACCGCCGTCGACGCGTACTGCGCCATCGGGCGCGACGCCGAGGCACAAGCGCTGACCGACGAGTTCGAACGCGAGATCGGCGACCTCGACGCGCCGTCCACCCATGCCGCGCTGGCCGCGAACCGCGGCCTCATCGCCGCGTCCCGGGGCGACCACGCGGCGGCGATCAAGGCCTTCGAGCAGGCGCGGACACGCTACGACGCCCTCCCTGCGCCATATCACGCGGCGCTGATCGCCGAACGCGCCACGCGCTGCCGTCTGGCCGGGAACGAGGACGTCGCCGAGACGTTCGCCGCGCTCGCCGAAACGTTCGACCACCTCGGCGCCACCCGCGACGCCGCGCGCTGCCGCCACGCCTTCCGGTCCACCGGCGCGGTCGCCCCCTCGCGGCGCGGCCGCCGGGGCTACGGCGACGAACTGTCCCCTCGCGAGCGCGACGTCGCCCGGCTGCTCGCCGCCGGGCACACCAACCGGGAGATCGCCGAGGTGCTGTTCCTGTCCCGGCGGACGGTGGAACAGCACGTCGCGAGCGTGTTGCGCAAGCTGAAGGTGCGGTCCCGGGGTGAGCTGGCCGGGCTGCGGTCGGCTTAGGAATCGTGAGCGAGGCCGGTGGCGGGGTGAAGGCTCCCTTCGCCGCGTCCGATGCCACGAAGGACGCCCTCGGTCCTGGTCAGACACGGAGTCGTATCGCGGGTTCGGTCCGTGAAGACCCAACGGCCGTGTCGCGAAAGCCACTTTCGGGACATCAGACGTCGCGAAAGTGGCTTTCGCGACACCCCACCCCGCGACCGACACCGAAGAACGGCACGTTTGCCTTACTCCTCGTCAATTCGGTTGCGGACGCCCGGCGGTGTCCGAGATGATCGTGCGCGATCCGGCAGGAGCCGGTGGATGCGACAGGGAGGTGCGTCGTGCAGATGACTGTCCGGGGCGTTGGCCGCCCCCATCCACTCGCCCCTCGCGGCTGAGCCACGACGCTCGCCCGGTGGGGCATCCCTGACTAGGAGAACCCACCAGTGCGCAAGCACGATCTCGAAGAGTCCTACGAACAACGTCCACGCCGCACCCGTCGCGCCCGGTTCGACGACGAGCCCGAACCCGCCCGCGGCGGACGACTCACCGAAGCCGAACGCGTCCGGCTCGCCCGGCTGCGCGAAGACGCCTACACCGAAACCGCCATCCCCGACGGCGCCGACCGGTGGAGCACCTGGGGAGACGCCGAGCACGGACCGCAGCCGCGGCCGGACTGGGTGATCACCGAACTGGCGGCGGTCGACACCGAACTCGGCGTCCTCAAAACCGGCAAGGAGGCCGACGTCCACCTCGTCCGGCGCAACCTGCCCGGCACCGAGGGCACGGTGCTCGCGGCCAAGCGGTATCGCAGTGGCGAGCACCGGTTGTTCCACCGCGACGCCGGCTATCTCGAAGGCAGGCGGATGCGGCGTTCGCGGGAGATGCGGGCCATGGAGTCACGCAGCAGCTTCGGCCGCAACCTCATCGCCGAACAGTGGGCGGTGGCCGAATTCAGCGCGCTGAGCAGGCTCTGGACGGTCGGCGCGCCCGTGCCGTACCCGGTGCAGCGCGACGGCACCGAGATCCTGCTGGAATTCCTCGGCGACGGGGAGACCGCCGCACCGCGGCTGGCACAGGTCCGGCCGGAACCCGGTCAGTTGCGGGAACTGTGGTTCCAGACCTCGGCGATGCTGGAACTGCTGGCGACACAAGGTCTCGCGCACGGCGACCTCTCGGCGTACAACCTGCTCGTCCACCGCGGGCAGATCATGGTGATCGACCTGCCGCAGGTGGTCGACATCGTGGCCAACCCCGGCGGGCTCGAGTTCCTCACGCGGGACGTGCGGAACATCGCCACGTGGTTCCACTCACGGGGACTGCCGGAGCAGCTGACGGCGGTCCCTGAGCTGATCGGGGAACTGCAAGAGATCGCCGGGTTGCGCTGACCGTCCACAGTGTCCTGAAAGGGTCTTTCCTGACGTGATGCGTCCGGAAAGACCCTTTCAGGACACGCCGGGAGAAGCGGCGGTGGAGACCCTGCCCACAATTGGTCCCTCCGATTGGGAGGCCGGATAACGGTCCGGTACAGTAGTGCTAGACCGCAACCGGCGGCGTGGATGAGTGGTGTCCGTCGCCTCCAAAGCCAACCGAATGGCTCGCGGTATCCGTATCAACCAATTGGCGCGCGGTGTCATACAGACGCGGTGTGCCGGGTTCGTCCCTGTGAACGCCCATCTGTGCACACCATCTTGCCCTGCCTGCGTGCGGGCAGCCCGGGCCTCCTTGCGACGTGCCACGTCCGAGAGGCATTTGTGACAGTCACGTTCAACTCCGGCCACACCTCACCGTCGGCCCGGCAGCACCGCAAGCCGCGCACCCGCCCCGCGGGTGACGCGATGCTGCACAACGACGCCGTCGAGAGTGTCAAGGCCACGACCTGGGCGGAGCTCGGTCTTCCCGAGCCGCTGCTGCGGGCACTGGCCGAGGGCGGAATCACCACCCCGTTCCCGATCCAGTCGGCGACCATCCCCGACGCGCTCGCCGGCCGCGACGTACTGGGCCGCGCCCAGACCGGTTCCGGCAAGACCCTGGCCTTCGGCCTCGCGATGCTGACCCGGCTCAACGGCGGCCGCGCCCGTCCGAAGCACCCCCGCGCGCTGATCCTCGTCCCGACCCGTGAGCTGGCCATGCAGGTCGCCGACTCGCTGACCCCGCTGGCCAAGTCCCTCGGCCTGTGGTGCCGCACCGCCGTCGGCGGCATGGCCTTCACCCGCCAGGCCGATGCGCTTTCCCGCGGCGTCGACCTGCTGATCGCCACCCCCGGCCGTCTGTCGGACCACGTCCGCCAGGGCACCGCGTCGCTGTCGGAGTGCACCTTCATCGCGCTCGACGAAGCCGACCAGATGGCCGACATGGGCTTCATGCCGCAGGTCCGCGAGATCCTCGACCTGACCCCGCGTGACGGCCAGCGCCTGCTGTTCTCCGCCACCCTCGACGGTGACGTCGACCGCCTGGTCCGGGCGTACCTGACGAACCCGGTCACGCACTCGGTGGCCCCGTCGACCGCCAGCGTCACCACCATGGACCACCACGTGCTCCAGGTGTCGCACCAGGACAAGCAGGACATCATCACCGAGATCGGTGCCCGCGAGGGCCGCACGATCATGTTCGTCCGCACCAAGCACCACGTGGACCGTCTCACCGAGCGCCTGCGTGAGAAGGGCGTCCACGCGGCCGCTCTGCACGGCGGCAAGACCCAGGGGCAGCGCAACCGCGTCCTCTCGGACTTCAAGGAGGGCTTCGCCCCGGTGCTCGTCGCCACGGACGTCGCCGCGCGCGGTATCCACGTCGACGACATCTCGCTGGTGCTGCACGTGGACCCGGCCGCCGACCACAAGGACTACCTGCACCGCGCCGGCCGCACCGCGCGCGCCGGGGCGTCCGGTGTCGTGGTCACGCTGGTCACCCACGACCAGCGTCGCATGGTGCGCCGGATGACCGACCGCGCCGGTGTCCGCGCCGAGCAGACCACGGTCCGCCCGGGCGACGCCGAGCTCGCTCGCATCACCGGTGCGCAGCAGCCCAGCGGTGAGCCGGTCATCGAGCGTCGTCGTGAGTCCCCGCGTCGCGGCGGTGGCCGCGGCTACGGTGGCGGCGACCGCGGTGGCTACCAGGGTTCCCGCGAAGGTGGCCGTCCCGGCGGCTTCCGCGGCCGCCCGCAGCGTCGTGGCGAGTCCGGTGGCGGCAGCGGCCGCCCGCAGCGTCCGGGCGCCGGACGCCCGCGTCGCAGCTACGACAGCTGATCGGAGCCGGTTCACCCCGGTCCCCAGCGTGAGATGAACGGGGCTTTCATCGCAAATTTTGCGATGAAAGCCCCGTTCATCTCGTTCCGGCCGGGTCCACAGCGGGACCACCGCACCGGCCGCCGGAACGCGGGTGGGAGACTGCGGGACGTGACTTCTCCCGGCCCCACTCCCCAGAACCTCCCGCCCGAGCAGGTTTTCGACTGGCTCGACGTAGAGGCGGAGAAGCGGGCCGAAGCCGGGCTGGTGCGCAAGCTGCGTATCCGGCAGGCGCAGGAACCGGAGCTGGACCTCGCGGGCAACGACTACCTCGGGCTCGCCAGGGACAAACGCGTCGCCGGTGCGGCCGCCGCGGCCGCGTTGCGCTGGGGCGCCGGGGCGACCGGCTCCCGCCTCGTCTCCGGCACCACCGAGGTCCACGCGGAACTCGAGCACGAACTCGCCCGCTTCTGCGGCACTCAGGCCGCGCTGGTCTTCTCGTCCGGCTTCACCGCGAACCTCGGCGCCGTCACGGCCTTGTCCGGCGCGGATTCCGCGATCGTCACGGACAAGTACATCCACGCCTCGCTGATCGAAGGCTGCCGTCTGTCCCGTTCGGACATCGCCGCTGTCGCGCACAGCGAACCGGCCGCTTTCAAGCACGCGCTCGCGACCCGCCGCAAACCACGCGCGCTCGTCGTCACCGATTCCGTGTTCTCCGTCGACGGCGACATCGCCCCGCTGGAGCAACTCGCCGGTGTCTGCCGGGAGCACGGCGCGTCGCTGCTCGTCGACGACGCCCACGGCTTCGGCGTCCTCGGCGAGGGCGGCCGAGGCGCGGTCCACGCGGCGGGACTCTCCGGGGCGCCGGACGTCGTCACCACGATCACGTTGTCGAAATCCCTTGGCGCGCAAGGCGGAGCGGTGCTCGGGCCGCGCCGGGTGATCAAGCACCTCGTGGACACCGCACGCAGTTTCATCTTCGACACCGGGCTCGCGCCGGCCAGTGCCGCCGCCGCGCTGGCCGCTCTCACCGCGCTGAAAGCCGAGCCGGAGCTGGCCACCAAGGTGACCGACGCGGCCGGAAACCTTGCGATGCAACTGAAAGCGGCGGGGTTCCGGGTCAGTCTCCCGGACGCCGCGGTGATCTCGGTGCAGGCGCCGTCACCCGAAGCGGCCGTCGCGTGGGCGGCCTCGTGCGCGGATCAGGGCATCCGTGTCGGCTGCTTCCGCCCGCCGTCCGTGCCGGACGGCATCTCCCGTCTGCGCCTGACCGCGCGCGCCGACCTCACCGAGGCCGACGTGGACCGCGCGGTCGGGGTGATCACGGCTGCGGCGCCTCCCGGCGCCACATCGTGAAGTGCGGGATCCCGTCTTCCATGAACTCGTCGCCTTCGACCACGAAGCCGTACTTGGCGTAGAAGTCCTTCGCGTACGTCTGCGCGTCGAGGACACACGGCGCGTCCCCGATGCCCGCGAGCGCGGTCTCCATCAGCCGTCCCGCCAGTCCCTTGCCACGTGAGCGGACCGCCGTGCACACCCTGCCGATACGGAAGGTGCCGCCGGCGTCCTGCAGCACCCGCAGGTACGAGTCGACGGCGACGGAACCGCCGACCCAGAGGTGCCGGGTGCCTGGCAGGAGATCACGCCCGTCGATCTCGTGATAGGCGCACTCCTGCTCGACGACGAACACGTCGACGCGCAGGCGGAGGATGCCGTGCAGCTGTGCGGCGGTGATCTCGTCACCGGCGACGGACAGCGGGAACGACGAGGTCTCGATGATCGGGGTGTCGGTGCTCACGCCCACTTGTTAGCACATCGGACGTGAAGACGGCATCGATCAGCCGATCAGTTTGCGGCTGTTTTGCTGGGAGATCTCGTTCGCGTAGTGGGAGACGCGGGTGTAGACGCCCGGTTTACCCGCCTTCGCACAGCCTTCGCCGAACGAAACGATGCCGATCAGCGTGTCGTCCACCATCAGCGGACCACCGGAATCGCCCTGGCAGGCGTCGACCCCGCCTTCGGGGTAACCGGCGCACACCATGTCACTCGGGTCGTAGCCCGAGTACGCGGCGCGGCAGGTCTTGTCGCTGACCACCGGGACGACCGCGCTGCGCAGGTAGTCCGACCGAGCGCCGCCGTCGGCGACGCGGCCCCAGCCGAGCACCGTCGCCTTCGTCCCTTCGCTGTACAGGTCGGCGTTGCCGTTGTCCGCGACCTTCGCGGGCCGGTACGGCAGCTGACCGCTGACCGTCATCACCGCGATGTCGTCACCCTTGCCGGGGTCACCGCTGTAGTCGGGGCTGACCCAGACCTTCGAAACGCGCAGTTCCACGCCGTCCCGCGAGCGCTTGTCCTCCCGGCCCGCGACCACCCGGACGTCGGCGCGTTTGACCGCGTCCGCGCAGTGCGCCGCCGTCGCGACCGTCGTGGAACTGACGATCACCGCGCCACAGAACTGGTTGCCGCCGCGATCGGCCAAGTAGACCGCGTAGGGGTATTGCGAGACCGAGGCCTTGCCGCCGCCCACGATCCTCGGCTCGACGGCCTTTTCCGGTCCGCCCACCGCGCTGTCGTCCGCCGACGCGCTGTTGACCGCGACCGGCACCATCACGGCCGTCGCGAGGACTGCTCCGACGGCGAGCAGCAGGGTGCGACGTGACTTCTTGGGCATGTTCGGTCCCTTCACCGGGGCGTACGTACGGTCAAACCCTGGGAAGTCATTCGACTCCAGCGCGTACACAAGCGATCGCGAATACCCTAATCGGAGAAAGCCCGATGTGGTGTCACTGAAACGGGTGGACCTGTGCTCACCGAACGCATCTGTCACGCTGGACCTCGTGCGGGCGACGGCGACGATTCTGGCGGCTACGGCCTTTCTCCTGCTGTCGTGTTCCAGTCCCGCCCCGCCTGTTCCGGCGCCATCCCCGTCGTCCACGCCGTCCACATCGGCCGCTACGAGCAGTCCGGCGCAAACCTCTTCACCAGCACCGATACCGAGCACGCCGATCCCGCCTCCCGCACCGGTCTGGCAGGTCGGCGCGAAGCCGCTTCCCTTGCGCCGTGACGGTTTCGGGCAGATCCTCCCGACTCCTCCGGTGCTGGCCACCAGATCCCTGCCGACCGCGGACCTGTTGCCACCGCCCGCCGGGAACCGGTTCGCCGGCACGGTGGACGCCATTCCCGCCGACGTACTCGCGCGCAGTACTTGGCAGGCCGGTTGTCCGGTCAAGTCGACCGAGCTGCGCTATCTCACGTTGTCGTTCTGGGGTTTCGACGGCCGCGCGCATACGGGTGAAATGCTCGTGAACGCTTCCGTGTCGAACGCCGTCGTCACCGTTTTCGGGCGGTTGTTCGCCGCGAAATTCCCGATCGAGGAAATGCGCGTGACCGCTCCCGCGGAACTCACCGCTCCCCCGACGGGTGACGGGAACAACACCAACGCCTTCGTCTGCCGTCCGGCCCGCGGTCAGACGAACTGGTCCGCGCACGCCTACGGACTCGCGGTCGACGTCAACCCCTTCTGCAACCCGTACACCAAGGGCGACCTCGTCCTGCCGGAGCTGGCCTCCGCGTACCTCGACCGGGGGAACCGGCGGCCGGGGATGATCACGCCGGGCGATCCGACCGTGGCCGCCTTCTCCGCGATCGGCTGGACCTGGGGCGGCACCTGGACGACCCCGAAGGACCGGATGCACTTCAGTTCGAACGGGCACTGACCGGGAACAACCGGTCGCCGTGACAAGTTGGCTAGAGTCGGAACCACCCGCTCCAGCCGCAAAGGAAGTCAGCGTGCCCCACTACGACCTCGTGATCGTCGGTACCGGATCGGGTAACTCGATCCTCGACCCGCGTTTCGCGGACTGGAACACGGCGATCGTGGAGAAGGGCACGTTCGGCGGCACCTGCCTGAACGTGGGCTGCATCCCGACGAAGATGTTCGTGCACGCCGCCAACGTCGCGGCCACCCCCGCGTCGTCGGCGAAGTTCGGCGTCGACGAGGAACTGCTCGGCGTCCGCTGGCGCGATGTCCGCGACCGGATCTTCGGGCGCATCGACCCGATCGCCTCGGGCGGACGCGAGTACCGCGTCAAGCACGAGGACAACAAGAACGTCACCGTGTACGAGGGCGAAGGCCGCTTCACCGGGCACAAGGAACTCCAGGTCAGCTACCCCGACGGCCGCCCGGCCGAGACGATCACGGCCGACCGGTTCGTCCTCGCCGCGGGTGGGCGCCCGGTGATCCCGGACGTCCCCGGCCTCGCCGAAACCGGGTACCACACCTCCGACACCGTGATGCGGCTCGACGAACTGCCCGCGAGCATCGTGATCCTCGGCGGGGGGTACATCGCGGCCGAGTTCGCGCACGTCTTCGCCTCGTTCGGGGTGAACGTGACCGTGGTCAACCGGTCCGGCGCACTGCTGCGTACCGAGGACGACGACGTCAGCGCCCGGTTCACCGACCTGGCCGCGCAGCGGTTCGACGTCCGGCTCGACCGGAAGACCGTCCGCGCGCGCAAGACCTCGTCGGGTGTCGCGCTGGACCTCGAAGGCCCGCAGGGTGCCGAGACCGTCGAGGCCGACGTCCTGCTGGTCGCGACCGGCCGCACACCGAACTCCGACCTCCTCGACGTCGCCGCCACCGGCGTGACCACGGGCGAGCGCGGGCACGTCGTGGTCGACGAGTACCAGCAGACCGTGGTCGAGGGGATCTACGCGCTCGGCGACCTCTCGTCGGTCTTCGAGCTGAAGCATGTCGCGAACCACGAGCAACGCGTCGTGCAGCACAACCTGCTGCACCCGGACGAGCGGATCGAAGCCGACCACCGGTTCGTCCCGCACGCGGTGTTCACCTCGCCGCAGGTCGCTTCGGTCGGGCTGACCGAACGCGAGGCCCGCGAGCGCGGCGTTTCGTACGTGACTTCGCACCAGGACTACGCCGGTATCGCCTACGGCTGGGCGATGGAGGACACCACCGGCTTCGCGAAGCTGCTCGCCGACCCGGCCACCGGGCAGCTGCTGGGCGCGCACATCATCGGCCCGCAGGCGTCGTCGGTGATCCAGCCGCTGATCCAGGCGATGAGCTTCGGTCTCGACGCGCAGAGCATGGCGCGCGGGCAGTACTGGATCCACCCGGCGATGCCGGAACTGGTCGAGAACGCGCTGCTGAACCTGCCGCTGGACTGATCTCCGCCGCAATTAGTCCTCTAGTTGCGGCCGCTTTTGGAGCCTGCCTGTGCAATGAAGGACGCTTTCATAGCAAATTTTGCTATGAAAGCGTCCTTCATTGCACGCCGGGTGCCTCAGACGACGTGTTCGCAGTTGCGGGCCCCGTTCCGCACCGCGAGCTCGCTCACCGCGTTCATCTGGGTGTCCGAGGCACCCATCAAAGTGGCCGAGCGGGCCCCGTCCCCCGAGAACCGCTCGCCCGCCTCGACGTACCGGCGGACGGCCGCCAAGAACTCCTCCCGCGCCGATGCCGCCCCTCCCGGCACCGTGCGGACCCCCGTCGCCCCCTTGAGGACGTCCTTGGCGTCGTCCACCTTCGTCGCGACGTAGTGCTGCCACTTGCGCAGCTCCGTCGCGACGTCCCCCTTCGGATCCGGCCAGTAGCGCTGGATCGCCGCGCTGCTGTCCGACTCCACCTGTACGCAGACGCGGTCCACGGCGCGGTAGAACTCGTCCGGCGAGGCCGCGACCGCGAGCCGCTCCGGTGCCACGGCGACACACACCGCGGCGAAGCAGGCCAAGGCCGTCCCGAACGCCAGTTCCTCCACCACTCCGACCCCCAGGAACCGAGTTTTTGAACAGGTTCAACTCGCTCAGGCTATGGCTCCGCCCGGTACGGGGTCAAGAAGTTTTTTGAACGCGTTCAGACGAAGCGGCGGCGACCGGCGAAGGCGCCGAAGGTCATCTGTGCGACGAAGACGACGAGCATCATGATCCACGGCACGGTCCAGCCGTGGGTGAGGTCGTGGAGCAGACCGAAGAGGAACGGCCCGACAGCAGCCATCAGGTAGCCGATGCCCTGCGCCATCCCCGAGAGTCGCGCGGTGTCCGCGCCGGTGCGCGCCCGCAGCGCGATCACCGTCAGCGCGAGCGAGAAGACGCTCATCCCGAGCCCGATGAGGAGGCACCAGAGCAGCGGTGAGGCGGCCGGGGCGACCATCATGCCGACCATGCCCGCGAAGCCGAAGACGCCGAGCCCGACGATCCACGGGCTCTGACTGTTGTGCCGCGCCGCCATCGGCGCCACCACGAGGCTGATCGGGACGGCGATGAGCGAGATCAGCCCGAGCAACAGTCCGGAATCACCCTTGCTTACTCCGGCGTCGATCATCACTTCCGGCAGCCAGCCCATCACGACGTAGGCCAAAAAGGCCTGAGTGCCGAAGAAAAGGGTGACCATCCACGCAAGGGGGCTCCGCAGGAGCGATGGCCCGCTACCCTGCTTGCCTGCCTCGGCAACGGGCGCACGCCCGGTACCGCGGGCTGCGAGAATCCAGACGAGGAGTGCGAGCACCGCCAGCACCGACCAGGCGCCGAGACCTTGACGCCAGCCGCCGAACGCGCTCTCCAGGGGAGGGGTGAGCGCGGACCCCAGGGCGCCTCCGCCCTGAAGAGCGGCGGTGTACACGCCGGTCATCATGCCAACACGCGCAGGGAAGGAGTCCTTGATGACGACTGGGATCAGCACGTTCGCCAGTGCGATTCCCGCCGTGGCCACCAGGGTTCCCCCGAGCACGACGTACGGGCCGTCGAGCACCCTCAGCACCAGTCCGACGGCCAGCACCGACAGCGCGGACGCGATGGCCACGCCGACACCGAACCGGCGGGCCAGCGCGGGAGCGGTGAGCCCGGCGGCGGCGAAACACAGGCCAGGGAGTGTGGTGAGCACGCCGGCCCAGGTCGCCGTGGCGCCGAGGTCGTCGCGCATCTCACCGAGGATCGGGCCGACGCTGGTGATCGCCGGGCGCAGGTTGAGGGCGACCAGGATGACCGCGACGCCGAGCAGGACGCCGCCGGAGATCACTCCCGGCCGCCACTCCGTCTCGATCGAGCCTTCGAGTTCAAGACGATCGTCGAACGGGGAAACGGGTTCTCGGGAGTCGACACGCACGTCGGCTAGTATCACATACATAGGATGATTGGATGAAGGGACAACGCTGTGCCATTGGCCACCACGCGCCGTGCCGGCCTGGTCGATCAGGTCATAGAGCAGCTGCGTGACGCCGTCACGCAGGGAGAATGGCCCATCGGGCAGCGGATTCCGACCGAGCCGGAGCTGGCGGGACAGCTCGGTGTCGGCCGCAACACCGTCCGGGAAGCCGTTCGTGCGCTCGCCCACACGGGTCTGCTCGAGGTCCGGCAAGGCGACGGCACCTACGTGCGGGCGACGAGCGAGGTCTCGGGCGCGATCCGGCGGTTGTGCGGTTCGGAGCTGCGCGAGGTGCTGCAGGTACGACGCATCCTCGAGGTCGAAGGTGCCCGGCTCGCGGCCCTGTCGCGGACCGACGAGGAGGTCACCGAGCTCCGCTCACTGCTAGAACGCCGCAATCTCGAACTGCGGGAGCGCCACTGGGAGGATTTCGCCCGTCTCGACGCTGAATTCCACTTCGCCGTCGTCCAAAGTGGACATAACACCCTGCTGACCGAGATGTACCGAGGGCTCACCGAGGTGATCACGGCCAGCGTGGCCGCGACGTCGAACGTGACACCGGGAGGCGAATACCTGCCGGAGATCGGCCACGAGGGACTCGCCGAGGCCATCGCCGACGGCGACGCCGACCGGGCCGCCTCCGAGGCGTGCGGTTTCCTCGACGAGCTGCTCGCCAGGGTGGAGCGGGAAGAGAGCTGAAAGTACAAAAGGGCCCTTCACCGCATCGCATGCGGTGAAGGGCCCTTTCGGCTCACGTCAGGGCAGCGTGAGGATCTCGGCGCCGTCTTCGGTCACCACGAGGGTGTGCTCGAATTGGGCGGTCCACTTCTTGTCCTTGGTCGTGACGGTCCAGTCGTCGGCCCAGATGTCGTAGTCGATGGTGCCGAGGGTGATCATCGGCTCGATCGTGAAGGTCATGCCCTGCTCGATGACCGTGTCGACCGACGGCTCCTCGTAGTGCAGGACGGTCGGCGCGGTGTGGAACGCCGGCCCGACGCCGTGGCCGGTGAAGTCCCGCACGACGCCGTAGTCGAACCGCTTCGCGTACGCCTCGATGACGCGGCCGATCACGTTGAGCTGCCTGCCGGGGCGGACGGCTTTGATCGCGCGCATGGTCGCTTCGCGCGTGCGCTCGACCAGCAGCCGCGCCTCCTCGGAGACGTCACCCGCGAGGAACGTGGCGTTGGTGTCGCCGTGGACGCCGCCGATGAACGCGGTGACGTCGATGTTGCAGATGTCGCCGTCCTCGATCACCGTCGAGTCCGGGATGCCGTGGCAGATCACCTCGTTGAGCGAGGTGCAGCACGACTTCGGGAACGCGCGGTAGCCGAGGGTGGACGGATACGCGTGGTTGTCCAGCAGGAACTCGTGGATCACCTTGTCGATGTCGTCGGTGGTCGCGCCGGGTTTGACGGCCTTGCCGCCTTCCTCGAGCGCCTGCGCCGCGATCCGGCTCGCGACGCGCATCGCCTCGATCACCTCGGGCGTGCGGACCCCGTTGCCCGTGTCGCGTTTCGGCGCCGGCCGGTCGACGTACTCGGGGCGGGCGATGCTGGCGGGGACGACTCGCCTCGGCGTCTGGACGCCGGGCTTCAAGGGGGAACGAACGGACATGAGTCCAGCCTACGACCTGGTCGCTAACCGAGTCCCGCCAGGAAGCGCTGGGCGGCCTCGACCGCGGGTTTGGACGTCCCCCCGTCGGTGACCAGCACCGCGAAGGCCAGGTCGCCGGTGTAGCCGACGAACCAGCCGTGCGAACGCGTCCCGTCGCCGAACTGGGCGGTCCCGGTCTTGCCCCGAACCTCGGGCAGGGGCTTGAGCAGGGTCGCCGTGCCGTCGGTGACGACCTCGCGCATCATCCCGCGGACGGCGTCGAGCACCTCCGGCCGGATCGGCTTCCCGAGCCCGGACGACGTCGTGGTCATCCCCCGCACCAGCGTCGGCACTGGGACCTTCCCCGCCTGAACCGTCGCGGCGGCGACCGCCAGCCCGAACGGGCTCGCCACGACGGTCCCCTGACCGAAGCCGCTCTCCGCCCGCTGCGCGACGGTGTTCGACGGCGGCACCGAACCGGTGATCGTGGTCAGTCCCGGGATCACGAAGTCGGCGCCGATGCCGAGGTCGCGCGCGGCGTCCGTCAGCGCGGCAGGCGGCAGGTCGGTCGAGAGCTTCGCGAACGTCGTGTTGCAGGATTTGGCGAACGCGGTCGACAGCGGGACGACGCCGAGCGCGAATTTGCCCTCGTTCGGCACCGTCCGGTTCTCGAAGGTGGCCGTGCCGGGGCAGTCGACGGGGCTGCTCGCCTGCACCGTGCCCGCGGTCAGCGCCGCGACGGCGGTGGCCATCTTGAACGTGGAGCCCGGCGGGAACCGGCCGCTGAGCGCGATCGCGCCCTGCGTGTCGGCCGGGGCGTTCTGCCCCACGGCCAGGAGTTCGCCGGTCGACGGCTGGATCGCGACCAGCGCGGAAGCCGTCGGCAGCGAGGCGAGCGCCCGCTCCGCGGACCCCTGGGCCTTCACGCTGAGCGTGCTGACGACCGCCGGAGCCGGTTTGGGGTGTTCGGTGTGCAGGTCGATGATCTCGCCACCGCCCGTGTCGAGCGTGACGACCCGCCAGCCCGCCGAGCCCTCCACCTGGTCCTCGACGAGCGAGCGGACGGCGGGCAGTACCTGCTTGCCGAAGTTCTTGTCGTCGGGCAGCAACCGGTCCTGCTGGCCGAACCGGACGCCGGGCAGGTCGTAGATCTCGGGTTTCACCTGTTGGTAGTCGTTCGCGCGCAGGCTGATCACCGGATAGCCGGAACCTGGCTTGAGCGTCTTCACCCCGTCGCGGATCGACTGGCCGGTCACCGAGGCGTCGAACCGGCCGAGCACCGCGCCGAGTTTGTCGGAGACCGCCACCAGGTCCCCCGCCTTCGCCGGGTCGAGCACCACGCCGACGACGGTCTGCGGGCGCAGCAACGGCATCCCGTCACGGTCGAGCACCGGCGCGAGGTCCGGTGGTTCGGACTTCAGCGTGATGGTCTGCTGCACGGCCAGTTGCGGATGGAGCGCCGTCGGCAGCCACCGCACCTTCCAGCCGTCCTGAGTGGAATGGACCTGAGCGTCGGCCTTGTACGTCCAGACACGGCCGCGCGGGAGGTTCCAGGTGAGCTGATAGGTCGCCGTCCCGTTGTCCGCCCCGGACGAATGCTGAACCTTCGTGTCCGCGACCTTGATCGACTCGGGGGAAAGCGCCTTCCGCACCATCTCCAAGGACGCGCGCGCGGCGTCCGGCGAATCGGTGAAGAAGGCCGCGGCGGCGACGTCGCCGGAGGAGAGCCCGTCGAGGAAGCCCGAGACGGCGTCATCGGGACCGGAATCGGCGAAGAGTCCGCAACCGGCGGCCGAAAGGGCCACCACCCCCGCGAGCACGACGACGGCGACACGACGACCTGCTGGCATGCAACGGATCCTGCCAGCCCCGGCGGCTTTCCGACCGAACGCAACGCCGGTCTAGTGTCCTGCGCCGGAGGTTCGTGCGTCCATCGGGAACCTGGATCAAACCCCGCACTCACGTGATCAGAGCCGTATTTCACGTGCTCAGAGGCGGATCTCGCGTGCTTGGAGACCGCACACGCGAGTTACGGCTACAAGCACGTGAGTCACGTTTCTGAGCACGTGAGTTCGGCGAACAGGGTCACCGTGCTTGCCCGCGTACTTACGACACGGACTTCGGACTCAGGACACTAGCTGTGTCCTCTAAAAAAGAACCGTCGCATACTGCCCGACCTGCTGGAAGCCGATCCTGCGATAGGCGGCGAGCGCCGGGCTGTTGTAGGCGTTGACGTACAGGCTCGCGGTGCGGCCAAGGCCGCGGACGAGCCTGGTCACCACGGACGCCGTCCCGGCGGTGCCGAGGCCGCCGCCGCGGCGTTCCGGATGCACCCAGACTCCCTGGATCTGGCCGACCGTGGACGACATCGCGCCGATCTCGGCCTTGAAGACGACCTCGCCGTCTTCGAACCGCGCGAACGCGCGGCCGCCCGCGATCAGTTCCGCGACGCGGGCGCGATACCCGGCGCCGCCGTCGCCGTTGCGGGGATCGACACCGACCTCTTCGATGAACATCGCGATCGCGGCCGGAAGATACCTGTCGAGTTCCTCCGGGCGTACCGCGCGGACCAGCGGATCGGCGGCCACGTGCGGGACCCCGTCCAGCGCCATCAGCGGCTGGTCTTGCCGTACTTCGCGGGCGGGGCCCCATTCGGGCTCGAGTTCGTCCCACAGCCCGATGACCTGCTCCGCGTGGCCGACGAGCGAAGAACAGCTCCGCTGGCGGCGCAGGGCTCGGTCGGCGAAGGAACGCAAGGCGGAGGCATTGCCGCGCAAGGGAATCAGGTTCGGCCCGGAGAAGCACAACCCCTGGAGCCTGCCCGCCCGCACGGGACGGGAGTCGGCGGCCCAAAGCTCACCACCGAGCCGCCAGGGGTCGAGACCCGCGGTCTCCACCCTGGCACTCACCATGCAGCTGCCGACCGGGTCCGCGGCGAGCGCGGCACGGACCGCCGGATAGTCCCGATCATCGAGCAGCCGTGCACCTGCAAGCCGCAACACCACTCCAGGGTGCCAGATCGACGGCGTAAACGGAACGCAAGCTTTACGACACGCTGAGAGAACCTTGGCTGGTGGGGGCGCCCAAGTGTTATGAACGGTCCGTTCATCACAGATTTCTGTAATGAACGGACCGTTCATAACGTGGTCTCGACCACTCAGCCGACCGTGACGGTGGGCTCTCCCTCGCCGATCGTCTGGCCCGACTCCTCGGCGATCCGCATGGCCTCTTCGATCAGCGTCTCGACGATCGCGTGCTCGGGCACGGTCTTGATGACCTCGCCCTTGACGAAGATCTGGCCCTTGCCATTACCCGAAGCGACGCCGAGGTCGGCCTCGCGTGCCTCACCCGGACCGTTGACGACGCAGCCCATGACCGCGACGCGCAGCGGGATCTCCATGCCCTCGAGCCCGGCGGTCACCTGCTCGGCGAGCGTGTAGACGTCCACCTGCGCGCGGCCGCAAGACGGGCACGAGACGATCTCGAGCTTGCGCTCCTTGAGGTTCAGCGACTGCAGGATCTGGATCCCGACCTTGACCTCTTCCACCGGCGGCGCCGACAGCGAGACGCGGATGGTGTCGCCGATGCCCTGCCGCAGCAGCGCACCGAAGGCCACGGCCGACTTGATGGTGCCCTGGAACGCCGGTCCCGCCTCGGTCACGCCGAGGTGCAGCGGGTAGTCGCACTGCTCGGCCAGGATCTCGTACGCGCGCACCATGACGACCGGGTCGTTGTGCTTCACGGAGATCTTGACGTCGTAGAAGTCGTGTTCGGCGAACAGCGACGCCTCCCACAGCGCCGACTCGGCCAGCGCCTCCGGGGTCGCCTTGCCGTATTTGTCCATGATCCGCTTGTCCAGCGAACCCGCGTTGACGCCGATCCGGATCGGGGTGCCGTGGTCCTTCGCGGCCCGCGCGATCTCCTTGACCTGGTCGTCGAACTTGCGGATGTTGCCCGGGTTCACCCGGACGGCCGCGCAGCCGGCCTCGATCGCGGCGAAGACGTACTTCGGCTGGAAGTGGATGTCGGCGATCACCGGGATCTGCGACTTCCTGGCGATCGCGGACAGCGCCTCGGCGTCGTCCGCGGACGGGCACGCGACCCGCACGATGTCACAGCCCGCAGCGGTCAGTTCGGCGATCTGCTGCAGGGTCGCGTTGACGTCGGAGGTGAGTGTGGTGGTCATCGACTGCACCGAAATCGGGTGCTCGCTCCCGACGCCGACCGGCCCGACCTGCAGCTGTCGGGTCTTACGACGCTCGGAGAGGACGGGAGGAGGAAGCGCTGGCATACCTAGAGCGACAGTCACGCCTTCAAGCGTACCTACCCCGATCGGCGGACATACACGACGTCAGCCGTCACGGTGAGCAGCATTACCTGGGCAGCCCAACGGTACTGACAGCGCGCTCCGTAATCGGGGCTCCCCGTCACTGGAACAGCTTGACCGGGTTCACGATGTCGGCGGTGACAGTGAGCAGAGTCACCGCGCCGCCGAGGAAAACGAGCACCATCGTGACGGCGGAAAGCTTCGTGTAGTCGACCGGACCGCCCGCCGCCTTGCCCCGCATTTTCCGGAACCAGTCCCGGACCCGCTCGTACCAGACGACCGCGATATGCCCGCCGTCGAGCGGGAGCAGCGGCAGCAGGTTGAACACGCCGATGAAGAAGTTCAGGCTCGCCAGCAGGAGAACGAAGATCTCCCACAGACCGCGCTCGGCGGCCTCACCGCCGATGCGGCTGGCGCCGACCACGCTGACCGGGGTGTTCGGGTCGCGCTCGCCGCCGAAGATGGAATCCACCACCGCGGGGATCCGCGACGGGAACTCGATCAGCCGTTTGGCGGTCTCGGAGAACATCGTGCCGGTGAAGCTGAACGTCGCCCCGACCGCGTCGACCGGGCCGTAGGTCAGCATCGGCGGCGCGGTGTTCTGGATCGGCGAGGCGCCGATCATGCCGACGTCCTTGACCGTGGTGTTGTTGGAACCGTCGGCGACCAGCCGCTGCACCCGCGGCACGTCGACGGTCAGGTTCACCTGCTGTCCGTTCCGCTCGACCACGAACGGCGTCGGGCCGCCTGCGACCTGGACGGCGGCGAGCATGTCGCGCCAGGTCTTCACCGGCTTGCCCGCGACGGACAGGACCTTGTCGCCCGCCTGGAGGCCGGCGGTCTTCGCGGGGGTCGGAGCGCCGGGCGGGCAGGTCGTGTCGTTCAGCTGCTCCATCGTGGTGGCCGCACGGGCGCACGACGTGGCGCTGATCACCGCCTCGGTGGGGGCGGCCTGCGCGGCCGGGTTCGGCAGGCCCATGGTGACGGCCATCAGGTAGAGAATGATGAAACCGAGGATGAAGTGCATCGCCGAGCCCGCCGACATGACGACGGTGCGCTTCCAGGTCTTGAAGCGCCACATCGCGCGCTTCGACTCCTCCGGCGTGACCTCGTCGAGCGCGGTCATGCCCGCGATGTCGCAGAAGCCGCCGAGCGGGATCCACTTGACGCCGTACTCGGTCTCGCCGCGCCGGAAGGAGAAGATCGTCGGCCCGAAGCCGATGAAGTAGCGCCGGACCTTCATGCCGAAGGCCTTGGCCGCCCACATGTGGCCGGCCTCGTGCAGGGCGACGGACAGGCAGATGCCCAGCGCGAACAGCACGATCCCGAGAATGAACCAGAGCACGCGCTACTTCCCCTTACCGATCAGCGCACCGGCACGCGCGCGAGCCCAGCGCTCGGCAGCAAGTACGTCATCAACGTCGCGAGGTTCGCGACGCCATTCGTCGGCGGCTTCCACCACCTGGGCAATAGTGTCCACAATCGAGGTGAAGCCGGTGTTCTGTGCCAGGAAAGCGGCGACCAATTCCTCGTTCGCGGCGTTGTAGACCGCCGGGACGCAGCCGCCAACGGTCCCAGCGTGCCTGGCCAGCTCGACAGCGGGGAACGCGTCGTTGTCCAGCGGTTCGAAGGTCCAGCTCGCGGGCTTGTCCCAGACGCACGCGGCAGCAGCTTCCGGAACGCGGTCCGGCCAGTGCAGGGCCAGCGCGATGGGCAGCCGCATGTCGGGCGGGCTGGCCTGGGCGATCGTCGAGCCGTCCACGAACGTCACCATCGAGTGGATGATCGACTGCGGGTGGACGACCACGTCGATGCGGTCGGTCTCGATGTCGAACAGGAGCTTCGCCTCGATCAGCTCCAGCCCCTTGTTGACCAAAGTGGACGAGTTGATCGTGATGAGCGGGCCCATCGACCAGGTCGGATGCGCCATCGCTTGCTCGACGGTGACGTCGGCAAGCTCCTCACGTTTGCGGCCGCGGAACGGGCCACCCGATGCGGTGAGGACGAGCCTCGCGACCTCGGCCTCCCGGCCGGCGCGCAGGGCCTGGGCGATCGCGGAGTGCTCGGAGTCGACCGGGACGATCTGGCCGGGCTTGGCCGCGGCCAGTACCAGGGGGCCGCCCGCGATCAGCGACTCCTTGTTCGCGAGCGCGAGTGTGGCGCCGGTGGCCAGCGCGCGCAGCGTCGGCGGGAGCCCCTGGGAACCGGGGAGCGCGTTGAGGACGACGTCGACCGGGGTGGTGTCGATCATCTCGATGACGGCGTCGGCCCCGGCGAAGATGCGCGGGAGCTTGAAGTCGCCGCTGGAGTAGCCGCGCTTCTGTGCCTCGGCGTACAGCGCGAGCTGCAGGTCTTCCACGGCTGTCGGCCTGCTGACGGCGACGGCGTCGACCTGGTGCGCCAGGGCCTGCGCGGCCAGCGCGGCGGGGTCGGAGCCGCCCGCGGCGATCCCGGCGACCCGGAACAGGTCCGGGTTACGGGCCGCGACGTCGAGGGCCTGGGCGCCGACCGAGCCGGTCGAACCGAGCACGAGCACACTTCGCGAGGTAGTCATCGGGGCTCATTGTCGCTTGGGGCCCATCCGGCGCGTGCAGCCAGGTGTGGGATCATTCGCTGGCAAGTGAACCACCGGGTCTTGAGGAGTTGATCGTGGCGAGCAAGGCGGTCGAAAAGCGTGGCCGGGTGGGCGTCGACACCGTCGATCCCCGCGACGAGCCGTCGGCCGAATGGGGCTGGCACGGCTCCTTCCCGAAGGCGACGCGGATCGCGGGCTGGCTGAGCGCGATCATCCTGCTGGTGATGCTGTACGGCAACCACCACGGCTGGACCGAGAACCTGTGGCTGATCGGCCTGTCCCTGCTGATGGTGTTCGGGCTGGTGCTCGACATGCGCAAGCAGCGCACGGCCTGGCGCAAGTAGTTCCTTCACGGCCTTACCGGCCCCTGTTCTCCGTCGAGGGCAGGGGCCATTTGCCGTCCTGGGCCCAGAGTTCGTTGACGATCTTGACCGCGTCGTCGGCCTCGACCCCGTAGCGATGCCGGTACTTCGCCGCCGGCCGCTGGATCGCCGCGGCGACGTCCCCGATGGCGACGTTGTTCCACGTGCCGTTGGGAAAGAACTGCCGCATCACCGCGAGGAACCGGCCGGTCGCCCAGACCGGGTCGGTCCGCTGCTCGAAGGATCCCCAGCTGGCGCGTTGCTGGAAGAGCCCGACCGAATCGCCGAGGCCGCCGTCGAGGTTGGCGATGCTCGACTCGACGATCACCGTGGCGATCGCGATGGCCGCGGCGCGTTCGGTGAGGCCCGATCTCTGGACGGTTTCGACCACGACTCTCGCGCACGAGGTGTTGTAGGGATTCATGTAGCCGCGCATCTTGGTGCCGAGTTGCTGGTTGAGGGCTCCCGCCGTGTCAGCGTCGTCGGCCGACGCGCCGGCTTGGACGCAGGGCAGGGCGATGTGGTCGACCTGGTCCGGGCGGATTTCGGTGGGCGGAATCAAGACGAGGGCGAGGGCGAGGTACGCGGCGGTGAACATGCGGCTCCGTTAGTCGTGAGTGGCGACTGGTGTTCTAACCCGAATCGCCGCTCACGACCACCCGGACCCATGCCTCACAGCCACCCTCACCCGCCCGATGTACATGAAGGCCCCTCTGTGACTGCTGATGCACCTGGGGCGGACGTGGCGATCAACCAGGGTAGTGAAGGCCTCCTTCACTACCTTCAGGGTAGGTAAGGAGGCCTTCACGGACCGAACCCGCGATCAACCGCAGCCAGAATCGCCACTCACAACCACTCGACCGCAGCAGGTGCAGCGCGACCCGCGTGAACCGCTACCCGACGACCACCCGTTTGAGTTAGGTTCCCCCTCATGAAGCTGCGCTGGGGTGTCACCGCTGTCGTTTCCGCTCTCGCCGCCGTCCTGCTGCCGGGTGTCGCCTCGGCCGCACCGGCTTCGGCCTCCTTGCCGATCGTGCGTTGCGAGTTCACGCCGACGCCGGAGAACCCCGCCGCCCGGCCGGTGCTGCGTCCGCTCCCCTTCGCGCTGACCCGCGGCACCATCGACGTCACGTTCCGGTTCAACTACGGCCCCGTGACCGTGCGCCTGAACCGCGCGGGCGCCGCCCCGTGCGCCGCGCACAACCTGGCGAGCTTGGCCCTGCAGCGCTTCTACGACCACAGCCAGTGCTGGCGCCTGACGAACTCCTCGCGCCTCGGTGTCCTGCAGTGCGGCGACATCTACGAAGCCGAGAAGGGCGGTCCTGGCTACAAGTTCCCGGACGAGGTCGACGGCACCGAGACCTACGAACGCGGCACCATCGCCATGGGCAACCAGGGCCCCGGCACCAACGGCAGCGAGTTCTTCATCGTGCACTCGTTCGCGAACATCCCGAAGAACTACTCGGTGATGGGCAAGGTCGTGCGCGGCATGGAGGTCCTGGACCGGATCGTCGCGAACGGCATCATCCCGACGGATCCGAACGGTCCCGCCGATGGGCTGCCCGCGAAGCCGGTGAAGATCCAGAAGGCGACCGTCGGTTTCTAAGGCGAAGCGTCCAATGCCGGCGCGGTCTCAGTATCTGAGAGGACGGGGGTCGCGCCTTTTCGCTGCCCAGGCGAGCCTCGGGCTCGTTCTCGAGTGACCTCTGAGCGCGAGCCGAGTCCGAGAGCGGGTCGATCCGGTAAGCTCTCCGAAGGTCGAGAGGCGCTGCAACGGACCGATGGGTCCGCCACGCTCGGCCCCGTACCTCACCGCAAGGGCGCCTCCCACGACATGGGAGGAGCTCTGGATGAAAACGACCACCCTGCGGAAGCTGCTGGATGAGCGCATCGTCGTGCTCGACGGCGCTTGGGGGTCGATGCTCCAGAACGCCGGCCTCAAGCCAGAGGACTACCGCACCGAGCGGTTCCAGGAACACCCCCGTGACATCACCGGCGACCCCGACCTGCTGAACATCACCAGGCCGGACGTCGTGCGTGACATCCACCGCCAGTATCTCGACGCCGGCGCGGACATCACGACGACGAACACGTTCACCGCCACCACCATCGGCCAGGCGGATTACGGGCTCGAGGATCTCGCGTACGAGATGAACCTCCGCGGCGCCCAGATCGCGCGTGAGGCGGCGGACGCGGCGGGCGGGAAGTTCGTCGCCGGGTCGGTCGGGCCGCTGAACGTCACGCTGTCGCTGTCGCCCAAGGTCGAGGACCCGGCGTTCCGCGCGGTGACCTTCGACGAGGTCTACGCGGCGTACGCGGACCAGATCAAGGCGCTCGCCGAGGGCGGCGTCGATTTGCTGCTGATCGAGACGATCTTCGACACCCTCAACTGCAAGGCCGCGATCTCCGCCGCCCGCGACGTCGCGCCGCATCTGCCGCTGTGGATCTCGGTCACGATCGTCGACCTGAGCGGCCGGACGCTGTCCGGGCAGACGGTCGAGGCCTTCTGGAGTTCCATCGAGCACGCGGAACCACTGCTGGTCGGGGTCAACTGTTCGCTCGGCGCCGAGGAAATGCGCCCGCACATCGCCGAACTGTCCCGCCTCGCGGGTACGTACACCGCCTGTCACCCCAACGCCGGCCTGCCGAACGCGTTCGGCGGGTACGACCAGACGCCTGAGGAGACCGGCGGGCTGCTCGGCGATTTCGCCACCTCCGGGATGGTCAACGTCGTCGGCGGCTGCTGCGGCACGACTCCCGCGCACATCAAGGAGATCGCCGACGCCGTTCGCGGGATGGAGCCGCGGAACGTCCCGGCTCGGAAGGCGAGCACCCGGTTCAGCGGGCTCGAGCCGTTCGAGATCGGCAAGGACACCGGGTTCGTCATGATCGGTGAGCGGACCAACGTCACCGGATCCGCCAAGTTCCGCAAGCTGATCGAGGCCGACGACCACCAGGCCGCCGTCGACGTCGCGCTGGAGCAGGTCCGCGGCGGGGCGAACCTGCTGGACGTCAACATGGACGCCGACCTGCTCGACAGCGAAAAAGCGATGACCACCTTCCTCAACCTCATCGCCACCGAACCCGAGGTCGCCCGGCTGCCGATCATGATCGACAGCTCGCGCTGGACGGTCCTCGAAGCAGGGCTGAAGTGCGTGCAGGGCAAGGGAGTCGTCAACTCCATCAGCCTCAAGGAAGGCGAGGAGCAGTTCCTCCAGCAGGCCCGGCGCATCCGCGACTACGGCGCGGGCGTGGTCGTGATGGCCTTCGACGAGCAGGGCCAGGCCGACACCGCCGACCGCAAGGTCGCGATCTGTGGCCGCGCCTACGACCTGCTGACGCAGAAGGCCGGTTTCGTCGCCGAGGACATCATCTTCGACCCGAACGTGCTCGCCGTCGCGACCGGTATCTCCGAGCACAACGGGTATGCCAAGGCGTTCATCGACGCGCTGCCGCGGATCAAGGAACGCTGCCCCGGTGTGCGCATCAGCGGCGGTATCTCGAACCTCTCGTTCTCCTTCCGCGGCAACAACGTCGTGCGCGAGGCGATGCACTCGGCCTTCCTGCTGTACGCGGTGCGCGCGGGACTGGACATGGGCATCGTCAACGCCGGCCAGCTCGCGGTCTACGAGGACATTCCCAAGGATCTGCTGGAACTGGTCGAGGACGTGCTCTTCGACCGTCGCGAGGACGCCACCGACAGGCTGGTCACCTTCGCGGAAACGGTCAATGGCAAGGGAACACAGCGCGTCATCGACCTGTCCTGGCGCGAAGGTACGGTCGAGGCACGCCTCAGCCACGCGCTGGTGCACGGCATCGTCGACTACATCGAAGACGACACCGAGGAAGCCCGGCAGAAGCTGCCGAAGCCGCTCGAGGTCATCGAGGGTCCTCTGATGGACGGCATGAAGATCGTCGGCGACCTGTTCGGGTCCGGGAAGATGTTCCTGCCGCAGGTGGTCAAGAGCGCTCGCGTGATGAAGCGGTCGGTGGCCTACCTCGAACCGTTCATGGAGGCCGAGAAGGAGAAGGCGCGCCTCGAAGGCCGGGTCGAAACCCGCCAGGGCAACGGAAAAGTCGTCCTGGCGACGGTCAAGGGTGACGTGCACGACATCGGCAAGAACATCGTCGGCGTCGTCCTCGGCTGCAACAACTACGAGGTGATCGACCTCGGCGTGATGGTCCAGGCCTCGGTCATCCTGGACACCGCCGTCTCCGAGGGTGCCGACGCCATCGGGCTTTCCGGCCTGATCACGCCGTCGCTGGACGAGATGGTCAACGTCGCCACCGAAATGGAGCGGCGCGGGCTGAAACTGCCGCTGCTGATCGGCGGCGCGACCACGTCACGCCAGCACACCGCGGTCCGCATCGCGCCCGCGTACGAGAACACGACAGTGCACGTCCTCGACGCCTCCCGCGTCGTCGGCGTCGTCGGTGACCTGCTCGACGCGGACCGCGCCGAAATACTCGACAAGAAGAACCGCGAGGATCAGGAACAGCTGCGTATCCAGCACGCGAACAAGCAGCGGACCCCGTTGCTGACGGTCGAGCAGGCCAGGGCCAACCCGGAGAAGGTCTCCTTCGACGAGGTCCCGACGCCCGCGTTCACCGGCGTCCGGTACGTGTCGCCGACGCTCACCGAACTGCGCGAGATGGTCGACTGGACCTTCCTGTTCCTGGCTTGGGAGCTGAAGGGCAAGTACCCGGCGATCCTCTCGAATCCGGTCGCGCAGGAACTGTTCGACGACGCGAACACCCTGATGGACCAGATCATCGCCGAGGAGCGGTTCCAAGCGAAGGGCGCGTACGCGTTCTGGCCCGCGCACTCCGAGGGTGACGACATCATCCTCGAGTCGGGCGTCACGTTCCCGATGCTGCGCCAGCAGACCAAGAAACCGCTGTCGCGGCCCAACCGCTGCCTGGCGGACTACATCGCGCCGGCGGGCGCGGGCGACCACCTCGGCGGGTTCGCGGTCACCATCCTCGGCGCCGAGGACTTCGCCGCCGAGTTCGAGGCGAAGCAGGACGACTATCGCGCCATCATGGTGAAGGCGCTCGCGGACAGGCTCGCCGAAGCGTTCGCGGAGTACATCCACCTCAAGGCGCGGCGGGACTGGTTCGAGCCGGACGCCGATCCGAAGCTGGAGGACCTGCACGCCGAAAGGTTCCGCGGTATCCGCCCGGCGCTCGGCTATCCGGCGAGCCCGGACCACAGCGAGAAGCAGGAGCTGTTCGACCTGCTCGACTCGGACCGCCTCGGGATGGCACTGACCGAATCCTTCGCGATGACGCCGGCGGCGAGTGTCAGCGGGCTGATCTTCGCCCACCCCGATTCGCGGTACTTCACCGTCGGACGGCTCGGCAAGGACCAGGTCGAGGACTACGCCGCCCGTCGCGGTCTCGAACTGTCCACTATGGAGCAATGGCTGCGCCCGAACCTCGCCTACGAACCCGAATGACACAATGATCGGGTGACTGCCGAGGGCTCGGACTTCCTGCAGCTGGACATCGGGGACGCACCACCGGGGCGCCGGTCGGACTGGCTGGCGTCGCGGTTGCGGCACGCCATCTCTGACGGCCGCCTGCCGGTCGGCAGCAAGCTGCCCGCGACCAGGGCGCTGGCCGCGGATCTCCAGGTCTCCCGCGGCGTGGTCACCGAGGCCTACCAGCGGCTGGTCGAGGACGGCCACGTCGCCGGACGCGGCCGCGCGGGCACGGTGGTCGTCGCGGCACCGGCGAGGACGAAGGAGCAAACGACACCTGGGCCGCCGTCCGCGGGCACGATCTTCCAGCCCGCCCCCGGGATCGGCGTCTTCGACTCGCTGCGGTCGACCCCGGCGAAGATCGACCTGTCCCCCGGCGTGCCGGATCTGACGGCCTTCCCGCGAACGGCCTGGTTACGCGCCGAACGAACCGTGCTCAACGACCTTTCGGCGGCGGCCTTCGGCTACGGCGACCCTCGGGGCGCGCCCGCGCTGCGGCTGGCGATCGCGCACTGGATCGCGCGCACTCGTGGCATCACCGCCGACGCCGACGACGTCCTGATCGTCGCCGGTGTCGCGCAGGGCCTCGGGTTGCTGGCCCAAGTGCTGTGCGACAACGGGATCTCCGAGATCGCGGTCGAGGATCCGAGTTCGCTGGGCGCGCGGCAGCATCTGCACGACCGGCGGCTCGCGACCCCGCCGATCCGCGTCGACGACGAAGGCATCGACGTCGGCGAACTGGTCCGCAGCGGTGCGCCCGCCGTGCTGTTGACGCCCGCGCACCAGTTCCCGACCGGTGTCGTCCTCGGCGGGGAACGCCGTCGCGAACTGATGCGCTGGGCCGCGGACGGCGGGCTGATCATCGAGGACGACTACGACGCCGAACACCGCTACGACCGTCCTCCGGTCCCCGCGCTGCGCTCGATGCTCGCCGAACAGGTCTGCTACGCGGGCAGCGTGTCGAAGTGGCTCGCGCCCGCGCTACGGGTGGGCTGGATGCTGGTGCCGCCGCGGTACCGGGACGAGGTGGTCGCGGCCAAACGGTTCGCCGACCTCGGCAACGCCGTCCTGCCGCAGCTGGTGCTCGCGCATCTCATGGAGTCCGGTGAGATGGAGCGGCAACTGCGGTTCGTGCGCAAACGGCACCGCCGTCGGCGGGACGCGATGATCGACGCGCTCCGGACGCATCTCCCGGATGCCGTGGTGCACGGCGCGGCCGCCGGGCTGCATCTGACGATCACCTTCGACGCCGAGTTCTCCGACCTCGACTTCGCCGCCGCCGCGCTGGAGCAGGGCGTGAAGGTGCAGCCGCTGTCGTGGCATTGCCAGCGGCCGATGAATCCGGGGCTCGTCCTCGGCTACGGGGCGAGCCCAGCGACCGACATCGCCGAAGGCATCGCCGTCCTGGGCCGGATCCGGCGCTGACACCCCCGCAATTCGGCACCTGGTTGCGGTAATTCGCGGTCGAACTACCGCGACTAGAGGACGAATTGCCGGGGGAAGGGCAGAAGCGAGGACGGGTCTTCGACGTGGGCGTTGTGGCCGAGTCCCCGGAGTACGGCCGAGTGTGGGCTGAGGGCGCGAAGCTGTTCGGGGCGGCACATGGGGTCGTGTTCCCCGGCCGCGAGGACGACCGGGCAACGCGCGGCACCGAGCAGGCCGCGCATGTCGGGCGCGCCGACGCCGAACGCGCGGGGATCCAGCGCCAGCCGCCAGCCGCCTTCGGTTTCGGCCACGCCGTCGGGATCCGCGTCGGCGATCCCGACCAGACCGGCGATCTTGAGGAAGCCGCGTTCGGCGTCCTCACGGGTCGGGAACACCCTCGGCGGTTTGGCCGCCATGGCGGCCGCCCTCGCGAGGTCGTCCTCGCTCCATTCGACCTTGACGCCGACCGTGAACAGCCCAGCGACCTTCACCCCGAACCAGCCGCTGGCCAGCGCCAGCCCGACCACGCCGCCCAGGGAATGGCCGATCACCAGCACCGGTCCGCGTTCCGGGAGCGCGTCGGCGACCGCCGCGGCCAGACCGCCGAACGAGTAGTGCGGCAACCTGCCCGATCCCCCGTGTCCCGGCAGGTCGGGCGCCAGCCAGCGATATCCCGGCTCCGCCATGAGGCCGTCCCAGACCGCGCCCGTCGCGCCGAGTCCGTGCAGCAGCACCACGGTGGGGCCTTCGGTTCCAGCGGTGCGCATCTTCAGTGTTTCCACCGGACGGATCTTTCCCCAGTCCCCCGTCCTCGGGCTAGTGTTCGGAGCCGTGATCACCGATCCGGACACCTATACCCGGGGCGTGCCGTACGAGCGTCTCGCGGCGCTGCGCCGGGAGTCGCCGGTCGTGCGGGTGGACGATTTCTGGGCCGTGCTGGGGCATTCGGACGTCAAGCACGTGCTGAAGAACCCGAAGCTGTTCTCGTCGCGCCTCGGCGGGACGCAGATCCGGGACCCGGCCACCGAGCAGGACCTCGGTTACGTCCGCCAGATGATGCTCAACATGGATCCGCCCGAGCACGCCCGGCTGCGAGGCCTGCTCACCAAGGCGTTCACGCCGCGCGCCGTCGGCAGGTTGACCGAGCGGATCCACGGCTGGGCAAGGGATCTGATCACCGAGGTCGCGGCGGACGGCCGATGCGACTTCGCCGCCGTCGCCGCCGATCTCCCGCTGCTGACGCTCGCCGAGGTCTTCGGGATTCCCGAGCAGGACCGGCGGTTGATGTACGACTGGAGCAATCGCGTGATCGGCTACCAGGACGCCGACTACGCGGTGAGCGCGACCGTCGAGGCGGACGAGGTCACCGATCTCGCGCGGGCGGCGCTGGCCGTGCGGCCGGTTCCGGGACCGGACGGCGCGATGCCCGATCCGCGCACGCGCGCCGGGATGCCGGACCTCTACGCGTACGCCACCGCGCTCGGCGAGTACAAACGAGAGAATCCCGGCGACGACGTGATGAGCAACCTGATGGGGCACGTCGACGATGTGGACGGGCGCGTCTCGATCGCGGAGTTCGAGAACCTGTTCTGGCTGTTTTCCGTGGCGGGCAACGAAACCTTGCGCAACGGAATCCCCGGCGGAATGCTGGCGCTGTTGTCGCATCCGGATCAGTACCGTCGGCTGCTGGCCGACCGATCACTGCTTCCCGGTGCGGTGGAAGAGATGTTGCGCTGGTGGACGCCGGTCATGCACTTCCGCCGGACCGCGACCGAGGACCTCGTTCTGTCCGATGTGGACATCCGGGCGGGAGACAAGGTCGTCGTCTGGTTCTCGGCGGCGAATCGCGACGAGTCCGTGTTCGGGGACCCGGACCGCTTCGACATCGGCCGTACGCCCAACGATCACGTGACCTTCGGGCACGGCCCGCATTTCTGCCTCGGCGCCCAGCTCGCCAGGGTGCAGCTGTGGGCGATGTTCGAAGCGGTCCTCGACCTGCTCGGCGAGGTCGAACTCGCCGGGGAGCCGGTGCGGTTGCGGTCGAACTTCCAGAACGGGCTGAAATCCCTGCCGATCCGCTGGCAGGGATGAGCCCCTTCCCGCCCCCGAGCGCGGGAAGGGGCCACTCACCCCCGGGTCATTCGGCCGCGGCGAACTCCGGTTCCGCCACGGCGGAGCGGGCTTCGGCCTTGCGCAGGCCGACCACTCCGGACAGCGCCACCAGGACACTGATCACGGCGATGCCGGTGACGACGGTCAGCGCGGGCGCCAAACCGTTCAGCAGCGCGGCCGGGCCGGTGGCGCCACCCGCGTTGCCGGTCAGGACCGCGGTCACCACGGCGAGGCCGATCGCACCGCCGACCTGGATCGACGTGTTCAGCAGACCGCCGGCGAGACCCTGCTCGTCGTCGGAGATGCCGTTGGTCGCCTGGATGTTCAGCGAGGAGAACGCCAGCATGAAGCCGACACCCAGCAGGACCATGCTCGGCAGCACCGAACCGGCGTAGCTGGAGCTCTCGTCGATCCGCAGGAACAACGCGTACCCGATGACGTGGGCGACGACGCCCGCGAGAATCGTGCGCGGCGTGCCTAGCCTGTCGATCAGCGGCTCGATCCTCGGCGAACCGAAGGCCACGATCAGCGCGGCGGGCAGGAACCCGAGCGCGGTCTGCAACGCGGACCAGCCCAGCACGTTCTGCAGGTAGAGCATGACCACGAACTGGAAACCGATGTAGGCACCGAAGAACGTCGCGCCGCCGAGGTTGGCGCGGGCCAGCGGACCGGAACGCAGGATGCCGAGCCGCAGCAGCGGGTGCTTGCTGCGCTTCTCGATGAACACGAACGTGACGAGCAGGGCGAGCGCGAGGGCGAACGAGATCAGCGTCCGCGGGGCGGCCCAGCCGATCTCCGGTGCCTCGACCACGGCGAAGACCAGCAGGAGCGAACCGGCGGCACCGGTGATCGCGCCCGGGAAGTCATAGCCGCGACCGGTCTGCGGTTGGTAGGACGGGATCAGTTTGATCGCGGCGACCAACGCGGCGAGCGCGATCGGCACCGGCAGCAGGAACGTCCAGCGCCAGCCCACCTCGGTGAGCAGACCTGAGAAGACGAGGCCCGCGGAGTACCCGCTGGCACCGAACACGGCGAAAATGCTGATCGCCCGGTTGCGGGCGGGGCCCTCGTGGAAGGTCGTGGTGATGATGGACAGGGCCGCCGGCGCGGTGAACGCGGCCGCGAGACCCTTGATGAAGCGGGTGGCGATCAGCAGCGCGCCGTCGTCGACGAGGCCGCCTAGCAGGGAAGCGAGCGCGAAGACCGCGACGGCGATGAGGAAGACCCGTCGCCTGCCAAGCAAGTCGGCCGTGCGGCCGCCGAGGAGCAGCAGGCCACCGTAGCCGAGCACGTAGGCGCTGATGATCCACTGCAGAGCACCGGTGGAGAGGCCGAGTTCGGCCTGGATGGACGGGAGGGCGACGGCGACCATCGACACGTCGAGCGCGTCGAGGCCCACGACGACGGACACAGTGAGCAGGACACCCCAGAGGCGCGCGTCCCACCTTGTCGAGCTGGTGGACAGCTGCACGGAAGAACTCATGATCCGTACAGTACATGCACACGCATCTAATGCAAGAGCATTTAATGACTTTGCATAAAATTCACGTGCATGCTATATTGGGCCGCGTGAGCGACGTCGCCGAGCAAGACCTGCTGCTGGAGTGGCACAACCTGTCCGCCCGACACGCGGCGGTCTTCGGCAGGCTCGAGTGCCGGTTGCAGGAGCGTCACGGCCTCGGCGTCACCGAATTCGAAGCCCTGGAACGACTGGTGAACTGCGCCGTCGGCAAATGCCGCGCCGCGGACCTGACCGAAGTCGTCCACCTGAGTCAGAGTGCCACGTCACGGCTCGTCGCCCGCCTCGAGCGCGAAGGACTCGTCCAGCGCGCACTCTGCGAGGCGGACCGGCGCGGGATCTTCGTCGTCGTGACCGACGAAGGCCGTCGTCGCTACGAAGAGGCGAAGCCCACGCACCGGGCGACACTCGAAGAAACCCTCACCGTCAAGGCCTGAAGTTCACTTCTCGCCGATCTTGACGGCGGTCAGCGTGATCACCGCGTCCGCGGCCACTTTCGTCCCCGGCGCGGGATCCTGCCCGGTCTGGACCCAGTTCCGGTCCGCGACGAGCATCCGGCCTTTGCCCGTCCCGTCGACCTCGCGCAGGTTGTACAACCCGGCCGCCTGCATCGCGTCCTGCGCGGCCTGATGGTTCATCCCGGAGACATCCGGGACAGTGACGAGCCGCGCGACCGTCGAGGTGGGAGTGCTCGCCTCGGCGGGCGGCTGCACGCTCACCGAAGTCTCGGTGACGGTCGCCGGTGCCCCAGGTCGCGGGTTCGGGGCACCGCACCCGGCGAGGCCGAGCGCGCCGACCGCCAGCAACAGGACGATCCGGCCGGCGGTTCCAGTCATGCGGGACTCCAGTCTGAGATGGCGAGACCGAGAAGAGTCGCGGCCGAGCGGCGGGGCGTTAACACCCGACCGGGCGACACCGCGAGCCATGCCTTTGCCTGGCACTGATCGCGGCGTCTCCCTGATGCCTTCTTTGGCGGGTCTCACGGCGGGCAAAGGTCGAGCGTGGAGCCACGCGAAGCTCTCCTGGCGTGTTACTGGGGACCACACGCGTGACTGGACGGCGATCACGTGTGTTTGGACGGAGAACTCGCGTGACTCGACGGCGGTCACGCGTGACTGGATGGAGAACACGCGACGCCTTGGGGACGTCCCTGATCCTCCGTTGATCAAGGTCCGAGTCCGGCACGCTCGGACCCGAATCGCCACACACGGCCACCGCGACCCACCTCAGCACCTCACTCCTCCTCGCATCCTCAGGTAAAGAATGTTTGACATGGTGTCTGAAATTCTTTACGTTGGGCAGCGTGGCACTGGAAGAGAAACGCGTGTGGATCATGCTCGTGGTCACGGTTTGCGCCTACGCGGTCTACCTGATCGTCGTCCTCGGCCGGGCGAGTTCCGGCACGCTGGTCGAAGTCCCTTACGTGGCACCGTTGTTGTGGACGATCGGGGCGGCCATCGTGGCCTCGATCGTGCTGCACATCGCCGCCGCGCTGATCTCGCCGAAGGACGCGGGCCGCAAGGACCAGCGTGACCGTGAGATCGGCCGGTTCGGCGAGCATGTCGGGCAGTCGTTCGTCGTGATCGGCGGCGTCGCGGCGCTCGTCATGGCGATGGCCGAACTGGACCACTTCTGGATCGCCAACACGGTGTACCTCGCCTTCGTCCTCTCGTCCCTGCTCGGTTCGATCGCGAAGATCGCCGCGTACCGCTGGGGATTCCAGACATGGTGAAACCGACCAAAGTGATGAACTCGATCCGCGCCCTGCGCTTCGCCGCCGGCGAGATGACGCAGGCGCAACTCGCGGACCGGATCGGCGTCACGCGCCAGACGGTCATCGCCATCGAACAGGGCCGCTACTCACCATCCCTGGAGATGGCCTTCCAGATCGCCAGGGTGTTCGGCGTCGGGCTCGACGACGTTTTCCAGTATCCGGACTAGGAAAGAGGCCGCCGTGAAGGCGATCGTCCAGAACGAATACGGCACGACTGATGTTCTCCGGCTGATGGACCTGCCGGAACCCGGAGCGGGGCCGGACGGCGTGGTCGTCCAGGTGCGCGCTGCGGGCGTCGATCCCGGCGTCTGGCATCTCATGGAGGGAACGCCGTACCTCGTGCGGCTGATGGGGTTCGGAGTCCGCAGACCGAAGGCCCGCGTGCGTGGGCTGGACTTCGCCGGGATCGTGCACGCGGTCGGCGAGAACGTGACGGAATTCCGGCCCGGTGACGAGGTTTTCGGCACCTGTCAGGGTTCCTTCGCCGAGTACGCACTGACCACAGTGGACAAGATCGCGCGGAAGCCCGGGCGGCTCGGCTTCCACGAAGCGGCCGCTGTCCCGATCTCCGCTTTCACGGCGCTCCAAGCACTTCGGGACAAAGGCGGGATCACGCCCCGGCAGAAGGTCCTCGTCATCGGGGCGGGCGGCGGCGTCGGCAGCTACGCGGTGCAGATCGCCAAGGCGTTCGGCGCGGAGGTCGACGGCGTGTGCAGTACCGGCAAAGTGGACCTGGTCCGCTCGCTCGGCGCGGACACCGTCTTCGACTACACCCGCGAGGATTTCACCGGCGGCTACGACGTCATCCTCGACACCGCGGGCAACCGGTCGTTGACCTCGCTACGGAAATGCCTTACCCCGCAAGGAACTCTCGTGATCGTCGGCGGCGAAGGCGACGGGAAGTGGATCGGCCCGGTGGGCCGGAACCTGCGGGCACTGCTCCTCGGGCCGTTCGTGAAGCACAAGCTCCGCGGTCTTTTCTCGACGGAGAACCGCGAAGATCTCGAGATCCTGCGCGCGCTCATCGAAGAAGAGAAACTGACGCCGGTCATCGACCGAATCTACTCGCTGGCCGAGGTCCCCGAAGCCATCCGCTACGCGAACGAGGGTCATGTGCGCGGCAAGGTCGTCATCACCGTCTGAACTCCCCCGACAAGAGTTTCCCCGCGCGTTCACCCCCGGCCATCTTGGGCGTGTTCGGTGTCGTGGAGCGACCCACCACAACAGCCAGGGAGACCACCGATGTCCGTCAACCGCCGGGACCTGTTACGAGGCGCCGCCACCGCCGGTGCGCTGGGGCTGGCCTGGCCGTTGAGCTCGCGGATGACCGTCGCGCAGGCGGAGGAGGCCGCGGCGGCGCTGGGGGCGAGCTGGGACGAGGCGCCGTTCACCCTCGGCGTCGCGTCCGGCGACCCGGTCCCGCACGGCGTCGCGCTCTGGACCAGGCTCGCGCCGAAGCCGATGGAGTTCGAGCAGCCGCTGCCGGACACCGTCGAGGTCGGCTGGGAGGTCGCCACCGACCGCGGGTTCCGCCGCCGCGTGGCGCGCGGGACGGCGGCGGCCACCGCCGGGCTCGGGCACAGCTTGCACGTTCCGGTGGCCGGGCTCGAACCGGGCGAGCAGTACTTCTACCGCTTCCACGCCCTCGGCAAGGTCAGCCGGATCGGGCGCACCCGCACCGCCCCGGTCGGGCCGGTCCGGCGAGCGCGGTTCGCCTCGGCGAACTGCCAGGCGTTCCACGACGGGTTCTACGCGGCGCACGCCGGGATCGCGCGGGAGGACCTCGATTTCGTCGTCCACCTCGGCGACTACGTCTACGAGCACGGCCAGGTCGGCGGCAACCCGCTGCGCGACCACGAAGGCCCCGAGGTGCTGACCCTGCCCGCGTACCGGCGGCGGCACGCGCTCTACAAGTCCGACCCGTCGCTGCGGGACGCTCACGCGGCCCACCCCTGGTTCATCACCTGGGACGACCATGAGGTCGTCAACGACTACAGCGGCACCACCCCGTCACTGCGGGCGCGGCGGTCGGCGGCGTATCAGGCCTGGTACGAGCACATGCCGGTGCGGCCGGACCATCCCGAGACGCCGAGGATCCACCGGCAGCGCAGCTGGGGCGACCTGCTCGACCTGTCCATTTTGGACCTCCGCCAGTACCGGTCGGCGCAGAACCTGCCCGACGGCACGATCCTCGGCGCGGACCAGAAGGGGTGGCTCAAGGACCAGGTCACCGGTGCCGGCGAGGCGTGGCACTGCTGGGTGAACTCGATCATGCTGAGCCAGCTGGCGAAGCCGGGTGGCGGCGGCTACATGTTCACCGATCAATGGGACGGCTTCCTCGCCGAACGCAAGGAGGTGCTAACCCACGTGGCCCAGAGCGGCCTCGAAGACCTCGTGGTGATCACCGGCGACTGGCATTCGGCGTTCGTCGACGACATCCGCCCGGACTTCGCGGACCCGGCCACCCCGGTGATCGGGACGGAGTTCACCGCGCACTCGGTCTCCTCCGGCGCCTACTCCCCCGAGTGGAACGCCACGAACGGGCCGAAGATGGGCGCGGCGAACCCGCACCTCAAGTACTTCGAGGGCAACAGGTACGGCTACGACGTCTACGAGGTCACCCCACGCCGCTGGAGCACGCACATGCGGGTGATCGGGGATCGGCGCGACCCGCGTTCGCCGGTGAGCACCCTGACGACGTTCCACGTCGACCGCGGCAGGCCGGGGTCCTATGAGGACCGGGCGACGATCACGTCTCCGGCGCAATACCGGCGCCGCTAGGCCAAAAGGGGAAGCGCGAACTCAGAAGGGGGGCGGGGACGCTCTTTCGGAGCAGCGCGGTTCACCGCACGCGTTCTCGTTTCACCTGGCCGATGAATTCACGACAATTCTTCCGTGCGGCTAATCTGAGCTTTCCATTGGGAACGATACCCGGGAGAAAGCAATGAAGAAGAAAATCGCCGCTTTAGTCTTGGCCGCCCTCTCGGCGGCCGGAATCCTGGTCGGTTCACCGGCCTCCGCGGCGACGGACAGCAAGTTCCCACCCTACGGCTGCGACAGCACCCGCTACGGGATCCTCTTCGGCGAGGGGATTTCCCTGACCTGCTTCTCCCTGCCGAGGCACTCGGAAAACTACCGAGTGGTCGCTCACTGCGCTTCGGGATCGTCCTATTGGTACACCGTCGGACATTGGGTTCCGCTCGGTTTCGGACCGTCGACGACGGAATGTCACGGCGGCCTGCTTTCGAGCGCCTACGTCGCCGGATATCACGTAGACGAATTCTAATATTTCAAGAACGCGATGTGGATCTTGGCCCGGGTCCCCACCGGTCCACTTCCGCGGTGAGCCACCGATGCAGGGAAAGGGCCAGTTCGACCGGCGCGTCGTACTGGATCAGATGCCCGGCGTCCGGAATGACGTCCAGGAGGGCGCCGGGAATCGCGTTCGCGAGTTGTTCCGCCCTGTCCACCGGGATCCACGTGTCGTCCGCGCCCCAGATCACCTTCACCGGCAACGCGAGTTCGGGATAGCGATCCTGGATCTCGTCGGTGTACCGGACGTCCGCCTCGGCGATTTGCCGGTAGAAGGCGCGTTGCCCCTCGGTGTCCAGCCAAGGCCCGGTCAGCGTGGCCAGCTGGGTGGCGGTGAGACCACGATGGGAGGCCGTCCCGATGTAGGACTCGAGCGCGCCTCGGTGCACCGTCGGGGGTTGTGCCTGGAAGACCTCCGCGTTCTCCGCCACGAGCCGGAAGAACTCCGAACCCCACGGCCGCAGCGCGACGACGTCCACCAAGGCGAGTGAGGCGTACTCGGCACCGTGCAGCAGCTTCGCGCGCAGGGAAACCGCCCCGCCGTAGTCGTGGGCGATCACGTGCGGGGCCGTCAGCCCCCAATGCCCGAGCAGGTCGGCGAAAAGCTCACCCTGCGTCCCGAGATCGACGGCGTGACCGGGCTCCTTCGACGAGCGGCCGTACCCCGGCATGTCCCAGACATAGACGGTGAACTCCTTGCTGAGCGCCCGCGCGAAAGGCGCCCACAGCTGCGCCGACCACGGTGTCCCGTGACACAGCACCACCGGGGCGCCCTCGCCGAGGCGTTCCCACGCCACCGAACGACCACGCCATTGATACGTCCGCGACAGCTCCAGTTCGTCGAAACCCATGATCGCGATCGTAGCGGCGCCCACCGTCTCAGTCGGGCAGATGCAGTTCCGTATGCCGTTTGGACAGCATCTCCGCCAGCTCCCGGAGTTTGATGTTCATGTTCTGCGACGTATGCCGCAGGACCTCGAACGCCTCCGCCGCGTCGATCCCGCGCCGCGCCATCAGGATGCCCTTGGCCTGCCCGATCGCGTCCCTGCTGTCCAGCGCCTGCTGGAGCTGTTCCTCCTGGAGCTGACCGCGCGTGACCGCGTGCGTGGTCGCCAGCGCCAGCGACGCGTGCGTCGCCAGCAGCAACAACACGTCCCTGTCGGCCTTGGCGATGCCGTGCGGACTTCGCGAGTAGACGTTCAGCGCGCCCGAAAGCTGCGAACTCGACGCTTCCGGCAATAAGGCCGTCGAGACCAGCGAGTGAAAACCGAGCGCCGCGGCGGCGGGCCCGAACCGGGGCCAGCGGGCGTCTTCGGCGAGGTTGTCGCTGAAGGCCGCCGCCGGTCCCGAAGCCCGCGCGGCTTCGACGCAGGCCCCCTCGCCGTACTGGTACTGCAACTGGTCCAGTTCGCCGGCGATCTCGTCGGTCCGCACCGGCGTGTGGAACCCGCCGTCGGGATCGAGGAGGGTGACGCTCACCAGATCCGCGCCCGGCACCAGGTCGCGAGTCGCGAACACCACTCGTTCGAGTACCGCCGCGACCGAGCCGGAGTCCAGCAGCGCCCTGGTCAGGGACACGAACTGCGAAACCAGTGGCCCGGCGATGAGCCGGGCGCCGTTTTCCGAGGTCACCGGCAGTTCGCCGTCGCCGACATCCTCGACGAATCGGTTCTTGTCCTGCTGCCAGTCGATTTCATCGGCCAAAGCCCGCCTCTCCCACTTCTGCACATCGGCGTGATGCACCACGGGAGTCACCGGCGGGAACCGGCGCCGAGCGCGCACCATCAACCGCCGCAACCAACCCGGTTACCGGCGGATCGGCGCTAACTTCTCAACGCTCAGAACCGCTTTCGGAAACCGACCTTAGCCGAATGCGATCACCCCGCCTACCGCGACCCACGTTCGGCCTGTCCCGGCACTCCCCGTCAGGTCACACCGTCGGCGAACCGTTCCGCCACCTGGCGTAACTCGCCTCTCGCCGAACGAGCCGTGGTTCGAGCACCGAGTCATGTTTCGCACCGGGTTCCGGTTGGTATCCGGCTCCCAGGTAGTCGAGTTCCCGGGGGTGATCACCGTGGCCTCGCTCCAGGCAGAGGAGCAGCGCCGCATCGTCGCGGCGTGTTTCGCACGCACCGGGCTCACCCTGGAACAGCTGTGGCTGAGGTACTTCGCGATGGGCGGCGATGTCAGCGAAGTCGAGCTGGACGGATTCCTTCAGGGACTGGTTCCCCTGCCCAGGATCCAGCGGGACATGGTGGCCCACGCGGTCAACGAGCGGCTCGACGAGGTCGACGGCGTGCGCCGGGCGCCGTACAGCCGCGGAACCGGTGAGGACACCCGTCCCCGCGGTCCGTTGGCCGCACTGGTGGGGCTTCTCGACGGCGCCCACCGAGCCGCGCCGGAACGCCTGCCCGAGATCATCGCCTCGGCAGGCCGGGCGCTGGGCCTCGAGATCGCCGTCTACCTCGTCGACGACGACCAGCGGCAGCTCGTGCCGGTCCCCGGCGAGTCGGCACCCGGTCGGGTACCGCTGGCCATCGAGGCCAGCACCGCGGGCCAGGCGTACCGGCACGCCGGCACCCTGCTGATCGAGGAACCGGAGGGACCTCGTCTGTGGGCCACGCTGCTGGACGGCGACGAGCGCATGGGCGTACTCGAGGTCGAAGCCGGTACGGACGCCGACCTCCACGACCCCGCCTTGCGAACCCAGTGCCAGTGGCTCGCGGCACTGTCCGGGCATCTCCTCGCCGCCGCGTCGAGGTACGGCGACGGTCTCGGCACGCTGAGGCGACAACGACGGCGCAGCCCCGCCGCGGAGCTGCTCTGGCAGAACCTGCCCCCGGCGACCGCCGCGACGCACACCGTCGTGGTGGCGGGCGGAGTCGATCCCACCTACGACGTTCGCGGCGTCGCGTTCGACTACGCCCTCTCCGAAACGAAGGCATGGCTGGCGATCTTCGACGCCGGCCGGGACACCACCTCCGCGGGCCTGATGGTCGCGGCGGCGCTCGCGGCCTCCCGGTCCGCTCGTCGCGAGGGCCTGGATCTGCGCGGCCAGGAAACCGCTGTCGACAAAGCGCTGTCGACGCAGTTCGGCGACGGCGCCACGGTCCGCGGCGCACTGGCCGAAGTGGACCTCACCGACGGCGGGCTCCGCTACCTCGACGCGGGGCGCGAACCGCCGTTCGTGCTCGGCGGCGAGCACGAACAGACCACATTGGACAGTGGTCGGCGACCACCGTTCGGCGCCGGGCCGCCCGGCCGGATCGCGACCGCCTGGCTACGGCCGGGAGATCTCCTGGTCCTGCACACCGAAGGCCTCTCGGACGCGCGTGACACCGACGGCGAACGGTTCGCGTTCGCCACCTGCCTGGCCGACAACGCCGGGCACGTGCCGCCCGAAACCACCCGGCGGGTGCTTCAGGCGGCGAAATCCCACTGCGGCAACGACTTCACCGGTGACGCCGGGCTGCTGATCGCGCGCTGGTCCGGCCTGCCGTGAGGCGGCTCAGCCGCTGAAATCGACGTCCGCGGTCTCGACCGTCCCTCCCTTCCGGCCCGGCGCCACCTGGTAGCGCCAGTACAGATTCGTATGCGCGATGACCTGCTCCGGCTTCGGCGCGCCCCATTCAGATTTGTCCACGGTCGTATGCGCGTCGCCGACCAGCGTCGCGTCATACCCGCGGACCAGGGCACCGTGCAGTGTCGAGCGGATGCAGGCGTCGGTCTCCGCGCCGACGACCACCAGCCGCCCGACGCCGCGTTCCGCCAGCACCTTCTCCAGGTCGGTGTCCTCGAACGAGTCGCCATAGGACTTGTGGACGACCGGCTCGGCGTCGGCCCGGGTCAGCTCACCGACGAGGTTCCATTCTTCGCTTTCGCGCACGAGTTCCTCATCGGAATGCTGCACCCATACGACCGGGACGGCTTCCCGCCGTGCCCTGCCGATGAGAGCGCCGATGTTCGCGACCACCGCGTCGCGCTCGTGGCCCTCGTCGACGACGCCGTTCTGGACGTCGACGACCAAGAGCGCGGTGTTCGGCCGGTTGTCGAGTGTGGTCATGACGGGGTGTCCCTCCTGGTCTGGCTGCTGGGAAGACCCTAGACCGACCCACCGACAAGAATCGGCGATCAAGCCGGAACGGCCAAGGCCTTCGCGTTCCGCTGGACGTCGGACCACGCCCCGTCCCGGCACAATCCGCAGGACGGACCGAAGAACTCCGTGCGGGCCCGCTCGTCACCGGAGAGCCAGAACCGGAACCACGCCGTGATCGCGCCGCGGAACCCGCCTCCGTCACCGACGGGCGTGAAGTGGGTCGCGCCGGCGAGTTCGCCGTAGATCGCGGGCACCTGGTCCGCGAGGCGGTACCGCGGGATGACCAGCAGCGCGGGAATGACGATGGTGTCGAACTGGCCCCCGAGGAAGAACGAAGGCCCCTTCAGCGCCGTCGCGGAGCCCTGCGGCCCCGGCTCGATCGGGATCGTGGTGGTGACGCGGGGATCCGCACCGGCGACGATCGCCCCGCCGCCGCCCTGGGAGTGGCCTGTCGCACCGATGCGCGCGGTGTCGATCTTCCCTTCGTAGCGGCTGCCGGGGCGGGAGTTCTCGGCGATCAAGGTCGTGGCTCCGGCCAGCATCTCCTTGCCTGAGCCCGCGTTCGGCGTGTCGGCGGCCGCGACCACGAAACCGTGTGAGGCCAGATGACGCAACAGGCCGTCGTAGGTCTTCGGGTTCGCGCCGGTCCCGTTGCCCCACAGGATCACCGGGTGCTTCTCCAGCCGCGACGGCCGGTACACGGTGTGCGTACTGTCGAGGGCTTCGACGGTCACCGCGTAAGGACCGGGTTTGCTCCACTGGTCCGCGATCCCGGTCGTGGCCGTCGCGGCGGGCGTGATGCCCACGGTCGCGAGCACGACCATCCCGGCGATCAGTGTCCGTGCGCGAAGTCTCCCCATGGTGGTCACCGTCCTGGTCCGTCCGGGCCCCGTTGCCCGCGACGTTCCCTTCCCAGGGTGTCGGTCCGGTCACCGTAGGTCCATGGGGCCGATCACAAGATCAGGCGAACGAGTCTTGTGACCGGGCCCAAAGCAGGTCAGCTGATGAGCTGCCACAGGTAGCTCGGGCTGCTGACCGGCGCGACGGCCTTCTTCTTCCAGAGGTACTTCACCTTGCAAGGCGGGACGATCCGGTACTTCTGCACGGTGAACGAGCGGCCTTCTTTGTACTGCTGTAGCCGCATCGTCTTTCCGGCGGGCACTGTCGCGGCATACGACCACGAATCGGCCTTCGAGTAACTCGCGCCGACGCTCACCGCCAGCGAAACACTGGCCTTGGCGAAAATGACTCCCGCCTCGGCACTGGTCGTGCCGGTGATCGAGGCGTTGACCGTCGAGGTCGTGGTCTTGTTGTAGGTGATCGTCCCTGGTCCGCGCAGGTAGTCGCTGCGCAGGTTCGTCTTCATCCAGGCCTTGGCGCCGTTCGAGATCGTGTAGTCGGGCGGGTCGTTGACCTCGGGGCACGGCTGGATCGCGAGCGACTGGGCACGCATCGCGAACCTCCCGTAGTCGATCATGAACGAACGGTAATTACGACTACGGGCGACGGCTCGGAAAACCAACCTGTTCGGGTTACACGAACGTCGACAGCCCGTCGAGCAACCTGTCGACGTCCTCGGCGCTGGTGTACGGCGCGAGCCCGACCCGGAGCGCCGGGTCCTCCAGCTTCAAGGCCGCGAAGACTTCGTAGGCGTAGAAAGACCCCGCCGGGGCGACGATCCCCCGTTCGGCGAGATGCCGTTGGGCTTCGCGCTCACGTCCGCCGAGGCCCATCAGGACGGTCGGGGTCCGGTCTGCCGCCTTGCAGTGGACGGTGACAGCGTCCCCCAGCCCTTCTTCCAGCCTGGTGCGCAGCGCGCTTTCGTGGTCGTGCAAGGAGTTCAGCGAGTTCGTCAGCCGGTCCCGCCGCGATCCGCCCGCTTCCGGGTCGAGGGCGGCGAGGAAGTTCACCGCGGCCGTCGCGCCCGCGAGGATCTCGTAGGGCAGGGTGCCGAATTCGAAGCGTTCGGGCACGGCGTCGGACGACGGCATGAGCTTGTCCGGTTCGACGGTTTCGAGGAGGGCGGGCGACGCGCCGAGCACCCCGCAGTGCGGGCCGAGGAACTTGTACGGCGAGCAGACGAAGAAATCCGCTCCCAGCGCGGGAACGTCCACCAGATCATGGGCGGCGAAATGCACACCGTCGACGAACACCAGCGCCCCGGCGTCATGGGCGAGATCGGCGATCCGCCGGATCGGCGGCTTGGTGCCGAGGACGTTCGAGGCCGCCGTGACCGCGACCAGCTTCGTCCGCTCGCTGAGGACGAGGGAATCGAGGTCGAGTTCGGTGGTTTCGGGGTCGATGTCGATCCAGCGGACGGTCAGCCCGGCGCGTTCGGCGGCCTGGACCCAGGGCCGGACGTTGGCGTCGTGATCGAGACGGCTGACGACGATCTCATCGCCCTCGCGCCAGTTTTTGGCCAGGTGCCGGGAAAAGTCGTACGTCAGCTGGGTGGCGCTCCGGCCGTGGACGACGCCTTCGGCAGGCACGTCGAGGAAGTCGGCGTAGGCGGCGCGGAAGCCCGCGACAGCGTTCTCGGCGTTGAGTTCGGACGGGCTGACCGTGCCCCGGTTCGACAGCGGACCGGCCAGTGTGTCGGCGATGGCGTCGGCGACGGGCCGGGGTGTCTGCGTGCCCGCGGGCCCGTCGAAGAAGGCGATTCCGCTGGAGAGGGACGGGAAATGGCGCCGGAGGGCGGCGACGTCGATGGCCATGGCCTCGACTCTGACATCCGGCGAGGGACCGAGTAAACGCTTCGTGGCCGGAACTTTCTCCGGCCACGAAGCGCCTTGGACTCAGTACAGCGTCAGGCGGTACGCGCCGGACTGCGCGGTGCCCGCGAACAGGTATCGGCCGTCCGCGCTGATCGCCATCGAGAGCACCCTGGCGTCGGGCAACGCGCCGGGCACCGGCGACCAGGTGCGGCCGAAGTCCGTGCTGCGCAGCACGCCTCCCCCGGTCACGCTGCTCGCGAACCACACCCTGAAGTCGAACGGATGCGGCAGGATCCGGCTGATCTCACGGGAATCCTCGCCGTCGCGGACCCGCCGGAACGTCCGGCCGTTGTCCTCGCTGAGCAGCAGACCGGCACCGCCAACCAGGACGCGGCCCCAGTGGCTCACCGAGATCGAACTGACCGGCTCGTCGGAGACGTGGGTCCAGGTCTTGCCGCCGTCGTCTGACCGGGACAGGCCGCGGGAATCCCCGCCCCAGACCCGATTCGCGTTCCACGGGTCACCTGCGAACGCGGTGAACCCGTTGTCGATGGGGAGCTTTTCCCAGGTCTTCCCAGCATCGTCACTGCGGTAGAGCACGTAGCCGTTGAGGGTGTAGGCCGAGACGAGGAGCCTGTCCGGGTCGGCCGGATGGGCGAAGATCGCCCTGGGGGTACCTGCCTTCCCCTTCCCCGCGAGCTGCCAGGTGCGCCCGCCGTCACCACTGCGGAGCACGTCGAGCGCGAACCCGTTCCGGGTGACCTGCCAGACGACGTCCGGACGGGCGGGCGAGACGGACAGGCGCGCGTCCTCGTGCAGCCTGTCGGTGGGCTGCGAGTGCCAGGCCCTGTCCTTCGGGGAGACCTTGCCGCGCGGGAGCGGGGTGCTGTAGATCTCCTGCACGCCGGCCGCGACGACGTTTTCGCGCAGAAGGTTCCCGGTGGTCACGAGGTCGCGAATGGATTCGCCGGGTACACCGATCTGCTGGTAGCCGTGCTTGCCGCCGTCGGCGTACACCCCCCGGTACACCGAGGAGATCAGCGTGGTGGCGGGTTTGCCCGCCGCCGCGGGGAGTTCGATCATGTCGCTGACGCCCTCGCCCGGCGCGGGCACCGGTTTCCGGGTCCAGGTGCGGCCGAAGTCCGCGCTGACGTCTATGTCGTTATACGTCGCGATGTACAGGCGGCCGCCGACGAAGCGCGGTTCGCGCAGCGGCTGTCCGCCGGGTTCGCGGCGCAGCACCGTCCAGGTCTTCCCGCCGTCGGTGGAGCCGTGTAGTTCGGGGCCGACCGTGACCACGAACCGCTTGCCGTCCGACGCGACCTGCCAGATCTCGCCGTTGGTCCGGTAGACGAGTTCGGCCCGCGGTTCCTTGCCGCTGACCCCGCGGACCACCCACAGCGAGTACTCCGGGTAGACCGTCGTGAAGTAGGCGTCGTCACCGACCAGGGTGAGTTTGAGCGCGCCGACCGGTGCGGCGACCCCCTCACGCGGCCAGGTCCTCGGCACGTCGTTCCAGTGGTCTCCGCCGTCGGTGCTGACGCTCAGCGAATCGAGGTTCTGTACCACGACGACCCGGCCGGTGGGGTCCGTCGCCATGCCGAACGCGCCGTCGGGATACCACTCGCGCAGGGTCTCCCAGGTCTCGCCGCGGTCGGTGGTGCGCAGCAGCAGGCCGCGCCACTCACCGACCTGATTGCCGGGTTTGTTGCCCACCGCGAGCATCCGGTCTGGATTCACCGGATCGGCGAAGAATCCCTGGATGGCGGTGTCCACCGGCAGTCCCCGACGCGCGGTCCACGAGCCGCCGCGGTCGCCGGAGAGCCACAACGCGGGCGGACCGGGCTGCATCATCGCGAGCCCTGCAGGCGACACGGCCAGCAGCCCGCCGATGCTGTTCGGGCCGACCGGGTCCCAGCCACCGCGCGGCAGCCCGGTCGCGTTGACGTCCGTTGGCGAAGGCAGGGGTTCGGCGGTGGCCACTGACGTCGTCCCGGTGGTCCCGAGAACCGTCAGCAGCCCGAGAACGAGCATGCGTTTGGTGATCGATCTCAGCTTCATGCGGAAGATCTTGGCGCAAGATCCGGCAAAGGTATAGAGATTCATCGGATCTTTACCTCGGAACACTTCCTCCACTACCCTTGCAGCCGCTCACATACGGTCAACTCATCGGATCACTGTCGGTCAGCGATCTCGTGCCTAGCGGACGACGATCGCGATCAGCGCGGCGGCGAGCAAGGTGAGGTACGCGATCGCGTGCGCGCGGTCCGGGATCCGGCCGACCACCCGGCGCGTCACGGCGATGGTCGGCAACGACCCGCACAACAGCGCGCCCGCGGCCACCAGGTCGATGTAACCGAGGTGAGGGGTACTCGAAGCCGTGCCCGTCGCCGCGAAGGCGTAGACGGCGGTGCCGATCACCGCCACCGGCAGGCTCAGCGGATTCGCCAGCGCGGTCGCGTCGGCCATCGGCAGACCCTTGCGCCGCATGAGCGGGACGGTGAGCACACTGCCCCCCACCCCGAGAAAGCTCGCCACCGCACCGATCCCGGTCCCGCCCGCGGTGGTGATGAACCCGCCGAGCGCACGAGGACCGCCGTCGTCCCGCCTGCTCACGAACCCTTTCCTGGCGACGCTGTCGGCGATGGTGAGCGCGAGATAGGCGACGAAAAGCCAGCGCAGGACACTCTCGTCGGCGACGGTGGCGGCGAAGGAGCCGAGCACGGCGCCCAGGCCGATGAAGGCGATGAGCGGCCACAGATAGTCGCGGCGAAGCCGCCCTGTCCGCAGTTGCGCGAGGGTCGCGCTCCCGGCGTTGACCACCATCACCGCGGTCGAGGTGGCCACCGCCACATGCATCGCGCCAAGGGCGTGCTCCGGCTCGGCGAGCGCGAAGGCATAGACGACGGGCACGGTGATGAATCCACCGCCGAATCCGAAAAGGACGGTGGTGACGCCGCTCAGGCAACCGAACCCGAGGAGCACCGAGATCTCGATCAGCACTTCTTCGACGGTAGGCGGTCCCGGCACGGCGGGCATTCGAAAGGGCGCCACTTTCTTTCGCGCATCGGACAGGGCGGGCGTAGCCTCGGTGACGTGCGTGACATCCCCATCGACGAGGTCGACCACCTCGACCGCGCGGTGGTGGCGATCCGCACCGATTACCCACCGGGGCACCGGATTCCCCCGCACCGGCACCGGCGGGCGCAGTTCCTCTACAGCGCGACGGGGTCGATGCGGGTCGAAACGGCGGACGGCACGTGGACCATCCCGACCCGGCGCGCGGTGCTCGTCCCGCCGGAGACCGGGCATCAGGTCTTCACGACGAACGTGAGCACCAGGAGCCTTTACATCGAGCCGAAGGCGGTGCCGTGGTTCCCCCGGCGCTGCCAGGTCGTCGAGGTCTCCGCGCTGCTCCGGGAACTGCTGAACGAGGCCGTCGGCGTGCCGGAGCTGTACTCCCCGCGAGGACGGGACGCCGCGGTCATCGGCCTGATCCTGCACGAGATCCGCCGGTCCGCCCCGGTCCGGCTCGATCTCCCCCTGCCGAAACACGAACGGCTGCGCACCCTGTGCGAGTCCTTTTTGGACAATCCGGACATCCACGATCCGGTGAACGCCTGGGCGTCCCGGCTGCACGTGAGCGAGCGGACGCTGAACCGGATCTTCACCGCCGAGACCGGGCTGAGTTTCGCGCGCTGGCGGCAACGGGCCTGTGTCCTGCATTCGCTTTCGCTGCTGTCGGACGATCAACCCATCGCCGGGATCGCCGCTTCGCTCGGCTACGAGAGCCCTGCCGCGTTCTCCACCATGTTCACCCGGCTTCTCGGCAGCTCACCGAGGGACTACCGCGCGGCGTCCGCGTTGTGAGCGCGGTAACGTCGGGGCGAATCCCCTACTCTCGAACAGAAAGCAGGACGGTCATGATCTTCATCACGGCGAAGTTCCGGGTTCGTCCCGAACACGCGGACCTGTGGCCGGAAATCGCGCGCGACTTCACCGAGGCGACCCGCGCCGAACCCGGTTGCCTCTGGTACGACTGGTCCCGCAGCCTCGACGACCCGAACGAATACGTTCTCGTCGAAGCCTTCCGTGACGACGACGCGGGCGCGGCCCACGTCGGTTCGGAGCATTTCCGCGCGGCTCGGCGCGATCTGCCCCAGTACCTGGCCGAGACCCCGCGGATCATCAACGCGAAGGTCGATCAGGACGGCTGGTCGGAACTGGGCGAACTCGCCGTCGAGTAGGTTCCACCTCAGCCACGCTGTGCTCGTGCCGCCCCGAAGCAGTACACACCGAACGCGGCGACTCCGGCGGCCACCACGATGAGCAGCACCGTGCCGAAGGGCTGAGCTGCCAGGGCGCGCAGGGCGGCGTCGAGCCCGCCGGAGCGGGACGGGTCGTGCGCCAGCGCCGCGATTCCGAGGAGCACCGCGACCATGCCGAACACGACACCCCGTGCCACATAACCGATCCGCCCGAGCCGCTCGACCCACCGCCGGGTCCCCGACGGCAACGTCGAGAGGTCGAGATCCCGCTCGAAGCTCCGGCGCACCCCGTTCACCACCGATGCCACGGCGACACCGAGCACGATGACGGCCGCCACGATCACCAGGAACGGACCGGCTGGCAACGCGAGCAGTCGCGCGGTGAGCTCCTGCTGTTTCTGGTCGCCACTGCCCTGTTCACCCGCCCCCGCGGCGAGCCTGGCCGCGTACACCCCCAGCGAGATCCCCACCAGGCAGCGCGCTCCGGACTTCACCCGCTTGGCGACGCGCTGCCGCTGCTTGTCGATCCAGGTGTACCCGACCGCGGCCAGCAGCGCCTGCCACAAGCCGTATGCCACCAGTCCGGCCGCCAGTACCCACAACAGCACGCCACCCAACGGGGTCGAGCCGACCTCGGCGACCGCACCACGCCCGTCGGCCTCCTGGCCGCCACCGCCGACGGCGATACGCACCGCCAGGTACCCGATGAGCAGGTACACCAGCCCGTAGCACCCCATCCCGATCCGCCCGAGCACCTGGACGGCGGTGCTGTGGCGGACCTGTCTCGCCTTGTTCCCGGACATCCGGCTCACTTCCTCCATCGGCATCTTCCGAGTCTCGCGGCCGAAGACCGGGGCCGCCGTGTGACTGGTCCATCCAGCCCAGCGCGAAGCGGGAACGGCGTGCTCGACGAGATGACGGCGGCCTCACTACCCGAGAATCCCGGCCGGAAGGACGTGTCGTGACTTCACTCGCAGAACTTGGCCGCGGCCGCCGTCGACCACCTTCTCGGCTACCGCTCACGATCACGATCGCACCGCCATGGCCCGGCCGAGCGGAACTTTCCCGACTTTTTTCCGCGGCGATGTCGGATAGCGCCGATCCCGTTCGTAGGCATGGTGAGAGGAGGCCGAAATGACACGGAGCACGCACATCACGGCCGAGGAGAACGAGAGCGCCACCCTGACCGTCGCCGCGTCCGCCACCAGGGTGTTCACGGTCCTGGCGAACCCGGCGACGCATTCCGCGATCGACGGCACCGGCTGGGTTCAGGAACCCGCCGACCCCGCGCCGCTGACCGAGGTCGGGCAAATCTTCCGGATGGACATGTATCACCCCAAACACCCGGACGGTGATTACCGGGTGGCCAACAAAGTCGAGGTGCTCGACTCACCGCGCGCCATCGGCTGGCTGACGGGGACGGAGAAGGCCGACGGACGGCTGGAGTTCGGCGGCTGGATCTGGCGCTACGACCTGACGCCGCTCGGCCCGTCCGAAACCGAGGTCACGCTCTCCTACGACTGGTCTGCCGTGCCGCCGTCCGTCCGGGAGTACATCCAGTTCCCGCCGTTCGGTCCCGAACACCTCGTCAACTCGCTGCGCCACCTGGCCGAACTCGCTGAAGGAGCATCATGACCGCGACCTACACCTTCGACGTCTTTTCCAGCCTCGACGGCTTCGGCTCCCACACCGGAGATTGGGGCGGCTACTGGGGAAAGCAAGGCCCTGAACTGCTCGAGCACCGCCTCGCGTTGTACGACGCGGAGCAGCGAATGGTCTTCGGCGCCACCACGTTTCGGGCGAACGTGGAGATGCTCTCGGGCATCGTGGAATCCGAGGGCCTTGATCCCTGGGTCACCCGGATGAAGAACCTTCCGGCGACGGTGGTGTCGTCCACGCTGCGAGAACCACTCGACTGGCTGGACGCGACCGTCGTGCGTGGCGACGCCGTCGAAATCGTCGCCAAGCTCAAAGAGGAGTCCGAGGTTCCGTTGCGCTCGCACGGAAGTCTGGCGTTGAACCGGGCGCTGATGGCCGCCGGTCTGGTCGACCGTATCCAGGTGACGGTCTTCCCGGTGATCACCGGTCAGACCGGAGTGGATCCGATCTTCCAGGGCGCCGCCGATTTCGACCTCGAACTGCTCGAAAGCCGGACGCTCGACGGCCACACCCAGGAGCTCGTCTACCGGCCCGTCCCGCACGGCTGAGCAGGACTAGATCAGCGGTCGAGCCAAGGAGCCAGCAACGCCTCGAGATCGGCGTCCGACAACGCATACGGCCCGCCGTGGAACTCGTGCCACCGCGAAGCGTCGCGTGCCGCGTTGTACTCCACCTCGAACGCGCGCATCAGCACGTACATGAACGTCACCGAGCTGAACCGCTCACCGAGCAGCGTTCGGGCCTCGCGCGCGACACCTGTCGCGCCATGGCCGATCACGTCCGCGAGCCTCAGCTCGTCCGCAGCCGGATCCAGCAGGCTGGGGGCATACATCACGACAAATTCTCCATCACCGAAACGAAAAATCAGTTCTCAGCGGCAAGCTGACCGCAAGCCGCGGCGATCTCCTGGCCGCGCGTGTCCCGCACCGTGCAGGCGACCCCGCCCGCGTTCACCAGCCGGACGAACTCACGCTCCACCGGCTTCGGCGACGCGTCCCACTTCGAACCCGGGGTCGGGTTCAACGGGATCACGTTCACGTGCACCAGCTGACCCAGGTGCTGGCGCAGGCGCTTCGCCAGCAGCTCCGCACGCCAAGGCTGGTCGTTGATATCGCGGATCAACGCGTACTCGATGGACACACGACGACCGGAAGTGTCCGCGTAGTACCGGGCGGCCGACAGGACCTCGTCCACCGACCAGCGCTCGTTCACCGGCACCAGGGTGTCCCGCAGCTCGTCGTCCGGCGTGTGCAGTGAAACGGCGAGGCGCACCTGCATCTTCTCGTCGGCCAGCTTCCGGATCGCCGGAGCGAGCCCCACCGTCGACACCGTCACCGAACGCTGGCCGATACCCAGGCCCTCCGGCGAAGGGTCGGTGATACGCCGGACGGCGGCGACCACACGCTTGTAGTTCGCCAGCGGCTCGCCCATGCCCATGAAGACGATGTTCGACAGACGGCCGGGGCCGCCGGTCATCTCGCCGTCGCGCATCACGGCGGCGGCCGAGCGGACCTGGTCGACGATCTCCGCCGTCGAAAGGTTCCGGTCGAGGCCGCCTTGGCCGGTCGCGCAGAACGGGCACGCCATGCCGCAGCCCGCCTGGCTCGAGATGCACAGGGTCGCGCGGTCCGGGTAGCGCATCAGCACGCTCTCCAGCAACGTCCCGTCGTGCGCGCGCCACAGGGTCTTGCGAGTGGTGCCGTCGTCGCAGGCGAGCGCCTTGATCTCGGTGAGCAGCGTCGGCATCAGATCGCCGACGAGCTTCTCCCGCGACGCCGCCGGGATGTCGGTCATCTCCTCCGGGTTCACCGTGAGCCGCGAGAAGTAGTGGTTCGACAGCTGCTTCGCGCGGAACGGCTTCTCACCCAGCTCGGTGACGGCCTCGGCCCGCTCGGCGGCGGTGAGGTCGGCGAGGTGGCGCGGCGGGAGGCCGCGCTTGGGCGCGTCGAAGACGAGAGGGAGGGCAGTCATAGCTCAACCAGTCTCCCATGTCCACTCTCGCCGCGCCCGGGGCGCCCCGGATCGTTGTTCCCCAGGTCACGTATGCGTTCTTCCCGCGATGGCGTGCGGATCGCATACGAGGAGACGTCGAACTTCACACCGCGGCCGACACTGGAGCGGGAAACCGTTCTCCTCGACTGTAAACGATGGGGTTGCCCATGACCTCGGTTCTCCTCACCGGCTCGCCCGCGCTCACCGAGCCGCTGACGGGAATCCTCGCCGACAGCGGCTACGCGAGCGTCGCCGTCTTCCATAATCCGCCCGAAGCGGTTCCCGAGGACACCGTCGTCGTCGCGGTCTTCGACCACGCCGCCCACGCCGAACTGACCGAGTTGGGCGCGTGGTGCGCCAGGAGCGGGGCACGCTGGTTACCACTGCGCCGGGAAGGCGACCGGATGATCGCCGGGCCCGCGATCACACCCGGCGGAATCGACTTCGCCGACGTCGTCGCCCGCCGTAGTTCCGCAGCCCGAGGCCCGTTGCTCGCCGACCCCGCGCCACCGCGCTCCGGCGACCTCCGCTGGGTACTGGCGAACCTCGCCGTCCACCTCGAACGCTGGCTTTCCGGCGGGCGATCCGCCATCACCGCAGGCGAAATCGAACTGGACCCGGCGGACCTGTCGGAGATCCGCCGCCCGATCCTTCCCGTCCCCGATCGCGTCCGGCCCGTGCCCGCGGTGACCGATCCGGACCTGCTGGTGGACGACCGGACGGGAATCGTGACCGGCGTACACGAACTTCCTACCGCCCCTGGCCTGCCCGCCCGTCTGCACGTTTGCGCCGTGGACATCGCGGACATGCGCCGCGTCACGAACTGGCCCAACGAGCGCCGGGCCTTCGGAACGGCGTGGCACGACTACGACCTCGCCCGGCAGGCAGCCCTCGGCGAAGCCGTCGAACGGTACTGCGGAAGCTGGCTGGCCCCGGAGCGAGAAGTGCGCTTCGGCAGCTACGCCCAACTCGCGCGCTACGGCGTTCCGGCACTCGACCCACGCCGCCTCCATCTCTATTCGGCCGCGCAGTACCGATCCCCTGGCTTCCCGTTCGCGCCCTTGACCCCGGACACGGAATGCTCCTGGGTGGAAGGTTTTTCCCACAGCACCGAAGAATCCGTCTGGGTGCCGGCGTTCCTGGTCTCGAACGAACGCCAGATGGGAGAAGCTCGCTTCGCCGACCCGCTGAACTCGGGCCTGGCCAGCGGGACCACCGAGGAACACGCCGTCACCTCCGGCCTCGAAAACGTCCTCGAACGGGACACCGCCGCGCTCTGGTGGGCGAACACCCCACGGCTGCCCCGGCTCCCGATCCCCGAGGAGATCCGGACGCTCATCGCCGACACCGCGGAGGGCCACGAGGTCACCCTCATCCCTCTCGACAACGAATTCGACGTCCCGGTGGTGGCCGCGGCGGTGTTCGATCGCGTGAAACGCTGGCTGTCCCTCGGTTTCGCCGCGCGGCCCGATACCCTCGACGCCGCGAAGGCGGCTCTCGCCGAGGGATTTGAGTCGCAGTACACCTGCCGTGCCCTCGACAACGAACGCGAACTGTCCGCCCTGCGGCAGGAGCGCGGCGACCTCAAGCCGTACCGGCCGGACCGGCGCTACCTCGACTCCTATCGCGACGACTTCGCCGACGTCACCGATCTCCTTTGCCAGCAACAGATCTACCTCGACCCTCGGGCGGGCAAGCGAGTGACCCCGTGGGTGCGCAACCTGCCGGACCGGTCTTGGGACGGCCTGCCGTCGCTCGGTGAACGGCGGCTCAAGGCGTATCGGGACCGCGTCGAAGCCCGCGGTTTCGAGGTGATCAGCGTCGACCTGACGACCTGTGACGTCGCGGCCGCCGGATTCCACGTCGCCCACACGCTGGTTCCAGGTCTCGTATCGCCCTTCCCCGCCGGATGCCCGTCGTGGGGCGACGGGAGGATCGCCAACGCCGCTGTGACGCTGGGCTGGCGTGCCCGGCGGCTCGCCGAGCGGGACCTCAACGTCATCCCTCTTCCCTGCGTCTGACCTCGCATGAGACCCACGTCACTCGAATCGGGTTGTCGTACGACCGTTTCCGATATATCGTGAACGTGTCGGAACATTACGTAGAGAGGATTCACATCATGCGAGGACGACCTTTCCCTCCAGAACACGGCCGACCCGCCTTCGGGCCCTGGGCTCGCGGCGGCTTCGGCGAATTCCCCCCTGGCCCCGGCGGGCCCGGACACCGTCATCGGCACGGCCGTCGCGGTGGCCCCGGCGGACGGCGCGGCAAGCGCGGTGACGTCCGCGCCGCGATCCTCGCGCTGCTTTCCGAGCAGCCGAGGCACGGTTACGAGATCATCCGCGAGATCGGCGAGCGCAGCGGCGGCTTCTGGAAGCCGAGCCCCGGCTCGGTCTACCCGACGCTGCAGATGCTGGCCGACGAAGGCCTGGTGATCAGCAAGGACGAGAGCGGCAAGAAGCTGTTCGAACTCACCGAATCCGGCCGCGCCGCGGCCGAACAGCAGGACGCCGTCCCGCCGTGGGAGCAGATCGCCCACGACGTCGACCCGGTCGAGGTGAACCTGCGCAAGGCGGGGGCAACCCTGGCAGCCGCGGTCATGCAGGTCATGCACGCCGGCAGCGAGACACAGCAGTCCCGCGCCGTCGACGTGCTCAACGAGGCACGCCGGACGATCTACGGCATCCTCGGTGAGGCGGACGACGCCACCGCTCCGGACGAGGCATCCGCCGAGGACGCGGAGTGACCTGGCACGACGAGGCCGGTGGGCTTGGTGCGCGTATGCACGCGATAGCCCACCGGCAGCGTCATCCGTTTCTCCCCGGCGCCTGACGAAACCTCGTTGAGGCGCCGGACCTCCGCGATCGCCTTCGCCGCGACCGGAGCGCTGAACTCGATCTTCAGCACCGCTTCCATCGCGGCGGCGTCCTCGAACAGCCACCGCGTCATCACCTTGCGGCAGTCGAATCCCTGACGGGCGAAGAACTTCTCGACGCCGGGCGGATCGTACTGCGGCAGATCCAGTCGCATCCAGCGTCCGTAGGGCTCACTCGCCACATCGAGATCGACGATCATCAACGTCCCGCCGGGCCGCAGCACCCGCTCCGCCTCGCGAAGGCCGGGTTCACAGCCGGGACCGAAGAAGTACGCGGTGCGCGCGTGGACGACGTCGAAAGCCGCGTCCGGCACGGGAAGTCGCTGCGCACGGCCCTGTCGCACTTCGACGTTCGGCAATTCCCCGACGCGACGTCGCGCGTCACGGACGAGGGGCTCATGGGGTTCGATCCCGAGCACCGACCGCGCCGTCGCGGCGAACCGCGGCAAGTGGAACCCGTCACCACAGCCGAGGTCGAGTACGTCCGCACCGGACCAGTCCCGCTGCCCGGCGAGCACCCGCCAGATCTCGCCATCGACGTCCTGCGCGCGGTTTTCGACCTCGTAGGCCTTTTGGTAGTACCAAATATTCGGACTCGGCAGCACTTCCTCGCCACCGCGGCGGAAGGAGGAGACAGCTCGGGGAAACCAGCGCACGGAAACTCCAACGATGGGACGCCGAGCCGGGTTCCAGGTCATCCGGGTCGAAATCTTTAACGGAAACAATGCGGACAGCGACTAGACTTTACTCCCACCGGTAAGGGAGAACCGCATGTCGCTTGGCTCGGCCGCCCACACTTCTGTCATCCCTTCAGGAATCCCGTGCTGGATCGAACTCTCATGCAGAGACGAAGCGGCCGCACAAGCCTTCTACAGCGGACTTTTCGACTGGGAGTACACCGTCCGGCGTGACCCGGCGACGCCGACCGGCCGATACTCGATCGCGACGCTGAACGGCGTCCCGACCAGTGGTCTGTACCGCGCCGGCACGGGCGGGCCGTCCGGCTGGAGCGTCCACATCTCGGTGTCGCAGGTGGCCACGGCCGCCGAATGGGTGGACAGTCTCGGTGGCCGGGTCACCCTCGGGCCGATGGCGATTCCCCATCGTGGCAACATCATCCACGCCGTCGACGCGTGCGGCGCGCACGTCGTCTTCTGGGAACCGCCCGAAACCTGGGAGTTCGCGACCGGTGTGCCCAACACCTTCAGCGGCGCGGATCTCAACACCCACGACGGCGCGGCGGCGGATCACTTCTACTGCCGCCTCTTCGACTACACCAGCCACCAAATCGGCGACGGCACCTCGCTCGACTACGCCGAATGGCTCATCGAGCACGAACCGGTGCTGTACCGGTATGTGATGGGCACGGAATACCGGCCGGACACGCCCCCGCACTGGATGGTCTACCTCGAACTGGACCCGGCCCGCGGCGCGGACGCCGCGGCGGGACAGGCCTTGATGCTCGGCGGCGCCGTCGTGGTCCAGCCCTACGACACCCCGTACGGCCGGATGGCGATCCTCGCCGACCCGGACGGTTCGGTGTTCGCCGTGATCGATCACTCCCGGGCCACCGAGGGCTGGGGCCGCGCCGAAGTCGACGATCCTTACGACGACTGAGCCGAAGAGCCGGGGTGACGCGTCACCCCGGCTCCCAGCGTCAGAGACCGGCCCAGAACCCGCAGTTGTGCACGGCCGCGAGATCGACCGGACCGATCTCGCCCGGCGCGAGCGACTGCGTCTTCGGCGTGGAACGCCACTTCGGCAGTTCTTCACCGTTCGGATTCCCGGTCCGCGCGAACCGGGTCCAGTACTGAATCATTTGCTCCCCGAGTTTCTTCTGCTCGGGCTTCAATTCCGCCGGAAAACCGGCTAAATCAGACAAATAAGCTAATTCAGACCCATGGGAAGCGCCAAGCCGCATTCCTTCCGGAGCCGGAACGAGTGCGGGGGCGTTCCGATCGGCGAATTCGTAACCGAACGTCCGCGTGCGATCGCTCAGCAAACGTTCGGTCCCCACCTGAGGGCAACCCCAGATCCGGTCGGTCATGGCGTCCGCGTACGCCATCGCCGGGCTGCCGTGCTTCGCCGACGGGTACTGGGCTGCGACGAGCGGAGCCTTGTCCTTGAAGGCGGTGCGCAGCAGTTCTTGGTAGTGCTCCTCGGTGAACGGCTGCCCGGGATACAGGGCGACGAACAGCCTCGCCTCGTCCCTGGTGACCCCGGTCAGCACCGGAACGCGGGCGAAGTGCCCCTTCTTCAGCGCGGTGGCCGGATGCTCGGGCAGCAGGCCGGTATCGAACGCGGGCGTCCCGAGCGGCTGATTCACCAGGTCCTTCACCGGAAGCCGCCGGAGACAAGCGACGTCGGCACAGCCCAGCTTCTTCGCGGCGTCGGCTCCCATGGCCTCGACGTCGGCGCGGGGAAGGTACGGCGATCCCGCGGGCACGCCGGGGAAGAATCCGCCGTCAGGCCAGGTCAGGGTGCACGGACCGCTCTGGATGATCGCGCGGTGGAACAGTCCCGCGGCCGACGGGGAAGCCAGCTGGGCGCAGGTGCTCATCGCGCCGGCGGATTCACCGAACAGCGTGACGTTCCGGGGATCTCCCCCGAAAGCGCGGGCGTTGCGCTGTACCCAGCGAAGCGCGGCCTGCTGGTCCTGGAGCCCGAAGACGCCGGAGTCGCGTCCGAGTTCCGGGTGGCCGAAGAAGCCGAACACACCAAGCCGGTAGTTCACGCTCACGACGACGACGTCTCCGCCGAGTGCCATGCGCTGGAAGTCGTAGTCGCTGCCGGCGCCGGAGGTGAAGCCGCCGCCGTGCACCCAGACCATCACCGGACGCGGTTTGTGCGTCGGCTTGGCCGGGCTGATCACGTTGAGATACAGGCAATCCTCGTTGTCACTCGGTGCCGATCCGAGCCCCGGCCCCTGCGCGCACCGGGGCCCGGGTTTGCTCGCGTCCCGCACGGCGGTCCACGGTTCGGGTCTCTTCGGTGGCGCCCAGCGCAGGTCGCCGACCGGTGGCGCGGCGAACGGAATGCCTTGGAAACTCCGGTATTCGCTGGTACTCACCCCGCGAACGGGACCGGAATCCGTGCGGATGATCGGGCTTTCGCCCGCCTCCGCCACGGAGGTCGTCAGGGCACCGAGCGTCAGCGCGCTCAGTGCCAGGGTCAGAAGTCGCTTACTCATCCTTTGAGTTCGCATACTCCGACCTTGGCCCAGCGCACCGGGCTTGTCACCTAGACGGGCACGAACGCCGAGAGCAGCAGCCAGGAGACGACGGCCGAAGGGAGCAGCGAGTCGAGGCGGTCCATCAGCCCGCCGTGCCCCGGCAGCATGTTCCCCATGTCCTTGACCCCGAGATCCCGCTTGATCAGCGACTCGACCAGATCGCCGAGCGTCGCGGTGCAGACGATCGCCGCGCCGAACAGCACACCCTGCCAGGCGTGGCCGTCGAGCAACAGGCTCAGCGTCAGCGCTCCGGCGACCACACCGGCCACGAGCGAACCGGCGAAGCCTTCCCACGTCTTCTTCGGGCTGATGCTGGGCGCCATCGGATGCTTGCCGCCGAGCACACCGGCGATGTAACCGCCGGTGTCCGAAGCGACGACGCCGATCATGAACGCCAGCACGCGGCCGACGCCGTCGCCGGGCGGGACGAGCATCGCGGCGAACGCACCGAAAAGCGGGATGTACGCGGCGGCGAAAATGGACGCGCTGATGTCGCGCAGATAGCCGTCCGCACCGCCGGGCAACCGCCAGAGCAGGCAGACGAGCACCGTCAGCACGAACGCCGTCAACGCGCCTTCGCGGCCGAACGGCCACGCCAGCCAGATCATCGCCTGGCCGCCGACGAGCACCGGGACCAGCGCGATCCGGATGCCCGCGGCCCGCTTCAGCGCCCCGGCCAGCTCGATCGTGCCGACCGCGATGGCGATCGCGATGATGCCGATGAACAGAAAGCGCACGGTGAGCAGGGACGTGACGATCGCCGCGCCCAGCAGCAACCCGACCCCGATCGCGGCGGGCAGGTTACGGCCGGCGCGGGAAACCTTCTGTACCGGTTCCGGCACGGTTTTGGAATCCGGCGCTGTGGCCGGAACCGGTTCCGGGTTTTCCACCCGGTCCTCGCGTTCCTCGCTCACCTGGCTCATCAGACCTCGAGCAACTCGGCTTCCTTGTGTTTCACCAGCTCGTCGACCTTGTGCGAGTAGGAGTCGGTGAGGTTCTGAAGTTCCTTCTCGGCGTGGACGACCTCGTCCTCGCCCGCCTCGCCGTCCTTCTTGATCCGGTCCAGCTCTTCCTTGGCCTTGCGGCGGACGCTGCGGATCGAGACACGGGCGTCCTCACCCTTGGCCTTGGCGACCTTCACCATCTCCTTGCGGCGCTCTTCGGTGAGCTGCGGGATGACGATGCGGATCACGTTGCCGTCGTTGCTCGGGTTGACGCCGAGGTCCGACTCGCGGATCGCCTTCTCGATGGCGTTGAGCGAGGTCTGGTCGTAAGGCTTGATCAACGCCATCCGGGCCTCGGGGATGTTGACACCCGCCAGCTGGTTCAGCGGGGTCGGCGCGCCGTAGTAGTCGACGACAACGCGCGAGAACATCCCGGGGTGGGCCCGGCCGGTGCGCACCGACGACAGGTCCTCCTTGGCGACGGACACCGCTTTTTCCATCTTCTCCTCGGCGTCGAGGAGGGTCTCGTCGATCACGGCAACTCCCGTTGTTGTGTATTCGTACCGGTTGCGAAGAGCAGAGCAGGACTACGCGGGCACCCCGTCGACCGGGGTGTCGACCAGGGTGCCGATCCTCTCACCACTGACCGCACGAGCGATGTTCCCCTCGGTGAGGAGATTGAACACGATGATCGGCATGTTGTTGTCCATGCACAGGCTGAACGCGGTGGCGTCGGCGACCTTGAGGTCCCGTTCCAGCACCTCGCGGTGGCTGATCTCGTGGAACATCTCAGCGGTCGGGTCGCTTTTCGGGTCCGCGGTGTAGACGCCGTCGACGGCCTTCGCCATCAAGACGGCTTCGCAGCCGAGTTCGAGCGCGCGCTGCGCGGCGGCGGTGTCGGTCGAGAAGTACGGCATGCCGACCCCGGCACCGAAGATGACGACGCGGCCCTTCTCCAGGTGACGCTCGGCGCGGCGCGGGATGTACGGCTCGGCGACCTGCCCCATGGTGATGGCGGTCTGCACGCGGGTCGGCAGGCCCTCCTTCTCCAGGAAGTCCTGCAACGCCAGGCAGTTCATGACGGTGCCGAGCATCGCCATGTAGTCCGCGCGGTCCCGGTCCATGCCGCGCTGCGACAGTTCCGCGCCGCGGAAGTAGTTGCCGCCGCCGATCACGACGGCGATCTGCACGCCCGTGCGCGCGACGTCGGCGATCTGCTGAGCGACCGAGTGCACCACATCCGGATCAACCCCGATGGAACCGCCGCCGAACATCTCGCCGCCCAGCTTCAGCAGCACCCGCCGGTATCCGCCTTCGACCCGGACACCCATGTCGCCCTCCCTAATGCTCTGAACCCGACTGTGCCCCGTCCCCGATGGACGGAGACGGGGCACAGTGGTGACTCTTGTGTTCCGCGCCTGGATCAGGCCTGGCCGACCTCGAACCGGGCGAACCGGCTCACGGTCACGCCGGCCTCGTCGAGCAGGGCCTTGACGGTCTTCTTGTTGTCCTTGACCGACGGCTGCTCGAGCAGGACGTTGTCCTTGTAGTAGGCGTTGACCTTGCCCTCGATGATCTTGGGCATGGCCTGCTCCGGCTTGCCCTCTTCGCGAGCGGTCGCCTCGGCGACGCGGCGCTCGTTATCGACGACGTCGGCCGGGACCTCTTCACGCGTGAGGAACTTGGCCTTCAGCGCGGCGACCTGCATGGCAGCGCCACGAGCGGCCTCGGCGGCGGCTTCGCCCTCACCGGTGTACTCGATGAGCACGCCGACGGCGGGCGGAAGGTCCGCACCGCGACGGTGCAGGTAGGTGGCGGTGGTGCCCTCGTAGGCGGCGACGCGGCGAAGCTCGAGCTTCTCGCCGATGCGGGCGGCCATCTCCTGGACGGTCTCGTCGACGGTCTTGCCGTCGAGCGAGGCGGCCTTCAGCTTCTCGACGTCGTTCGTCTTCTCGGCCTTGGCGACCTCGACGATCTTCGCGGCGAGGGCCTGGAAGTCCTCGTTCTTCGCGACGAAGTCGGTCTCGGAGTCGAGCTCGATCAGCACGCCGTCCTGGCCGGCGACGAGGCCCTCGGCGGTGGCGCGCTCAGCGCGCTTGCCGACGTCCTTGGCGCCCTTGATGCGCAGGAACTCGACGGCCTTGTCGAAGTCGCCGTCGGTCTCCTCCAGCGCCTTCTTGCAGTTCATCATGCCGGCGCCGGTCAGTTCGCGGAGGCGCTTCACATCTGCGGCGGTGTAATTCGCCATCGTGCGTTGTCCGTCCTTTTCAGGTACGAGAAGTCTTCTGGGAGAGGTACTCGTGGGGCCGCCCGGAGGCGGCCCCACGAGTGAGGTGGATCAGGAGGAGGCGGTGGCCTGCTCTGCCGGGGCTTCGACCGGGGTCTCGGTCGCGGCCTCGGTCGCGGCGACGGCTTCCTTGGCGTCCGCGGCGGCGGTCTCGGAGCCGGCGAGCAGCTCCTTCTCCCACTCGGCCAGCGGCTCGTCCGTGGCGACGACACCCGGCTCGGGCTTGGTGTCGGCGGAGGCACCGTTGCGGCTGGAGCGGGCCATCAGACCGGCGGCAGCGGCCTCGGCCACGACCTTGGTCAGCAGCGCGGCCGAACGGATCGCGTCGTCGTTACCCGGAATCGGGTAGTCGACCTCGTCCGGGTCGCAGTTGGTGTCGAGGATCGCGACGACCGGGATGTTCAGCTTGCGAGCCTCGCCGACGGCGATGTGCTCCTTCTTCGTGTCGACGATCCACACGATGCTCGGCACCTTGGCCATGTCGCGGATACCGCCGAGGGTCTTCTCGAGCTTGTCCTTCTCACGGGTGAGCGTGAGGATTTCGCGCTTGGTCAGGCCGGCGAAGCCGCCGGTCTGCTCCTGCGACTCGAGCTCCTTCAGGCGGAGAAGACGCTTGTGCACCGTCTGGAAGTTGGTCAGCATGCCGCCGAGCCAGCGCTGGTTCACGTAGGGCATGCCCACGCGCGCGGCCTCGGAGGCGATCGCTTCCTGCGCCTGCTTCTTGGTGCCGACGAACATGATGGTGCCGCCGTGCGCGACGGTTTCCTTGATGAACTCGAACGCACGGTCGATGTAGGTCAGCGTCTGCTGCAGGTCGATGATGTAGATGCCATTGCGCTCGGTGAAGATGTAGCGCTTCATCTTCGGGTTCCACCGACGAGTCTGGTGCCCGAAGTGCACGCCGCTGTCGAGCAGCTGCTTCATGGTGACGACGGCCATTGCCGGAATCAACCTCTTCTATGTCGTGCGCGCCCGGCTCCGCCGGGACCGCGCTTGCTCGGTTCGTCGCTCTCGGCCGGGTGGCCGATCGCCCTGGTGCAGATGCTCGAGCCCGGACCCGGGAGTGAAGTGACTCCAGGGACCGCCGGGCCGTTTGCCCCCGGCTGTCCTGACCCTCCGTGAGGAGATCGGCCATCGGGAGCGCGCACGTGCACGCGAAGTCAGTCCGCTGCCGCGGACCGCGCAAAAGAGTCTACTCCCTGTCGTCACCGTCTACCGCACCGGCAGCCCCTGATGAGAGCGGTTGTCCACAACCGCCTCGGTTATCCACAGATTCCCTCGGCGCGTCCCGCTCGCCACGCCGGTCCCCCAGGCTGGAACACATGACGATGACAACCTGTTCCCGCCCTGTCACCAGGCATTCCTTCGCGATCGACCGCACCGGCGGCAGGCACCGCCGTCCCGGGCGGCCGAGGCGCCTGCCACGCGTCGCGATCCTCGCGGTGGTGCTCGCGATCCTGACCTCCACCGCCGCCCCGGGAACGGCCAGAGGCGCGCCTTCACCGCAAGGAAGGCTCTCCTGGCCGCTCTCACCGGCACCCAGCGTCACCAGGTACTTCGAGCCGCCGTCGACGCCGTACGGCCCCGGCCACCGCGGGGTCGACCTCGCCGCCGCACCGGGCGCGAACGTCCTCGCGGCCGCCGAAGGAGTGGTGATGTTCGCCGGCCAGGTGGCGGGCCACGGCGTGGTTTCGATCGATCACGAAGGAGGCTTGCGCACCACTTACCAACCTCTCGCCCCGACCGTCACCGCGGGTGATCAGGTCTACCGGGGCCAGGTGCTCGGAACGGTCGCCGCCGGCCACCCGGGCTGCCCGGAGACGGCGTGCCTGCATTTCGGTGTCCGGCGGGGAGAGGAGTACGTCGATCCGCTCGCGTTGATCGGCGAGCCGTCCGAGATCCGCCTCAAACCGTGGGAAGGAGACCAGGCGTGAGTGGCCACTTCGGTGACCGGCCCGTTCACCGGACTCGCAGTCAGCCCGAGAGCGTGACTCGTGCGATCAAGCACCGCACTCACGTGCTTGGAGACCGAACTCGCGTGACTGGATGGCGCACTCGCGAGTGCGGTGCCTGATCACGCCTGGGATGCCACTCGGTGACGCAGGAGGCTAGGCCGTCTCAACCAGTTTCGCGCGCAACCGCATGACCGCGCGGGTGTGCAGCTGGCTGACTCGCGACTCGGTGACGCCGAGGACCTTGCCGATCTCGGCGAGCGTCAGGCTCTCGAAGTAGTAGAGGCCGACCACGATCCGGTCGCGTTCGGTGAGCTGCGCGATCGCCGCCGCCAGCTGGCGGCGGTTGTCCTGGTCGACCAGGACGGCCACCGGGTCGACGGCGCCGTCGTCGGGCAGGGTGTCGACCAGCGAGCCGCTGTCCTTGCCGGCGGCGACCAGGTCTTCCAGCGCGATGACGCTGGTCAGCTGGAGCTGGCCGTAGAACTCGCGCAGGTCGTCGACGCTGATTTCGAGCTCAGCCGCCAGTTCGGCGTCGGTCGGCGTGCGGTTCAGCCGGGCGCCGAGGCGTTCCAGCGCGCGTTCGGCCTCGCGGGCCTTGCTGCGCACCGCACGGGGCACCCAGTCCTGGGAGCGGAGATCGTCGAGGATCGCGCCCCGGATGCGCTGCATGGCGTAGGTCTCGAACCGCAGGCCCCTGGCGGGTTCGAACTTCTCGATCGCGTCCACCAGGCCGAAGATCCCGGACTGGATCAGGTCGCCCACGTCGACATGGGTCGGCAGACCGGTGCCGACCCGGCCCGCGACGTATTTGACGAGCGGGGCGTAGTGCAGCACGAGCCGGTCGCGCACGATCTGGCCCGGCGACTCGGTGAACTCCCGCCACAACGCCTGGATCCCGGCGTCCACCTCGTAGCCCGTCCGCGCTTCGGGCGCGACGGCAGGACCGGCACCGCCGGGACGGTGTTTCCCGGCGGTTTCGGTGACATGTGGGTCGGCGGTCATCGGACCGCCGTTCTCAGCATGCGACTCAGGGTGGTCTCCGTGCTCGTGCGGATGCGCGTGCGCCGCCGGTTCGGGCTGCCGGGTCACCTGCCGAGTTCTCCCCGGCATCATCGGGCCCGGGGGTGCGCGCGGTCGTGGATCGCCTTCAGCCGATCGACGGTCACATGAGTGTAGAGCTGCGTCGTAGCCAGCGTAGCGTGACCAAGCAGTTCCTGAACGCTCCGAAGATCGGCACCGCCTTCGAGCAGATGGGTGGCCGCCGAATGCCTCAGTCCGTGCGGGCCCATGTCGTTCGCGCCCGGCACCGAGCCGACGGCGTCATGGACCACCCGGCGGGCGGCCCGCGGATCGAGCCTGCCGCCTCGCGCCCCCAAGAAGAGCGCGGCTTCCGCCGGTCCCTTCGATTCGACGGCGAGCTTTCCCCTGCCCTCGTCGAGCCACACCCGCAAAGCCGCTTCGGCGGGGACGCCGAACGGCACGACGCGTTCCTTGCCGCCCTTGCCCAGCACGAGCACGACCCGGCGGGAGAAGTCGACGTCGCCCACGTCCAGCCCACACAGTTCGGAGACCCGCACTCCGGTCGCGTAGAGCAGTTCCACGATGGCACTGTCCCGCAAAGCGACCGGGTCCCGCTGTTCGGCACCGGCGGCTGAGAAGCGCATGACCTCGCTCGCCTGCTCCGCCCGGAGGACCCCGGGGAGCTTGCGGTGCGCGCGTGGCGCCACCAGCCGCCCGCCCGGATCGGACGCGAGCGTGCCGCCCCGGTGTGCCCACGCGGTGAAGGTGCGGGCCGCGGCCGCTCGCCTGGCCAGTGTCGTCCGGCTGGCCCCTTCCTCGCGTTGACGGGCGAGCCAGCCGCGCAGCGTCCCGATGTCGAGGTCTTCGAGCCTGCCGCCGTTCCCGTCCACGAAGCCGGTCAGCGAGACGACATCGCCGAGATAGGCACGCACCGTGTGCGCGGACAGCCCGCGTTCCAGGGAAAGGTGCCGCTCGTAGTCGTCGATCAGCTTCCGGACAGGCTCCAACAGCGCGGCACGGGCGGCGCGCAGATCGGGTCTGCGGGCGCGTTTCCCCGTGCCGTGGGGACCTTCGGTCGACGGCATGCCGATCACGCTGCGCGATGTACGGCTGATGGTCAAGTATCGCCGCACCCTGTTGTGGTGTCCGTGGTCGGATCGTGCCGGGTTGGCGTCTCAGGTGTAGGCCAGTCAGGTCTTGGCGGCCCGTCTTCGCCACCCTGTGTCACTCCTTTCCGCGAAGTCGTCGAGTTCCAGTTCGGGTAGGAGCGAGCGGACCCGCTCGACCGGGATGCCGGACTCGGCCGCGATCCGTTCCTCGGGTTTCGCCGACCGTTCCGAAAGCGCGTCGTGCACTCGCAGCGCCTCCGGGCCGAGCCGATCGGTGCGACGGCGCGGTTTCGACGGATCCGCGGCCTGCTGCCCGAGCCGTCCGGCGGTCTCGAGGATCTCGTCGACCGAGGTCACCAGCGTGGCCTCGCCTTCGCGGATCAGCGCGTGGCAGCCGGCGGACATCCCCGACGACACCGGTCCCGGCAGCGCCATCACGACCTTGCCGAGCGCTCCGGCCGTCCCCGCGGTGTTCCGCGCACCGCTGCGCCTGCCCGCCTCGACCACGACGGTCCCTTCGGTGAGCGCCGCGATGAGCCTGTTCCGGACGAGGAAGCGATGCCTCGCGGGCGAGGTGCCCGGCGGATATTCGCTTATCACCGCACCGGTTTTCGCGATGGTGCGCAACAAGGTCGTGTGCTGCGCCGGGTAACCGGCGTCGATCCCGCAGCCGAGCAGGGCGACCGTCGTGCCCTCCGCGCTCAGCGCACCCCGGTGGGCCGCGCCGTCGATGCCGTACGCCGCCCCAGAGAACACCGGGATCCCCCGGCTCGCCAGGTGATAGCCCAGCTCGGCCGCGTTGTGCTCGCCGTACCCGGTCGCCGCCCGGGCGCCGACGATCGCGATCGCCTGATCCACCGCCTCGTCGAGCTTGGCGGGACCGCGTACCCACAGCGCCAGCGGAGGTGCCATTCCGGAGACACCCCTGCCCTGGGCGATGGCCAGCGAAAGCAAGGGCCAAGCGGGCCATTCGCCGTCTTCCGGGATGACGAGCCTGGTCTCGGCGGCGGCCGCCCGTTCCAGATCCCGCTCGGCGTAGTCGTGGGCCCGTCGCGCGGCCGTCTCGTCGCGCACCTTCGGCGGGCAGTCGGCACGCCACACTCGTTCCGCGGCGATCACCGGGCCGTGTTCGCCGACGAAAACGGCCAAGGCGGGTGCCGGTGGCTCGGCCACGCGCAGCAAGTACGACCGCGCGATCCGTTCAGCCTCGAGTTCACTCATCCGGATGACCTCTCCCGGAAGTTCAGTGCCGCCGCGACCTCGTCCGCTTCCGGCCTCTCGGCGCCCTTCAGATCGGAGAGCGTCCAAGCGATGCGAAGGCATCGGTCCGCGCCGCGCGCGGTGATCGCACCCCGCTCCAGCGCACGGTCCAGCAAGGCCGTGACCTGGGCTGGAAGCGCGAACTCGCGGCGCAGTGCCGGGCCGGGCACCTCCGCGTTCGTCGGCCAGCCATGGTCCGCCCAGCGTTTCCCCGCCCGTTCGCGAGCCTCCAGCACACGTTCCCGGACGGTCGCCGACGCTTCGGGCGGCTCGCCCAGGTGCGCGCTGAGCGCGGAAAGCGGACGTAGCCGGACCCGCAAATCCACCCGATCGAGTAACGGGCCGGACAAGCGGCCCAAGTACCGCCTCCGCGCGGCCGCCGAACACGTGCAGTCGGCGTCTTTCGTTGGGGCACAAGGACAAGGGTTGGTCGCCAGGATCAGCTGGAAGCGCGCCGGGTACCGTACGGCGCCCTTGACCCTCGCGATCCGCACCTCGCCCTCTTCGAGCACCGTCCGCAGCGACTCCAGCCGCTCCGGGCCGAACTCGCAGACCTCGTCGAGGAACAGGATTCCCCGATGCGCCCTGCTGATGGCGCCGGGCACGGCCAGGCCGCTGCCGCCGCCGATCAGGGCGGGCACGCTGATCGAATGATGGGGCGCGACGAACGGCGGCACGGTGACCAGCGGCGCGGCCGGGGAGAGCGAACCGTCGATCGAGTGGACCGCGGTGACCTGCAACGACTCTTCGGCCGTCAGCCTCGGGAGGAGTCCGGGAAGGCGTTTCGCGAGCATCGTCTTCCCCACCCCGGGAGGACCGGTCATGAGCAGGTGATGCCCACCCGCGGCGGCCACCTCCAGCGCCCACCGCGCTTCCGGCTGTCCCACGACATCGGCGAGATCGGGGACCCGCGGTGGATCCTGGACGACGGCGGGCCGCGGCAGGGTGAGTTCGCCCTCGCCTTTGAGCCAATCCACGAAATCACTCAGCCGGGCTACGCCGCCGACCTCGAGGCCGTCCACGAGAGCAGCTTCGAACAACGACTCGGCGGGCACGACCGCCCGCCGGTACCCGGCGTTGCGCGCCGCCAGCAGTCCTGGCAGGACCCCGCGCACCGCCCGCACCCTGCCGTCGAGGGCGAGTTCACCGAGCAGCACGGTGTGGAGCAGCTTCGTGGCCGGAACCGACCCCGTCGCGGCCAGGACCGCCGCCGCGATGCCCAGGTCGTAACCGGACCCCACCTTCGGCAAATTCGCCGGGGACAGGCCGAGGATCACCCTTTCGTCCGGCCACGTCTGCCGTGAATTGCGGACGGCGGAGCGGACCCTGTCCTTGGCCTCCTTCAGCCCGGCGTCGGGCAGTCCGACCATCGTCACCTTCGGCGCCCCGCCGCCGATGTCGGCCTCTATCTCGATCATCCTGCCGTCGACACCGAGCAACGCGACGGACCAGGCCTTCGCCAGCGCCATTCAGAACGCCGCCTTGATATGCCGCACCTGCGGCGGGGTTCCTGGCTGGGCGAGGATCGCGATGATGTCGTAGCGGACCGGGCACCAGCGGAGCATGAACGCGCGCTGCCACTGGTGCGCGAGACGGCGGATGCGGTCCGCCTTGTCCGGGGTCACCGCCTCGGCCGGAGTGCCGAAGCCCAGCCCCGCCCTCGTCTTCACCTCACAGAAGACAAGGCGTTTCCGGTCGGTCGCGACAAGGTCCAGTTCGCCATCGCGGCAACGCCAGTTACGGCTCAGGATGACGTAGCCCGTCTTCTCCAGCTGCCGGACCGCGAGTTCTTCTCCCCATCGTCCCAGCTCGATGTGCGGCGCCCCGGCGGGCGGCTGTTCGGCCGTGCTCATCATCTCGATCCCCCTCAGCGATCGTCACAGTGCGTGTGCGATCAACGCTGCCAGGGCGATCGGGCGCCGAACAGGCTCATTTCGCCCACCTGTGGACAACTGGGGTGTTGTGGATGGTTCAGGCGCGTTCGGACCCGCCGACCGGAAAATGTCGGCGCCCCGTGCTAGGCGCCCCGGAAGTACAGGAAGGCCCCCTTCCTTGCGCCTAACGCAAGGAAGGGGGCCTTCCTGTACTGGGGAAAGATCAGCCGGAGAACGGACCGTCCTCGGGCAGCCGGAGATCCGGTTTGTCGAGTTCCTCGACGTTGACATCCTTGAACGTGATGACCCTGACGTGCTTGACGAACCTGGCGGGCCGGTACATGTCCCAGACCCACGCGTCGGACATGCGGACCTCGAAGTACACCTCACCGCCACCGTCACGCACCTGCACGTCGACGGCGTTGGCCAGATAGAATCGCCGCTCGGTCTCCACCACGTACGAGAACTGGCCGACTATGTCGCGATACTCGCGGTAAAGCGAGAGCTCCATCTCGGTCTCGTACTTCTCGAGATCCTCTGCGCTCATGAAATCCGCGCCCCTCCTCGCGATTCTGCTGATACTCCAGCGGCGGAGCGTTCATTGTCACCCACGTACGGGCCGAGAGCACGTATCGGCACGCTTGGGTTTTCCAGCGCCGCGACGGTCAGCACCACCGGATGGGGCGGCCGTGCCCGGTGCGCTGCGGCCGCGGTGGCCACATTCGCGTACGACCAGCGATGCACCGGACTCGGACCGTGCGCCTTCAGCGCCGCGCTGTGCTCGGTGGTGCTGTAGCCCTTGTGCACGTCGAAGCCGTAGTGCGGGTGGACGTCGTGCAGGTCGCCCATGATCCGGTCCCGCGTGACCTTGGCCAGCACCGATGCCGCCGCCACGCATGCGACGGCCTTGTCGCCCTTGATCACCGGCACGCTCGGGGCGGGCAGCCCGGAGACGCGGAATCCGTCGGTCAGGACGTAGCCCGGTGTGCTTCGCAGCGCCGAGACGGCACGCCGCATGCCTTCGAGGTTCATGACGTGGATGCCGAACAGATCGACCTCGGCGGCCGGGATGACGATGACCGAGTAGTCCAGCGCACGCTGGACCACCCGGTCGTAGACACGATCACGAGCCTTGGCCGTGAGCACTTTGGAGTCGGTCAGCTCGGGCAACCGGGCGGCGTCACCGGAACGCAGGACGCACGCGGCCACGACGAGCGGGCCGGCGCAAGCGCCGCGCCCTGCCTCGTCGACTCCGGCGACGGGCCCGAGGCCCCGCCGGTCCAGCGCACTCTGCAACCCCCAGAAGAGGTCACCACGCACCACTGCCCGCGGCGGCCGAAGTGGTTCGGCCGGTGTGAGCGGTACAGGAACTCTCAAGGCCTTACCGCCTCCGGTCGACCGCCTTGCGCACTCCGGACGACATCCGCCTGCCGAGGAAGACCACCGGCCACGCCGCGGCGACGCCGACGCCCAGGGGAAGCCCCTGCTGCCAGGCAGGCGCGCCGAGCGCCAGTGGCTGCGCGTTCGCCTGCGGGTTGTGGTCCGAAACGCCACCCCAGCGGCCGGGCGGGAGCACGATGACCCGCGCCTTGCCGATGATGTTGTCGACCGGGACGGCGCCATTCACTCCGCCGCCGCCCTGGAACCGGGAGTCGCTGGAGTTGTTGCGGTTGTCGCCCATGACGTAGACGTATCCGGCGGGCACCTTGATCGGGTCGAAGGTCTTCTGGGTGGCCCCAGTGCCCTCTTCCCAATGGATGTACGGCTCGTCGAGTGCCTTGCCGTCCACGACCACGCGGTTGTCGTCGCAGCACTGCACCGTCTGGCCACCGACCGCGATGATCCGCTTGACGAAGTCACGCTCGTCCGGCGGCGCGAACCCGATCAGCGACCCCAGCGCACGGAAGCCGCTGACGAAGATGTTGCTGGACTCCGGCGTCTCGATCTCGCCCGCCCACGCGGGCGGTCCCTTGAAGACCACCACGTCACCCGGGCCGGGGTCGGTGAAGTCGTAAGTGATCCGGTCGACCAGGATCCGGTCGCCCGTGCACCCGCTACAGCCGTGCAAGGTGGTCTCCATCGATCCCGAGGGGATCATGTAGACCTTGGCGAGGAACTGCTGGATCAAGATCGTCAGCACGAGTGCCACGACGATCAGGATCGGCAGTTCCTTCCAGAACGACCGCTTCTTGTTGACCTTGCCGAATTTCTTGGAGCCGGATCGGCCCCGTCGGGAGGCCCTGGTGGGGCGCTCCTCTTCGGGGCGATCGGGCTCATCTTCGGACGTGTTCTGGGACACGGGTTCGACCACGACGCCAGGCTACCTGTAACCGTGAGGCTACTCAGGAAGCGGAGGTCTTCTCGCGGTTTTCGCGGCGTTCCTTGATCTTGGCGGCCTTGCCGCGCAGGTCGCGGAGGTAGTAGAGCTTCGCCCGGCGGACGTCGCCGCGCTTGTAGACCTCGACCTCGGCGATGTTCGGCGAGTGCACCGGGAAGGTGCGCTCCACGCCGATGCCGAACGACACCTTGCGGACCGTGAAGGTCTCGCGGATGCCGCCGCCCTGGCGACGCAGCACGACGCCCTGGAAGATCTGGTTACGCTCGCGGTTGCCCTCGATGACGCGGACGTGAACCTTGAGCGTGTCGCCCGGTCGGAAGTCCGGGATGTCGGAACGCAGTGACTGCGCGTCCAGCGCGTCCAGGGTGTTCATCGGTGGTCCGTCCTCGTCTTCGTATGGCTTACGTGCAGCTTGGGCGCGCAGTGTCGGAACTGCGACCTACCCGGGGGCTGATGGCGTTCCGGTGTACGACGCCGGCTGTTAAGCCGCGCGTCCACTCACGCCAACCTGTCAAGTATTGCAGACCGGGCCTCAGGTGTTCGAACCGGCCTCGTCGGCGTCCTCGTCCAACCGTTCGAGGACCTTGAGATCGTGCTTGTCGAGGCTGTCTTCCGGCAGCCGGCCGATGAGTTCCGGCCTGCGCCGCACGGTGCGTTCCAGTGCCTGGTCGCGGCGCCAGCGGTCGATCAGCGCGTGGTTGCCTGAGCGCAGAACGTCCGGCACGGGCAGCTCCCGCCACACCTCGGGCCGCGTGTAGCTGGGGCCTTCGAGGAGGCCGTCGGAAAACGAGTCCTCCTCGGCGGAGCGCGAGTTCCCGAGCACGCCGGGCAGCAGCCGGACGACGGCCTCGACCATCACCAGTACCGCGGCCTCGCCGCCGACCAGCACGTAGTCGCCGATCGAAACCTCGTCGACGGGCATCCGCCGCGCGGCGTCGTCGATCACCCGCTGGTCGATGCCCTCGTAGCGGCCGCACGCGAACACCAGGTGCTCCTCGGCGGCGTACTGGTGGGCCATGGCCTGGGTGAACGGCCGTCCGGCGGGGGTCGGGACCACGAGGCGGGTGTTCTCGCCGCAGATCTCGTCCAGGGCGGGGCCCCAGATCTGCGGTTTCATCACCATGCCGGGCCCGCCGCCGTACGGGGCGTCGTCGACCGCGCGGTGGACGTCGTGCGTCCAGTTCCGCAGGTCGTGTACGCCGACCTCGATGAGGCCGCGGTCGATCGCGCGCCCGAGCAGCGCGGCTCGGAGCGGGTCGAGGTATTCGGGGAAGATCGTGACGACGTCGAGGCGCATCAGGCGTCCAGCAGGCCTTCCGGCGGGTCGAGGACCACGCGGCCGCCCGCGACGTCGACCGCCGGGACGATCGCCTTCACGAACGGGACGAGCACCTCACGTCCGTCGTGCTCGATCGACAGCAGTTCCCCTGCCGCCGAATGCACGATTTCGAGCACCTTGCCGATGACCGTGCCGTCGGCGAGTTCGGCCCGCAGGCCTTCGAGTTCGTGGTCGTAGAACTCGTCGGGGTCTTCGGTCGGCGGCAGCGTCGAGGTGTCCGCGATCAGCAAAGCGCCGCGAAGGGTCTCCGCGACGTCCCTGGTCAACACCTCTTCGAAACGCACCAGCAGCCGCCCGCTGTGTTCGCGGGCGGCTGCGATGGTGAGGTTTCTGCTGCTGCCGTCACGCAGCTTCGTCGTGACGGCCGAACCGACCGCGAACCGCTGTTCCGGCGAGTCCGTGCGCACGTCCACCGCGAGTTCCCCGCGGATTCCGTGCGCCTTGGCGATCCGGCCTACTACGACATCCATCCCGTTGTGTCCTTGGTCAGCGATCGGTGTCGACGACGTCCACGCGGACGCCGCGGCCACCGATGCCGCCCATGACGGTGCGCAGGGCGGTCGCCGTGCGACCGCCCCGGCCGATCACCTTGCCGAGATCGTCGGGGTGCACGTGCACCTCGAGCGTGCGGCCACGGCGTGTGGTCAGCAGCTCGACCCGGACCTCGTCCGGGTTGTCGACGATCCCGCGCACCAGGTGCTCGAGGGAGTCAGCTAGGAAGCTCACGCCTCGGCCTTGTCACCCTCGGCGGCCTCGGCCTTGTCGGCTTCGGCCTTCTTCGGGGCGGACTTCTTCTTCGGCGTGGTGGCCTCGGTCGACGGGGCGTCACCGGCCGCGGCGAGCGCGGCGTTGAACAGGTCCTGCTTCGACGGCTTCGGCTCGGCGACCTTCAGGGTGCCCTCGGCGCCCGGCAGGCCCTTGAACTTCTGCCAGTCACCGGTGATCTCGAGGATGCGCTGGACCGGCTCGGTCGGCTGGGCACCGACGGACAGCCAGTGCTGGGCCCGCTCGGTGTCGACCTCGATGAAGCTGGGCTCTTCCTTCGGGTGGTACTTGCCGATCGTCTCGATGGCCTTGCCATCACGGCGGGTACGCGCGTCGGCGACGATGATGCGGTAGTACGGCGCACGGATCTTGCCGAGACGCTGCAGCTTGATCTTGACGGCCACGGGTGTGGGTACTCCTCAGTTCTCTCTGATGCAGGTGGAAGGCGTACGAAAGCCGAGTGGGGACACGGCTACGCACACCCGAAGGTCCGGAGCTCGGGCGCGGTGAGAGGGTCCGGCCAAAGCAGGCAAGCGTACATTCTGCCAGACGCCGACAGAGTGTCAGAACGCGGCTATCCCGAGTGAGGCGAGCAGGATCGTCACGGCCGGGAGGAAGTTGTTCACCTGATGGGCGACCACGCTGCCGAGCAGCCGTCCGGTGAACACCCTGGCGAGCCCGATCGGGATCGCGATCACCAGCAACAACGTGGTGCGGAGCGGTTCGAGGTGGCTCGCCGCGAAAATGGCCGTGGAGACCAGGAACGCCGCGATCCTCCCCCAGCGTTCGGTGCGCCATTGGAGCCGCTCGACGGCACCCCACAGGAGGCCGCGGTAGATGATCTCCTCGCAGATCGGCCCGACCAGCCACAGGTAGATGAACATCACGACGGCCGCCGACACCGACATCCGCCGGTCCTCCACGAGCGCGCTGATCGCCGAGGTCGCGTTCGCGTCGCCGACGACCTGGGTCCAGACGTAGGCGGCGAGCGAGGTGAGCCCGAGGCCGAGCACCCCGAGTTTGAGCCCGATCTTGACGTCGGCCCAGCTCCAGCCGATCCGGAGGTCGGCGAAGGGGCCGTTGCCGCGGAGCCGCGTGATCAGCAGCGCGACCCCGGCGGCGATCATCGTGGGCACCATCGTGCCCAGCAACACCATGCGCATCGGCAGGGGCTGACCGGGCTGGACGTCGCCGAGCAGGACGCTGATGAACGCCGCCGACGCCAGCAGGACGGCCTCCACCAGCAGGAAGGCCCCGAATCCCCAGCGATGCGGCGGTGGCGTAGCGGGCGCGGCCACCTCACCTCCGGCAGCGAGTTCGTCCGGCGGCGCGGCCTCGGGGATCGGCTCCCTTGGCTGAGATACGGTCACGCCGATCCTCCGGTGATCGTTCGGTTACTCAAAGACTCTAACCGCCAGGACCGGCGATCACCTCGCCCGCGAAGAGCAATACAGCCGGTGGGAGGTTGTTGGCGGCGTGCGCGATGACGGCCGCGCTCACCCGGCCGGAAAGATGGCGGGCCAAACCGATGGCGATCCCCTGACCGAACAGCGCGATCGTACGCGCCGCCTCGCCGTGCAACTGGGCGAACATCAGCGCCGTGACCAGCAGGATCACCCATGAGGGCAGGCGATGGAAGCCCATCGCGTTCCAGAGCGTGCCACGGAAGAGCAGTTCTTCGGTGACCGGAACGGCGAAGACGACGATGACCGCGGCCAGCACCAGCCAGACCGTGTCGCCTTCGACGGTCCCCGACAGTTCGGTGATCGGACTGGGCGAGAAGTCGTCGACGGACCTCTCGGCAGTGTCGGTCCCGTAGACGGCGAGCAGGAGCAGGTTGAGGAGGTAACCGGCGGCGAGCGCGGCCGCTCCGCAGGCGAGCCCGATCCGGACGTCACGCCAGGTGGGTTTCAGCCCGAAGTCGGCACGGATTCCCTGCCCCCAGACGCGGGAGCCGATCGTGGGGCTGAGGCCGAGTACGAGGGTCGGCAGGAACGCGAGGATCAGCAGCGGGCCGACGTCACGGAGTTCGAGCGGGTCGTAGCCGCCGAAGCGGCCCGACATCACGAAGCTCATGACGAGCGTGACGAGGTGATACCCGGCGATACCCGCGAAGAACGCTACGAAGCCCCAGTGCGCTCCGAGCACCAGACGCTCGCGGGCCTGCCCGTCGTCCACCACGCCTCCACGCTAAGCCGTGTCCTGTGAGTCTTGTTCGATGGGCTCCGTGATCCAGGTGGTTCCTGGCGGTGCGGGCGATTCGGCCTCGTACCGGGGTTGTACTCGGTCGGATCGCCCGTGCCGCCAGGGGCCGCCTGGGCGCGGAGACCGCGAACAAGACTCACAGGACACGGCTAAGTGCCGCTCCGGTCACCGGTGGAGTCGGGTCAGGCGTAGATCTTGCCACGCAGGACGATGTGGCTCGGATGGCGGAGCACCGCGAGATCCTCGCGGGGATCGGACGGGTAGACCAGCAGATCGGCGGAAGCGCCATCGACGATTCCGGGTACGCCGAGCCACTCGCGAGCCGCCCACGAAGCCGAAGCCAGCGCCTGCTCGGCGGACATGCCCGCCTTGTGCAGCGCCTCGATCTCGTCGACGAGCCTGCCGTGCTCGACCATTCCGCCCGCGTCGCTCCCCGCGTACACCGCGACGCCGGCCTCGATCGCCGTCGAGACCATCTGACCGACGCCGGCGTGCAACGCCCGCATGTGGTCCGCGTAGGCCGGGTACTTGCCCGCCTTGTCGGCGATGCCGGGGAAGTTCTCGATGTTGATCAGGGTCGGTACGAGCGCGATCCCGCGTTCGGCGAGGATGTCCAGCTGATCCGGCAGGAGTTCCGTGCCGTGTTCGAGGCAGTCGATCCCGGCGTCGATCAGCCCGGGCAACGCGGCCTGGCCGAACACGTGCGCCGTCACCTTGGCGCCCTCGGCGTGCGCGACCGCGATGGCCTCGGCGAGGACGTCGTCGGGCCAGAGCGGCGCGAGATCGCCGACGCCACGGTCGATCCAGTCGCCGACGAGCTTGACCCAACCGTCACCGTCACGGGCCTGCTCGGCGACCGCCTTCGGCAGCTCGGAAGGATCTTCGAGTTCGATGCCGAGACCGGGGATGTAGCGCTTGCGCAAGGCGAGATGCCGTCCCGCGCGGATGATCCGCGGCAGGTCGGCGCGTTCCTGCAACGGCCGGACGTCGATCGGCAGCCCGCAGTCGCGGATCAGCAGCGTCCCGGCGTCGCGGTCGGTGATCGCCTGCTCGGTGGCCTCTTCGAGAGTGGTCACGCCGCCGACCCCGATCCCGGGGTGGCAGTGCGCGTCGACCAGGCCTGGTACGAGAAAGCCTTCCCGGACAACGGTTTCCGCCCCGGCGACCGGCTCGCCTGCGATCCGGCCGCCGGTGATCCACAGCTCGCGGTGCTCGCCGTCCGGCAGGACGACCCCCGCCAGGTGCAGAGCCTCCACGACTACTTTTCCTTCGGGAACTTGAACTTCTTCGGGTCGAACCCGGGTACGTCGTTCATGCCGCCGAGCTGGGAGAGGTCCGGCATGCCACCACCAGGACCGCCGGGCATGCCGCCCGGGGGCAGCATCGGCATGCCGCCGGGGAAGCCGCCGCGGACCTTGGGCTGCGTCGGGCCGCGTCCCTTGCCCTTCTTCCCCTTCTTGCCCTTGCGGTTCTTGCTCCCGCCGCCTCCGCCACCGAAGCCGAAACGGCCAGCCATCTGCGCCATCATCTTGCGCGCCTCGAAGAACCGGTTGACCAGTTCGTTGACGTCGCGGACGGCGACACCGGAGCCCTTCGCGATCCGCAGACGGCGCGAAGCGTTGATCATCTTCGGGTCGTCGCGTTCGGCGGGGGTCATGCCGCGGATGATCGCCTGCAACTTGTCGAGGTGCTTGTCGTCGACCTGCGCGAGCTGGTCCTTCATCTGCCCGGCGCCGGGCAGCATGCCGAGCAGGTTGCCGATCGGGCCCATCTTGCGGACCGCGAGCATCTGCTCGAGGAAGTCCTCCAGGGTGAGCTGGCCGCTGCCGAGCTTGGCCGCGGTCTGCTCGGCCTTCTCCTGGTCGAAGTGCTGCTCGGCCTGCTCGATGAGGCTGAGCATGTCGCCCATGCCGAGGATCCGGCTGGCCATCCGGTCCGGGTGGAAGAGGTCGAAGTCCTCGAGCTTCTCGCCGTTCGACGCGAACAGGATCGGCTGGCCGGTGACCTGGCGGACCGACAACGCGGCACCACCGCGGGCGTCACCGTCGAGCTTGGTGAGCACGACGCCGGTGAAGCCGACGCCGTCGCGGAACGCCTCGGCCGTGGTGACCGCGTCCTGACCGATCATCGCGTCGACGACGAACAGCGTCTCGTCCGGCGAAACGGCGTCGCGGATGTCCGCGGCCTGCTTCATCAGCTCTTCGTCGACGCCGAGACGACCGGCGGTGTCGACCAGGACGATGTCGTGCTGGGCGCGTTTGGCCTCGTCGATGGCGCGGCGGGCGACGTCGATCGGGTCGCCGACACCGTTGCCGGGCTCGGGCGCGAACGTCGTGACACCCGCCCGCTCGCCGACGACCTGCAGCTGCGTGACCGCGTTGGGGCGCTGGAGGTCACAGGCGACCAGCAGCGGCGCGTGGCCCTGCTTCTTCAGCCACAGCGCGAGCTTTCCGGCGAGGGTGGTCTTACCGGCACCCTGCAGACCCGCGAGCATGATGACCGTCGGCGGGTTCTTCGCGAACGTGAGCCGCCTGGTCTCGCCGCCGAGGATGGTGACGAGTTCCTCGTTGACGATCTTGATGACCTGCTGCGCCGGGTTCAGCGCGCCGTGCACCTCGGCGCCCTTGGCGCGTTCCTTGATCCGGGCGATGAAGTCCTTGACCACCGACAGCGCGACATCCGCCTCAAGCAGCGCGATACGGATCTCGCGCGCGGTGGCGTCGATGTCGGCGTCGGAGAGCCTGCCCTTGCGAGACAGGGTCTGCAAGGCGGACGTGAGCCGATCGGAGAGGGTGTCGAACACGGGTGTGCACGCTCCAGCTGGGTCGTTGTGGCGTGCCGGTACGGACCGGCGGCTTCCCAGGGTAGTCGGTGTCCAGGGTCAGCGTTTGACGCGGTTGCGGACGGCCAGCAGCGTCAGGCCGAGCAGCAGCGGCCCGAGAACGCGCATGACCAGCCGCATGACCTCGCCGAACGGGGTCAGGCCCTTCGGCAGCGACGTGAGTTTCGTTTCCAGCGAAACGGTGCTCTGGGCGACGTAGATGAGGGTGTCGCCGAAGGCGGGCGTGGTCTTGAAGCCCGCCGCAGTGAAGGCGACGGTGACCAGGGCGATGAGGACGGCGAGGGTCGCGAGGGCTCTTAGCGCGCGAAGGCCGTAGCCGGAGACGAGCCAGTAGAGGTACAGGATGAAGCGCTCGGACCACGGGGTGGCCGGGCTGTGGCGGCGCATCTCCATCTCGCCGTAGTAGAAGTCGGCGGCGCCGGGTTCGTTCTTGCTGTCTTCTTGCGCCTTGCGGAGCTGGCGGTAGAGATCGGCGATGCGGCGGGGGCCGACCGGAGCGCTTCGGTCGGCCCTCCAGGCTAGTTCCTCAGCGAGCACCTGGCGCTTTCGCAGCGAGCCGAACGTGCAGGTGCCTTCCAGTCGCAGTTTGTCCAGGTGGTGCGCGCCCGCGAAACGACACTCTGACAGAGAGACATCGGTGAGCATGAGGTCCGCGACGTCGGTTTCCCGCAAAGAGAGCAGGGCCACGGCAGTGTCCGCGACGATCGTCGACGGTTTCCGCAGGATCACCTGGTCGAACTTGACTTCCGCGCGCGAAAGCCTCAGCGAAACCCCCTCCTCGAACACCGCTCTCGTGCAGTCGATCTCCAGCGTATCGCTCTCCAACACATCGCTTTCGATGCGAATATTCCTCCGGAAGACAGCAGATTTCAAGGTTAACTTCTCGACCAACATCGGACCGAGAAGATCCGCCTTTTCGAATTCTGCACCTCGAAAGACGGCCTCTTGGGCCACCACGACGCCTGCGAAATCGAGGCCACCGCCGAAATGAACGTCTTGAAACTGGGCGGATTCCTCGAAAACCGCTCCCCGAAACGAAACTGAGCAGGAAAAGCTTGCTCCACCGAACTGAGCGAACCCGTTGAAGCCGACTCCCCCGAAATACGTGCGGCCGAGAAATATCGCTTTCTCGAACCAAGCACTCCCCAGAAAGGCAGTATCCTCGTCAAGGATCGCACCATCCTTGAAACAAGCCTCTTGAAAATTTGCCATACCACCGAACTTGACAGCATCGAACACGCATTCCTGAGCAAAAGTCACATGCCTGAACCCCGCCTCACCGGCGAAGCTCGCGTCAATGAAGTAGACCTCACCGAGATTTGCCGAATCGAACGTGGCACGACCGATGAAATCGACCCGGCGGAACATGGCAGCCGACAAGGATGCTTCAGTGAGGTCTACGTCGCCGAACGCCGCGCGTCCACCTTCGATTCGTGTGGCGGCCAGCAGCCGATCGATCAGCGGCGAGGAAATTTCCGTCCCACGGAGATCCACTTTCGAGCCCGGCGTGACGTCGGCGAAGTACTCATCTTGGGACGCGGGTTCACTGTGAGTCAAGCAGCGACCGTGTTCGCCGATCCGGATGCCGATACACGACTTGACGACGCACGTAGGCCACGGCTTGTCCATGTCCACAGTTCTAACGCAAAACAGGGCTCCGGGACCGGTCGCCCCTCGCAGACCGGTACCGGAGCCCCTACGGAAGGCTCGCCTCCCCGCGAGCCGACCGTAAGCACACTTGGCGAGCTTCGCGGGACTTCGTATCGCCGGACCCCCAGTACCAGGCGATTCGCTGCCCGCGCTCTCTCCGCGCGATGGCATAACAATGCCCGGTCACCGCGGGGTCACGGCAGCGTGAAGACCCCCAACTACCCCTGGGTAGAACTACTCAACTGGTCTTGGCGCGCGACTTGGCCGACGACGAAGCCTTCTTCGCCCGTGTACGCGCCTCTCGCGCCTTGCTCGCGGCCGCCTTCGCCTTCTCGACGGGAGCGTGGTCTGCCTCGACGGCGCTCTGCTGCAAAGCCGCCAGCAGCCGCGTCACACCCTCGGCCTGCTCCGCGGCGGTCGGTTGGAGGACGTCGTCGCCGTCCAGTTTGGCCTGGATGAGCGCTTCGAGCGCTTCCCGGTAGCGATCGGTGTACCGACCGGGATCGAAGTCCTCCGTGAGGTCTTCGATCAGCGAGACCGCGTTCCGCAGTTCCCCGCGTCGCAGGTCGACGTCCTCGTGCAGGAACGGGAAGTCGGGCCGCCGGACTTCGTCGGGCCACAGCATCGTCTCGAGCACGATCACCTGGTCCCGCACGCGCAGCGCGCCCAGCGTCTCCCGCTGCCGCAGCGTCACCTTCACGAGCGCGATCCGCCCGGACTGCTGGAGCGCCTCGCTCAACAGCACGTACGGCTTCGTGCCCGCCGGCTCCGGTTCGAGGTAGTAACTGCGCGCGAAGTACGTCGGGTCGACCTGCTCGGCCGGGGTGAAGCCGACGACGTCCATCGACTGGGTGGTCGGCGCGAGCAGCGACGCGAAGTCCCCGCCGGTCAGCAGGACGACGTCACCACCGGGAACGGGATATCCCTTGGCGATCTCGGGGGCGGGTACCTCGGCCCCGTCGACCTCGCAGACCCACTTCACCCGCACCCGGCCGCCGTCCGGCTCGTGCACCTGATGGAGGGGGATGTTGTGCTCTTCGGTCGCGCTGTACGCCTTCACCGGGATGGCGTAGGTCCCGAATCCGATCGTGCCTTTCCACACCGTCCGCATGGCCCACCTCCGCCTGGTCAGCGTATCCACGCGCCCAAGCGGCGGGACAGCTACAAACGGGTGTCAGGGGCGACCGATTCGCTCACACATTCGAATGACGGACGTGATTCGGCGAGTGCCTCCGCCGAACAGTCGACAGCGGTGGCGGCCGCTCGGAGTACTTCCGCTACGACTTCGACGTCGATGCCCCTGGCGGTGGCCAGTGCGCCCTCGCCGCCCCCTTCGACCCGGCCCGCCATGCCTTCGAGCGCGATGGCCAGCGCCTGCTGGCCCGCGACGAGATGCCGGACCACCTTGAGCAGTTCGGGCACGGTCGCGGCGGTACCGGACGCGGTCAGGCTGACGGCGAGGTCGTCGGCGCACGCGCGGAGGTGGGAGGCGACCACGGTCGGCGGCAACGTGAGCCGCTGCGGTCCTGGCGGGTTCTGCTCGTGGCCCAGCACGCGCTCACCGCCCTCCGGATCCTTCGGGTCTCGACGGCGGACATCCTGCCACCACTACCCTCCGCCACTCGCGCGACACCCCGATCCATACGTGCACCCGCGTCAAGAAGCCGCGGTCAGCAGCGCGGCTTCGATCTTCGACCGCCACGCCTGGTCGACCCTTCCGGTCCTCGGCGCGACGGCGAACGAGTCGACGACCGCGCCACCGAGGGTGGCCACCTTCGCCCAGCGCACCTCGGCCTCACATCGCCGCAACGCGCCAGCGACCCGGTACAGCAGCCCGATCCGGTTCGCGGCCCGCAGTTCGACCACGACCGTGTCGTGCCCGCTGGTCTCGTCGTCGAACCAGATCACCTTCACGTTCGCGGTGGGAGTCTCGCCGTAGTCCCGTTCCTTCGCCGCGAGACGCTGCGTGAGCGGCATCGTCCCGGCCACCGCCCGCGCGAACTGCTCACGCAGCAACGTGACGTCGGGCAGCGAGCCGAACTTCGGCGACGCCGTGAACACGCCCGCTCGTCCCCCGTCGTGCCCGCGCAGCACCGCCGCGTGGACCTCCAGTGAGTTCAACGCGAGCACTCCCGCGGCGGGCGCCAGCAGTTCGGCGCGGGCTGGGACCGCGAGCACCACGGTCACGACCTTGCCGACGGCCGAGATCCGCACCTCGCCGCGGCCGGAAGCGACGGCCTCGGCGACGAGTTCCCGTTGTTCGGCGCCCATCGGTTCCGGCGGCACGAAACCCTTGCCGTGCAACGCCTCTTCACAACCGGACACGAGTTCGGCGAGCAGCCGGGCCTTCCAGTCGGTCCACACACCCGGCCCGGTGGCCAGCGAATCGGCCGTCGTCAGGGCGTGCAGTAACTCCAGCAGGACCAGATTGTCGTCGAGCGTCTTCGTCACCCGCTGGATCGTGGCCGGATCGCTGATGTCCCGCCGCGTCGCGGTGTGCGGCAGCAGCAGATGATGCCGCACCATCGCCGCCACCAGTGCCACGTCGGCCTCCGGCAGCCCGAGCCTGGCCGCCACCTGGGCGCTGATCTTCGCGCCGAGTTCGGAATGGTCCGTGTCGCGGCCCTTGCCGATGTCGTGCAGCAGCGCGCCGATCAGCAGCAGGTCCGGCCGCGAAACGGTGGTCGTCAGTTTCGACGCCTCGACAGCGGCGCGCACGAGATGCCTGTCGACGGTCCATGAATGCACCGGCGACCTCGGCGGGAGATCCCGCACCGCACCCCATTCGGGGAACAGCCGCGCCCACAGCCCCGTCCTGTCGAGCGCCTCGACGGCGTCGACCAGGCCGTCGCCCGCGCCGAGCAGCTCCACCAGCGCTTTGAGGGCGTCGGCAGGCCACGGCGCGCGCAGTTCCGGCGCCGTCTCGGCGAGCGCCCGCAGCGTCCCGTGCGAAATGGGCTTCCGGATCCGGGCCGACGCCGCGGCGACCCGCAGCAGCAGCGCCGGATCCTTGGCTGGCACCGCGTCCCGCGCCAGCGCGACCTCGTTCCCGTGCAGGACGACACCTTCGTCGAGCGGCGTCCGCACCGGCCGTCGCCCGAACCGCGCCTTGGGTGGTTCCACAGTGGACCGAAGCGCCACGTCGACCGCGTACGCGATCGTCCGGCCGACACCGGAAAGCTTACGCGCCAAGGTGAACCGGTCGCCGAACCCTAGTTCGCCCGCGACCGTCTCGGCCTCCGGCGCGCTGAGGATGTCGCGCTCCCGGCGCAGTTCCCGGCGCAATTCCGTCCGGACGTCGAGCAGCAACGCCTTGGCCGCCAGCAGTTCCTCGCCAGGCCTCGCGGTCAGCTGCGCCGCCGCCAGCGCCTCCAAGACGGCGAAGTCGCGAAGCCCGCCTCGGCCATGCTTGAGATCGGGCTCGGCGGACTGCGCGATCTCGCCGCTGCGAGCCCAGCGCTGCCGCACGGCGTCCGACAGTTCACCGACCCGCTTCCGGGCCGTCCGCCGCCACTGGTCCCGTGCCGCGTCCGCCAGCCTGGCGGTGATCTCGGCGTCCCCGGCGATGTGGCGGATGTCGAGCAGCCCCACCACGGTCCGCAGGTCCTCGGACGCCACCTTCAGCGCCTCACCCGGTGTGCGGACCGAGTGGTCGAGGCCGATCTTGGCGTCCCACAACGGGTACCAGATCGCGTCGGCGATCTCGCCGACACCCTTGTTGCCGTTGTGCAGCAACAGCAGGTCGAGGTCGGAGAAGGGCACCAGTTCGCGGCGCCCGAGGCCGCCGACGGCGGCCAGCGCGACACCGGGTTCAGCGGTGTCGACACCGGCCGCCGCGGCGCCCTTGCCCAACCAGAATTCGTAGAGGTCGACCAGGGCCGCCCGCAACGCGGCCGCCCCTAGCCTCCCGTGCCTGCCCTCGAGCAATCGCTCGGTGGCCTTGACCAGCTCACCCCCGTCGGCCATCCCTGACGCCTATAGCGCGTCCGAGCCGCGTTCGCCGGTCCGTACCCGGATCACCGTCTCGACCGGCGTCACCCAGATCTTGCCGTCGCCGATCTTGCCGGTGTGGGCGGCCGTGGTGATCGCGTCGAGGACCTTCTCGACGTTGGAGTCGTCGGTGACGACCTCCACCCTCAGCTTCGCCACGAAGTCCACGGAGTACTCCGCGCCCCGGTAGACCTCGGTATGGCCCTTCTGCCTGCCGTAGCCCTGCACCTCGCTGACCGTCATGCCGAGCACGCCCAGCTGTTCCAGCGCGGAGCGGACGTCGTCGAGCGTGAACGGCTTGACGATCGCGGTGATCAGCTTCATGCCTTGCTCTCCTCGAGTTTCGTGGCCGCGTTGCCGGTGGGCGCCTTGACCGGGATGCTCGTCGGCTGGCCGAGGCCGCCGCCCGAACCGCTGAAGTCGTAGGCGCTCTCCGCGTGCTGGGCCTCATCGATACCACTGACCTCGTCCTCCGCGCTGACGCGGAATCCGCCGAGCTTCTTGATCACCCAGCCGATGATGAAGGTGAGCACGAACGAGTACACGAGGACGGCGCCCGCCGCCGCGGCCTGCTTGCCGAGCTGGCCGAGACCACCGCCGTAGAAGAGGCCGTCGACGCCGAGCGAGTTGACGCTGGTGGTGCCGAAGAAGCCGATGAGCAGCGTACCGACGAGACCACCGACGAGGTGGACGCCGACGACGTCGAGGGAGTCGTCGAAACCGAAGCGGAACTTGAGGCTGATCGCCAGTGCGCACAGGGCACCGGCGATGACACCGATGGCGATGGCGCCCAGCGGGCTGACGAAGCCCGCGGCCGGGGTGATCGCGACGAGACCGGCGACCGCGCCGGAAGCGGCGCCGAGCGTGGTCGGCTTGCCGATCTTGATCTGCTCGATGATCAGCCAGCCGAGGATCGCGGCCGCGGTCGCGACGGTGGTGTTGGTGAAGGCCACCGCGGCGAGGTCGTTGGCGGCCAGCGACGAACCGGCGTTGAAGCCGTACCAGCCGAACCACAGCAGCGCGGCACCCAGGAGCACGAACGGCACGTTGTGCGGGCGTCCGGTGCCCTTCGGCCAGCCCTTGCGCTTGCCGAGCACGATCGCGAGCGCCAGGCCCGCCGCACCGGCGTTGATGTGGACCGCGGTACCGCCGGCGAAGTCGAGCGCCTTGAGCTGGTTGGCGATCCAGCCGCCGACCGAGTCGGCGCCGATGAAGCCGTTGAACGAGAACACCCAGTGCGCCACCGGGAAGTACACGATGGTCACCCACACCGCGACGAACAGCGTCCAGCCCCAGAACTTGGCGCGGTCGGCGATGGCACCGGAGATCAGCGCGGGCGTGATGATGGCGAACATCAGCTGGAACATCACGAAGGCGAACAGCGGCAGCGCGTCCGCGCCGGGCCAGGCGACCTCGGGCGCGGTGTCGGTCGCGGCGGTCGCGAACCCGGCGAGTTTGCCGGAGATGTTCGAGAGTCCGGCGAAATCGAAGTTACCGAGCAGCCCGCCGCCCACGTCGTCGCCGAAAGCCATCGTGAAGCCGTACAACGTCCAGAGGACGCCGACGACGGCGAGCGCGATGAAGTTCATCATCAACATGTTCAGAACGCTCTTCGCGCGGACCATGCCGCCGTAGAAGAACGCCAATCCCGGTGTCATGAGCATGACCAGCGCGGCGCTGATCAGTACCCATGCCGTATCTCCTGCGTTCAGCACAATCTTCCTCCCGTGCCTGGGGTGTACTGCGCAGGAATTTTTGGGCCGGGGTGTTTCCTCGGGCGGCGATTCAGGTTTCACCCGCGTGAACTGTCGGTGCGGCGTTGTTACGTCCAGGTTTCCGCTGACCTGGTGCGTTCTGTCCGGTTGCGAAACGTCGTGGTCGAATATCCCCATGAACACGCGTGTCCACGGCAATGACCCACTGCCACCGGAGATCGTCCGGTCGCTGCGGTGTTCTGTCTGCGGTGACCCGGTCGGGGCAGCCGATCGCACGGTGCGTTGTGGACGGGGTCACTCGTTCGACGTAGCCAAGCAGGGTTACGTCAACCTTCTGCACGCACGCATCCCGGCCGGTACGGCGGACACCGCGCCGATGGTCGCGGCTCGCGTCGACCTCCTCTCTTCGGGCGCCTATCTCCCTCTCGCGGAAGAACTTGCGAAGGTGGCTTCGGAGCATGTGCAGGACGGGCTGATCGTCGACGCCGGCGCGGGCACGGGGTACTACCTCGCGCACGTGCTCGACGCCGTCCCCGGCGCGTACGGACTGGCGCTCGACGTCTCCGCCGTCGCCCTGCGCCGGGCCGCTCGCGCGCACACGCGCGCGGGCGCGGCCGTGTGGAACCTGTGGGAACCCTGGCCGGTGGCGGACTCGAGCGCGTCCCTGATCCTCAACGTCTTCGCGCCCCGGAACGCCTCGCAGTTCCACCGCGTCCTGACCGCGGACGGACTGCTGGTCGTCGCGACGCCGAACCCTGGGCACCTCCGCGAGCTGGGCGACCTGGTGATCTCCGTCGACGGCAGCAAGGACGCGCGGCTGGAGGAAACCCTCGGCGAGCGCTTCGGCCGGGTGGACCGGCGCGAGGTCACCGAACGGGTGACATTGTCGCCCGCCCAGATCCGCCAGGTCGTCGAGATGGGACCGAGCGCGCACCACCTCCACCGCGACGGACGCCGCGAACGGCTCGACGCGATCACCGGACCGGCGGACGTCACGACGTCGTTCAGCGTCACGCTGTACCGGCCGGTGCCCTGATGGAGGTGCCCGCGACCCTGCTCGCCGACGCCGCCTGGGTCAGCGCCCGCATCGGCGGCGCCGCGAAGCTCTACGGCTGCTCCCGGCCCGAGGTGCTCGGCACGATCTGGTGGTACTCACTGTCCTCGGTCCTCGTCGCGCCTTCGGTCGAGTCGCTCGTGCGGGGTGAGCCGTTGGATCCGTCGCTCGACGCCGTCACCATCGACCTCGTCCCGGACGGCCGGTTCAGGGGCGCCAGTTCGTCACGGGTCCTCCCCGGCGGCTTGCCCGAACTCGGCGAGGCGTTCGCCGGCACGCTCGGCACCGCGATCGGCACGATCGCGCAGGTCACCGGCGCGAATCCGCGTGCGCTCGGCGCCATCGCCACGGATTCGATCGGCAACCGGCTGCTGTGGACCGGCGACATCGACCGGGCGACCGCCTTGGCCGCGCCGCTCGTGTCCGCGATCGGGCTCGGCATGCCGGAGCCGCGGTTCTCGCGGGTCGGGCGGAACACCGTGGTGCGGCGGGCTTCCTGTTGCCTCATCTACGAGGCGGGAAATCCGAAGTGCACCAGTTGCCCGAGACAGACTCCGGAAGAGCGAGACCGACGGCTTCGTGCCGCCCTCGGCTAGTGTGGCGATTCGTTGGTTCGCGACTTGAGTTCGTGCTCAGGTTCCGGTGTCGTGTCACGCTGTTCGGCGTACCGTGCGCCCCAGCCACCCCCAGCACGTGTCGCGAAAGCCACTTTCGGGACATCTGACGTCCCGAAAGTGGCTTTCGCGACGCACCAGGTCCGGCATTGTTGGCGAATCCGGGTCCTGACAGGACCGCGAGCGGCGGCGGCCGTTCGGGCAAGTGGTTCGTGAGCGGTAAATAATCCCACCAACCTCAGGAGCAACGATTCAGCGGCCGTCCATGAAGGAATGGGGACGTTGACTGATGCTGTTGGTGAATTCGTGGCCACACGAAGCTCTCCTGGCGTGTTGCTGGGGACCACACGCGTGTCTGGACGGCGATCACGTGTGTTTGGACGGAGATCTCGCGTGACTGGGTGGCGGTCACGCGTGACCTCCTTAAGAACACGCGACGACCCCGGGGACCCTTTCGCCTGGCCACGAATTCGCCAACAGCATCGTTGAGTGTCCCAATTCCTTCGACGAGCAGGTGGGGTTCATTCAGCGATGGGTGACCGGATACCAGCAACAATCTACGGCGCGAATTTCTAACTCACGACACTAGAACTCCGCGTTTAGTCCTCTGATCGCGGTAGTTGCACGTGCAAGGAGCGCGACTAGAGGACTAAACGCGGCGAAGGGCTCACGACGCCAGTCCGCCCCTGAGGCGCTACTCGGCCGCCGTGTTCACCGTGAACGGCAGCCACTGGACGGTGGCCCCGTTCGACGGCGACACCGGCATCCGCCAGTTCTGGCAGCCGCGACCGGGAATCCGGTCCCAGATGAACAGCGGCGCGCCCTGGCCCGCGGTACAACCCTGGTCCAGCAGCTTGCCCGCGTTCTGGATGGCGTACCGGTACACCCCCGTCCCGACGGTCTGTGGTTCGATCGTCCACTTCTGGCACGCGCCCGCGACGCGGTCGTAGGTGGTCACCGGATTCCCGCTCGCCGTGTTGCAGCCGGTGTTGTCCAGCACCTGCCCGGAATGCTTGGCGCGGAACTGGTAGTAGCCGTCGCCGGTGCCCCACGGGAAGAACTTCTGGCAGTCCGCGCCGTTGGACGGCCACTGCTGGACCTTGGTGCCGTTGTTCCAGCCGCACGCGGCGACGTCGGCGTAGAGGCCGCTCGACACCGCTTGCAGCGAGACCCAGGCGTCGTCGCCGAACTCTCCGCCTGGGTCGAACGTGGTGGCCCGGAACCGATAGCTGTGGTTGTCCTGCAACAACCCCGGCGGCACCGTCCAGGTCGCCGTGGTTCCGGAGGGGACGTCCCATCGCCAGTAGTCCCCGATCATCGTTTCGCCTTCATAGACGTAGAAGACCGCGGTGACGTTGCCGCCGTCGGGGTCCGTCGGTGTGAAGCGCAGCGTCGGGGTGAGGGACTTCGTCTGGATGACACCGCCCGCGTCGACGCGGTCCGAGATGTCGTGCCCGGCGGCGGGATTCGGCCGCTGATTCCGGTAGGTGACCTCGATGTACGGCGACTTGCCGCCCTCACTGGACGAGAACTTCTTCCAGCCGAAGGAATCCGCCTCGTTCTCCGCCTTCAGCAGCATCGAACCGGTCGTGACGCCCGCGCCGGCCCAGGCGCCGATCAGGTTCCCGATCGGGGTCCGGACCCAGTCGGCCGGGCAGGCCGCGCTGTAGCCGCGGGTCGCGCCCGTCGTCGCCCACCGGGTGAGGGGCGCGGGCTGGTTCGCCCAGCGGGTGCCGGTGCCGACGAGCGCGGTGTCCCAGATCTCCCAGTTGCGCGGCGAACACGAGTAGGAATGGTTACCCCACAAGGACAGCGTGGCCGAATCGATCTGCGTGCCACGGAACCGCGACACGTCGAAGTGGAGATACGACCGGGCTTTCGTGGCTCCGCCGTCGTAGGTGCCGATGCGGAGTTCGGTGGCGCCCGACTGATCGATGGTCGCGATGTTCGACTGCGTGAAGGTGTCGAAGTTCGTCCACACCGAGACACCGGGATCGACGATGACCGGGTAGGCCCGTGCCGGGTCGGCGAAGTACCCCGCGTCCGGCGTCACGTTCAGGCCGAGTGTCCCGCGTTCCTTGGCGGACACCACCTTCCCGACCTTCACCTTGGCGGCGGGGTCGCCGCTGCGCTGGTCGATCCGCGAGTCCCACATCTCGGCGGCGGGCACGCTGCCCACCACCGCGCCGGACGCCGTCACGAGCTGCGTGTTCCCGTCCGCGTCGGTGCGCGGCGTGAGCCCGGTGGCCCGCAGGGGAAGCTCGAACGTCAGCGCGCGATCGGGCCGCCGTTTGACGACGAAGAACTGCTCGAACCCGGTCCGCGTGGCCTTGACCTGGAGGTCGACGCCGGGCTGGACCTCCGGATAGGTGGCGACCTCACCGGTCAGCACGGGCTCGGGCAGCGCACCCGGGTACTGAAGGGCCACCTTCCCGTCCGGGCTCTGCACGGTGGCGAGGTCCCCGCTCCCGCCTGTCGCGCCTGCCAGCACGAGGTCGCGTGGATGCGCCTTCGACCGGACGAGACCGTCGGCGCTCTTCACGAGGGTCAGATCGACCGGTACCCAGTCACCCCCTCGGCGGACGTGGACCGGGCCACCGTGCACCTGGGTGGTGCGGGAGCCGTCGGGATTGGCGAACGTGACCGAGTTCTCGGTGCGCTCCGAGCGCATCTCGACCGGTTTGTTCTGCGCACGCGCCACGGTTTCGGGCGACGTCGCTTGCGCGGGCGCTGCCGTGAAGACGGCACTCCCGGCCAGGCACGCGGCGAAAAGCACGAGGCCCCGCCGCGGGATTCTTCGGGTTTCGGTTTGCACTTCGATCTCCCCCTGAACGTGGGTGACGAGTTGACATATCGGTCACGCATGTCACACCCACGGGGTTGCCCGCCGCCCGGGAAATTCTCGGCGCGTGAGAAGGTGGCGGCATGGTCAAACCGACACCGCTGCAGTTCAGGAACATCGTCATGGCGCTGCTCATGGCGGGTGCCCTGGTGTGGAACCTGTCCATCGGCGGCGCTTGGTGGCTCACCGCGATCTTCTCGGTCGGTATCGTCCTCTCGCTCTTCTCCGCGTACCTGAACCGTCCCGGCGCTCGCCCCTGATCTCCCGCAATTCGTCCTCTAGTTGCGGTAGTACGACGTACGAACGACCGCAACTAGAGGACGAATTGCGTCAGGGGCGGGCGGCCTTGAAGCGCGAAGTGACGTCGGCGCGGCCTCGATCGGACAGAGCGCCGAAGAGGCGTAGGCGTGCCATGCCGCCGTCGGGGTAGATGTCGAGACGCACCTCGGTCACTTCGGGCCCCGAAGCAAGGGCGAACCGGTGCCGCGTGTCCGGTTGCAGGCGTGTCTTCGGCAGCAACTCGACCCACTCGCCGTCGCCGTCCCGGCCGCTCAGCGCGGCCCAGCCCGGCGCGTTGCCTTTGAGGTTGCTGTTGTCCAGTTCGGCGAACCGGACGACACCCGCGCCTGCCAGCCGGACGGTCACCCAGTCGTTCCCCTCGTCCCGGCGCCGCGCCGTCTCCCAGCCCTCGGCCTGATGCGCGGCGAGCCCTGGTGAGAACAGGTTGTTGGGCGAGGAATAGAACATGTCGCTGCATCCGGTGACCACCGCGCCGTTCTCCAGCGCCGCGAGGTCGAGCGCGCCGAGGTCCAGCAGGCCCGGATCCGGGATCGGCACGCCGTGCACCCGCAGCCGCGCGACACCGCCGTCGGGATGCATGGTCAGCCGGACGTGCGTGTAGCGCTTGCTCCCGCCGATCTCGAAGAAGTTCTCCGTATGTCCCGCCGCCGCGCCGCGCTTCACCAGGACGTCCCAGTCCACTGTGGATAGTTCGGCCGCACTGGGGTACCCGTCGACAGCGCAAGCCTCGACCGAGACGAAAGGCGGGTAGTTCCCCTTGAAGAACGCGGTGTCCACGATGACGCCCGTGATCGCGCCCGCCAGGCCGAGCCGGACGATGGCCTGGTCGTCACCGGGCTCACGATGCCGCCGGGTCTCCCAGCCGTCGTAGACCTGCCCCTTGGGCCCGAAGGTCTCCGCACGGTGCGCGGGCACCCACGGGTTGACCAGGTTCTCCTTCTCGGCGAACAACTCGTCCGTCGCCCACATCACGGTCCCGCCGAACTTGCGCGAGGCCAGATCCGGCAGGGCTGTCCACTCAGGACGGTCGTTCACAGTCTCCTCCATCTCAGCTCCTCACCCCGGGTCAGCAGGACGCCTGCCGGGTCGTGACCGGTGATCTCCTTGCCCCGCAACCACGTGCTCCGGACGACGCCGGCGAGCGGACGCCCGTGGTAGGCGCTGACCGGGTTGCGGTGCTTCAACTTCGCGACGTCGACGACGAAAGCTTCATCGGGAGCGAACACACTGAAGTCGGCATCGTAGCCCGGCGCGAGGTGGCCTTTGCGGCGCATTCCCGCCTGCGCGGCCGGATGCTCGGCCATCCAGCGGACGACGTCGGTGAGTCCGAAGCCGCGCTGCCGCGCCTGCGTCCAGACGGCGGGCAGGCCCAGTTGCAGTCCGGCGATCCCGCCCCACGCGAGCCCGAAATCACCACTGTCGAAGCGTTTCAGCTCCGGAGTGCACGGCGAATGGTCGGTGACGACGCAGTCGATAACGCCGTCCGCGAGACCCTGCCACAGTAGTTCCCGGTTCCCTGCCTCGCGGATCGGCGGGCAGCACTTGAACTCCGTGGCCCCGTCGCCGATCTCCTCCGCGGTGAAACTCAGGTAGTGCGGGCAGGTCTCGGCGGTCAGCCGGACGCCGTCGCGCCGCGCGCTCTCGACCATCGGCAGTGCGTCCGAAGAGGACAGATGCAGGATGTGCGCGCGGACACCGGTCTTCCTGGCGAGTTCGATGACCTGGGCGATCGCCACGTTCTCCGCGCCACGCGGGCGCGAACGCAGGAAGTCGTCGTACTTCTCGCCGTGCGGGTCCGGTGCGTGATCAATTGCTTCGGAGTCCTCCGCGTGCACGATGATCATGCCGTCGAAGGTCCGCAGTTCGGTCATCGCCTCTTCGAGCCCGCGCGCGTCCAGCGGCGGGAACTCGTCGACACCGGAATGCAGCAGGAACGACTTGAACCCGAACACCCCTGCCTCGTGCAGCCCGCGCAGATCCGCCAGATTGCCCGGGATCGCCCCGCCCCAAAACCCGACGTCGACGTGCACGCGCCCCTCGGCGGTCTTGCGCTTCACCTCCAGCGCCGCGACGTCGACCGTCGGCGGCAGGCTGTTCAGCGGCATGTCCACGATCGTGGTGACCCCGCCCGCCGCGGCCGCGCGGGTCGCCGAAGCGAAGCCCTCCCATTCGGTGCGGCCTGGATCGTTGACGTGCACGTGGGTGTCCACGAGACCCGGCAGCAGGACGACGTCCGCGCCGAGTTCGAGCACCCGATCGCCGTCCAGCGCGGCTCCGGCGGGTTCCACCGCGACGATGCGACCGTCCTCGATGCCGACCGTCGCGGGTACCTCACCGGCGGCCGTGACAGCTCGAGCGGCCTTGATCACCAAGTCCATAGATACTCCCAATTTCCACTGAGTGGAATCGAGGTTTCGCACTCCGACATTAACTCCGGCCACCCTGCTCGTCAATGAACCCCAGCGGCGCTACCTTCGCTGGGTGCAGTTAGAAGCCGAGTTCACCAGCGAACCGTTCCACGGCGAGGGCCCGCCGCCCGAGCATGCCGTCAAAGCACGCGACACGGCGGAAGACGCGGGCCTGTCGACCGACTTCGGCCCGCTCGGCACCCTCGTCCGCGGCGACGCCGACACCCTGCTCGACGCGCTCCCCGCCATCGCCAGGGCGGCGCTCGACGGCGGCGCGACCCGCGTGACCCTCCAGCTCCGGCAGGTCGGCGACGACTCCGGCGAGCCCGCTGTCGAACTGCACAGCGCGCTCGCCCGGCTCATCGGCGACGTCGAGCGCGAACTCGGCGGCAAGCTCGACACCCTCGATCGCGCCGCCAAGCAGCGCGCGGTGCGGCTACTGAAGGAACGCGGCGCGTTCGGCCTCCGCAAATCGGTGTCGACCGTCGCCGAGGCGCTGGGGGTCACGAGGTTCACGGTCTACAACTACCTCAACCGCGACCAGGAGTGAAGAGCGATTTCAACAAAATGTTGACGGAGGCGGAACCGTCGCCGTACCGTCAGATCCCGTGCCGCTCACCATTCGAGAGTTCGACCAGGCACCCGCTCAGGACGTCCGGCCGGTGCTGACGGCCTGTCTCGACGTCCCGCGCTGGGTGGAAACCCTGCTGGCCAGGCGCCCGTTCGGCGATTTGGCCGCCCTGCTCGCCGCGTCCGAGGCGCTGACTCCACTGCGCCCCGACGAGGTCGAGCAGGCGATGGCCGCCCATCCCCGGATCGGGGAGAAAGCGGGCGGCAAGAGCACCGAGGCGGGCTGGTCGCGCTCCGAACAGTCCGGTGTGGACGGTGACGCGGCGCGCGAATTCGCGGCGGCCAACGCCGAGTACGAAGCGACGTTCGGACACGTCTTCCTGGTGTGCGCGAGCGGCCGGAGCGGTGCCGAACTGCTGGAGAACCTCCGGTCGCGGCTGTCGAACGACCCCGGCACGGAACTCGAAGTGGCCGGCCAAGAGCTGGCCAAGATCGCCGCGCTGCGGCTGGAGAAGGCGGTGACGTCATGAGCCTCGTGACCACGCACATCCTCGACACCGCCGCGGGACGCCCCGCCGCCGGTGTCGCGGTCCGGCTCGAAACCGGTGCGGGCGCACCCATCGCCGAAGGGCGGACCGACGCCGACGGCCGGATCCGCGACCTCGGCCCGGAAACCCTGGAACCCGGGGTGTACCGGCTGGTCTTCGACACCGGCGCCCACCTCGGGCCGGACTCCTTCTTCCCCGAAGTCACCCTGACCTTCCGCATCGCCGACGGGACCGAGCACCACCATGTGCCGTTGCTGCTGAGCCCGTTCGCGTATTCCACCTATCGAGGGAGCTGATCGCCCGTGGCCATCACCCTGGGCCCCAATCAGTACGGCAAGGCCGAAGTCCGGCTCGTCACCGTGCAGCGCGAAGGCGCCGTCCACCACCTCAAGGACCTCACCGTTTCGACGTCGCTGCGCGGTGACCTCGCGGCCACGCACCTCACCGGCGACAACGCCGACGTCGTCGCGACCGACACCCAGAAGAACACCGTGTACGCCTTCGCCAAGGAGGCCCCGGTCGGCGAGATCGAAGACTTCGCCCTGCGACTCGGGCGGCATTTCGTCGAGTCGTTCGAGCACATCTCCGGCGCCCGGGTCCTGATCGACGAACACGGCTGGAACCGCATCTCCGGCCACGATCACGCGTTCTCCCAGGCGGGCAGCGAAAAGCGCACGACGGCGGTGACCATTCAGGACGGTCAGGCCTGGGTTGTGTCCGGTTTGGACGATCTCGTCGTGCTCAAGTCCACCGGATCCGAGTTCCACGGTTTCCCGCGCGACGAGTACACGACGCTGGCCGAGACGAACGACCGGATCCTCGCGACCGCCGTGACCGCCCGCTGGCGCTACCAGGGCGACGGGATCGACTGGGCCGCGAGCCACGCCGAGGTCCGGCGGATCCTGCTGGAGACCTTCGCGGACAAGCACAGCCTCTCCCTTCAGCAAACGCTGTACGCGATGGGAGAGGCTGTGCTCGAGGAACGCGAAGAGGTCGCCGAAGTCCGGCTCTCACTGCCGAACAAGCACCACTTCCTGGTGGATCTGTCGCCGTTCGGACTGAAGAACGACAACGAGGTCTTCTACGCCGCCGATCGTCCGTACGGCCTGATCGAGGGTGTGGTCCTCCGCGACGACGCAGAGGAACCCGGCCTGGCTTGGCACACCCTCGCCGCCTTCTGAACCGGCACCTTGGGGCATGTCTCGAAAGCCACTTTCGGGACATCAGATGTCCCGAAAGTGGCTTTCGAGACACTTGGGTCAACGCCGGGGCGTGAGTGGCAAGTCGCGTTAGAACGACTTACCACTCACGACACCCGTCACGGAGCGGGGACCGGCAGCGGCATCCCGGGGACGCTCTGGTCGGCGGGGACGACGCCGTCGACCAGGTAGGCGTTCACGATCTTGTCCACCGCGGGGTTCCCGTCGGCGTAAAGGCCGTGGTCACCCTCACCGGTCACGGTCAGCATCCGGGAGTTCGCGAAACCGGCGTGTGCCCGCCTCGCGCCTTCGATCGTCGTGGCCGGGTCGTGTTCGGAGTGGACGATCAGCACCGGCGGGACGCCCTTGCCGTCCATTTTCGGAAGCGGACGTGGTTTCCTGTCCCAGAACATGCAGACCGAGCCGTTCAGCACGCCGCCACCGGCCAGGAGCAGACCGCGGTCGAGGTTCCGCTGTGACTCGCGGATCCGAGACTCGCGGGTGCCGATGAAACGCCCTTCACCACAGACGGTGTTCCAGAAAGTGCCGTCCGCCGCGTCGGGGGCGTCACCAGCGTCCTTGACGGCCGCCCGGGCGTCGGCCTTGACCTGCTCCGGTGCCCCGTCCTCCATCGCCGCCCGGACCTTGACCAGCAGATCGGCCAGTGCCGGGAAGGTGGCCTTCTTGTACAGCATGTAGATCATCGCGAACTCGAGCTGCATCGGCCCCTTTCCGTCGATCGGGTTGCGGGACAGGGCATACCGGACCCGCTCGTAGGTCTGCCTCGCCTCCTCGCCGCTGGTGCCGAACTGGTACTTGGCGTCGTAGCGCGCCATCCACGGCAGGAAGTCCTGCCGCCAACGCCGTTCGAACCCGACCGGCTGGCTGTCGAACGTCTTCTGCCAGTCCGTGGTGAACTCCGTCGAAGAGTCCAGCACGAACCTGCCTGTCCGCTGGGGGAACTGCTGCGCGTAATGCGCGCCCAGCCAGGTGCCGCCCGAGTAGCCGACCCAGTTGATCTTCTCCCGGCCGAGCAGGGCGCGGAGCAGGTCGAAGTCCCTGATCGTCTGGTAAGTGGTGATCAGCGGTCCGAGTTCGCCATTGGCGTTCTGGCAGCTCTTCGCGGCGTGCTCGGCGCCGGCCAGGATCTGGTCCAGGTTGCGCGGGTCGCGATCGCGCGGGTCCAGCTGCCGGATGGCGTCGACGGCACCCCGGCAGGTGACGTTGGTGCTCTTGCCGGTCCCGCGGACGTCGATGCCGATGATGTCCTGGTGTTCGCGCAGCTTGTCCTGCCCGCGGAACATCGTCGGCTGCCAGCGACCTGGTCCGCCCGGCCCACCCGGATTGGTGAGCAGTGAAGCCGTCGACGGGCCGGTGGACTTCAGCCTGCTCACCGCGATCGTCAGATCCTGCCGCTCCCACGGACGATCCCAGTCCCGGGGCGTGCGGTAGGTCGCGCATTCGAGGCCGCTGATGTCGGCGCCCGGCGGCAACGAGATCAGCTCCTCCTCGGCACAGGCGTGCCAGGTCAGCTTCTGCTCGGTGTAGTGGCCCGGGCTGCTCGCCGTCGCCGGCACGGCTCCGGCGAGCAGACCGCCCACGACCACCGGGATCACCCCGGCGATCAGTAGCCGCTTCATCCGATACCCCCTTCTTTCCTTGGATTCCCAACGGCTCCCGACGCTAGGGCGGGTCACCCCGCGCGAACATCGACCGCAGGTAGCGCCAGGGGGTCGACCAAGGTTCAAGGGGCGGCTAGGTCCGCGGCACAAGTCCTGCCACGGCGGCCTTGCGCTGGAGTTCGTCCGGGGTCGTCGCGTTCCGCGCGTCCGGCGCCTTCGTGGTCGCCGCGGTGGTGCCGCCCAGCGCCTTGAAGATCAGGTCGGCTTCGGCCTTCATCCCGGCCGCGTACGGGTGATAGGCCACCGCGCGGAAGAGGTTGGTGTCCTTGCCGCTCACCCAGGCCGCGTCACCGGAGCAGGCGTCGTGACCGCTGCTGGGTCCGTAGGTGTCGACGTAGCGGGCGCCTTGTTTGCGGGCGGCGGTGGACACGGCCTTGTTGAGCGCGCGCTCAACCTGGTCGGCCCAGGCGTAGTCACCGTCGGCGAACGGGAGCACGCTGGGGCAATAGCCCTTCGACGGCACGATCCTCGGATACCCGACCAGCACGATGGTGGCGGCGGGCGAACGCTCCCGGACACCCTTGATCACACGTTCGAGGTTCCGCTGGGTGTTCGCGAGCGCGGCGAGCAGCGTGTCCTTGCCGTTGATCGTGAAGTGGTCCTTGCACGGTGACCCGGTCGGGTCTTCGTCACGCAGCCCAGGGCAGGCGCCGATCAGGCTGCCGAAGACGCCGTAGTCGTTGCCGCCGATCCCGATCGTCACCAGGTCGGTGTCCAGGGTCAGGGCGTCGAACTGCGGCGGCACACCGCCCAAAGCCAGACTCGGCGAGGGCACGGTCTGGGGGCTGGTCATGTTCGTGGTGTCCGCCGATGAGCAACTGACGTCGGTGAAGGCGCCGGACTTGTAGTAGAGCCCGAGTTTGGTGGCCAGCCAGGCCGGATAGTTGTTGTTCGACCGGAAGCACCAGCTCGCCTGCTGCCACGGGATCAACGGACCCGCGGTGTACGAGTCGCCGAGGGCGACGTACTTGCGGAAAGACGGCGGTTCGGCGGCACTCGCCGGCGTCCCGAAACTCGCTAGGGAGACGACTGCCAGCAGGGTGGCAAGGACAAGTCGGGCGGTACGGCGCATGGCGACCTCGTGATCCGTCGTTGGACTACCGGCCGATCCTGACAAAGTCCCACCTCCGTCCACAATAGAAGTGAGTATCTTTCACGTTTCAGGGGTTAGATAGAACGCTCTATCATGGAGACGTGACTGGAACGCGGGAACGCATCGTGAACGCCGGCGCCGAACTGCTCCGGCGGAACGGGTACACCGGCACCGGGGTGAAGCAGATCGTCGAGGCCGCGAACGCGCCCTTCGGCTCGCTGTACCACTTCTTCCCCGGCGGCAAGGAGCAGCTCGGCGAGGAGGTCATCCGCACCTCCGGGATGATGTACCTCGCGCTGTTCGAGATCTTCTTCGCCGACGAGCCGGATCTGATCCACGGGATCGAGGCGTGCTTCGCCAGCGCGGCGGACACCCTTCGCGAGACCGACTACGCCGACGCCTGCCCCATCGCGACGGTCGCCCTCGAGGTCGCGAGCACCAACGAGAAGCTGCGGATCGCGACGGCGGACGTCTTCACGGCATGGATCGAGGCCGGCACCGAGAAGCTCGGTAAATACGGCCTTTCGGCCGAGTCCGCGCGGCTGCTCACCATCGCGCTGGTGAACAGTCTCGAAGGAGCGTTCGTGTTGAGCCGTTCGCTGCGTAACACCGAATCGCTCCAGGTCGCCGGGATCTCGTCGGTCGCCTTGGCCCGCACCCTGCTCCCCTGATCGTGAAGCACCGACGGCCGGTTGCTGAACACCGAGGTTTCCCCGCAACACACAACGACTTCCGGCCGACCTAGCGGTCACATGAGCCGAATTTCGTTTGGGGAGCACATGATCATCAGGAAGCTTGTAGCAGTCACCATCGCCGCCGCCGCGCTGCTGACCGTGGGTGCGGTGCCCGCGTCCGCCGTCGAGGTCCAGCCGTCCACTCTCACCACGACCACCAGCAGCACCAAGATCGACGCCGGGAAGACCGTCACGATCTCCGGGAAGCTCACCAAGGCCGACGCCACCCCGATCGCGGGCGCCGCGGTGGGCATCTCGTTCTGCTTCAACGGCTTCTGCGGCGAGGCCCAGGCCACGCCGGTCACCGACGCCGCCGGCGTCTACAGCGCGACGCTGACCCCGATCCGCACCGGCAACTACCACGCCGACTTCTTCTCCACCGACCCGGCGATCGCGAACTCGGGCGCCGACACCCCGAAGATCGTCGTGCTCCACCCGGCGAAGATCACGTCGTTCGCGGCGGGCCGTGGCGCGGACAAGGCCGTGACCGCGTCCGGCACGATCGACTTCCCTGGCCAGTACACCGCGAACCCGATCCCGGTCGAACTCCAGTACTTCTCGTTCAGCACCTACCGCTGGACCACGGTTTCGACGGTCGACGCCACCTGGAACGGCACCACCTGGGCCTTCTCGACGTCGGCCGCTCACAAGAAGCCCGGCGCCTGGCGGGCCTTCTACGCGGGCGCGCCCGAGATGTTCCACTCGGCGGCGAGTGACCTCGTCTTCGTGCTCTGACCGCCTTCCGTGAAGGCCTCCTTCCCCACTCTCAGGGTAGGGAAGGAGGCCTTCACGGACAGCTAGCGGGAAGCGAGGTAGGCCCGCCAGTCGCCGAGCGAGGTGATGTCCGCCAGCTCGGGTGAGTCCACATAGGACGAACGCAGGACGGTCGCGAGGCAGGCCGCGCCGTCCTCCAGTTCGATGACGCCCAGCTCCAGTTCCGGCGGTTCGGCGGGGACGAGATGGTCCCGCAGCACCGAAAGCGGCAGGTCGTAGACTTCGCCGACGACGGATCCGGAACCGCCGTCGTACATCGCCGGGAACCGGTCGCCCACGGAAAAATAGTGATACTTCGGCGCCGAACGGGCCACGCAGCACAACGGCGAGCCCTGCAGCTGCTCGTGCAACGGACCGCCACGCATCCCGCCGCCGTTGAGGAACATCAGAACCACGACATGATCCCTTCGATTCCGAAGTACACCCCGAACACCGCGGCCAGGATCCCGAGGATCCAGCCGATCTCGCGGATCTTGCCCTTGCAGATCTTGATCAGCACGTAGGCGACCAGACCGGCACCGATGCCATTGGTGATCGAGTAGGTGAACGGGATCAGCGCGATGGTGAGGAACACCGGGATCGCGAAATCCAGGTCCCGCCAAGGAATCCGCGCGCACTGGGCCATCATCATCCCACCGATGACCACCAGCGCGGGCGCCGCGGCCTGCGCCGGGACGACCGCCGCGATCGGGGTCAGGAACAGCGTCGCGGTGAACAGCCCACCGGTGACGAGGCTCGCCAGCCCGGTCCGCGCGCCTTCACCGACACCCGCGGCCGACTCCAGGAACACGGTGTTCGGGGCCGATCCGGTGACCCCGCCCGCGAGCGCGCCGGCGCCGTCGACCAGCAGGATCCGGCCCATCCCCTCGACCTTGCCGTCCTTGACCAGCCCCGCTTCCTCGGAAACGGAGGTGATCGTGCCCATCGCGTCGAAGAACCCGGAAAGCACCAGCGTGAACAGGAAGACCGCCGCGGTCACCGCGCCCGCCGACGCGAATCCGCCGAACAGGTCGATGTCCCCCAGCAGACTGAAATCGGGATGCGCCACGACCTGCTCGGGCACCTTGGGTTCGACCAGTCCCCAGCCGTCGACCTTGACCACGCTGTTGACCAGCACCGCGAGCCCGGTCGCGACCGCGATGCTGATCAGCACCGCGCCGGGAACGCCGCGGCTCACGAGCACGATCATCAGCAGCAGGCCGAGACAGAAGATCGCGATCGGCCAGCCTTCGAGATGGCCGGCGATGCCCATCCGCACCGGCACGGTCGACTGCGCGGAGTCGGGCGTTCGCGTGACGAAACCGGCGCTGACCAGGCCGACCAGCGCGATGTAGAGCCCGATGCCGACGGTGATCGCGACCTTGAGCGGCATCGGGATCGCGTTGATGATCCGTTCCCGGACACCGGAAACGGCCATGAACACGATGCAGACACCTTCGAGGACGACGAGCCCGAAAGCCTGCGCCCACGTCATGGTCGGTGCCATCTGGAAGGCGACGACGCCGTTGACCCCGAGCCCCGCCGCGAGCGCCAGCGGCGCGTTCCCCACGAGTCCCATCAGGATCGTGGTGACGCCCGCCGCCAGCGCGGTCGCGGTGGTGATGGCCTCGGTGCTCAGCCGCGCGCCGGTGATGTCGGCCGACGCGCCGAGGATGAGCGGGTTGAGCAGCACGATGTAACACATCGCGACGAAGGTGGTGATGCCGCCGCGCACTTCGCGGCCGACCGTGCTGCCGCGATGGGAGATCTTGAACCACCGGTCGAGCCCGGAGACCTGCTCCGGTTCGGGTTGGTACTGGGGACGTTCTTCGCGCAACTGGGTCACGCCTGCCTCCACAACGTTGTGGCGCGAGGGATGAAGCCTTGCTCAGTAGGTCTTCTTGTCGGGTTTCGACAGCCAGGCCTGGAAAGGCGCGAAAGAGTCCGGAAGGGACAGTTGGCCGACGGGTAGTGACCAGGTCTCGCGCGGGCGGGAAAAGAGGTCGTAGAACTCGCGGTCGTCGAAGCCCGCCTTGGCCGCGTCGTGGCGGTCCGCGGCGTAGACGACCTTGCCGACACGCGCCCAGAGCGCGGCGGAAAGGCAGAGCGGGCAAGGTTCGCAGGAGGTCACGAGGACACAGCCGTCGAGTTTGTAGTCACCGATCGCCTGGCAGGCGGCGCGGATCGCGACCACCTCGGCGTGCGCCGTCGGGTCCAGCGTCGGTGTCACCTGGTTGGTCCCGGTGGCGAGCACCGCACCGTCGCGGACGATCATCGCGCCGAACGGGCCACCGCCGCCTTCGACGTTCGCGGTGGCCAGCCCGACGGCCTCGGTAAGCCATTTCTGCTCGTCGGACTCCGAAATGGACAGACGGGTACTCACGGATGTGCTCCTAGCTCGGAAAAGTACGGGTTGGTCAGGTGCCGGTGAGGTGTTCGGGGCGCACCGGGACGCGGGGCAGCGCCAGCCCGGTGGCCGCGCGGATGGCCGCGACGATCGCCGGGGTGGACGAGATCGTCGGCGGCTCACCGACCCCGCGCAGACCATACGGCGCGTTCGGGTCGGGCCGTTCGAGGACGTCGATGTCCATCGGCGGCATGTCCAGCACGGTCGGGATCAGATAGTCGGTGAACGACGGGTTGCGGATCTTCCCGTCGACGGTCTGGATCTCCTCCATCACCGCGAGTCCGAGGCCCTGCGCGGACCCGCCCTGGATCTGACCGAGCACCGCATCCGGGTTCAGCGCCTTGCCGACGTCCTGCGCGCAGTCGAGCGCGACGACCTTGATCAGCCCGAGTTCGGTGTCGACGTCCACGACCGCGCGGTGGGCCGCGAATCCATATTGGACATGCGCGTTCCCTTGCCCTGTATCAGGATCGATGGGTGCGGTCGGACGGTGACGCCACTCCACGACCTCGTCGAAGACCTCGTCGCCGAGGACGTCGGCGAGGTCGGCCAGCACACTGCCGTCGACGGAGACAACCTTGTTCCCGACGACGTTCAGCTTGCCGTCCGCGGCGAGTTTGCCCGCCAAGTGCTTGTGCAGCCCGGATCGCACCGCGACACACGCGGCCTGGACCGCGCCGCCGGTGACGTAACTCTGCCGGGAGGCCGACGTCGAACCGCCGTTGCCGATGGTGGTGTCCATCGGCAGGATCGTCACCTGCTCGATGCCGAGTTCGGTCCGGACGATCTGCTGCATGATCGTCACGAGTCCTTGGCCGACCTCGCACGCCGCGGTGTGCACGGTCGCCGCGGGTTCGCCGCCGACGAGTTGCAGCCGCACGCGGGCCGTCGAGTAGTCGTCGAAGCCCTCGGAGAAACAAATGTTCTTGATGCCGACCGCGTACCCGACTCCCCGGACAACGCCCTCGCCATGCGTGGTGTTGGAGACGCCGCCGGGCATCCGGCGCAGGTCCAGTTCTTCGTGCTGGACGGGCAACGGCTTGGCACGCAGGCGTTCCAGCAGTTCGGCGACCGGGGCGGCGGAGTCGACCACCTGGCCGGTCGGCATGAGACTGCCTTCCTCCATCGCGTTCAGGATCCGGATGTCGACCGGGTCGATTCCGCAGGCCTGCGCGAGTTTGTCCATTTGGGACTCGTACGCGAAGCCCGCCTGCACCGCGCCGAAGCCGCGCATCGCGCCACAGGGCGGGTTGTTGGTGTAGACGCCCCAGCAGTCGACCGAAGCACTGTCCACATTGTACGGACCGACACCGAGCGTTGCGGCGTTCGCGACCACGGCGCCGGTGGACGAAGCGTACGCGCCGCCGTCCAGGTAAAGCTTCGCCTTGACGTAGACGAGTCGGCCGTCCTTGTCGGCGCCGTGCTCGTAGTACATCTTCGCCGGGTGGCGGTGCACGTGGCCGTAGAAGGATTCCTCGCGGTTGTAGACCATCTTGACCGGCTGGCCGGTGTGCAGCGCCAGCAAACACGCGTGGACCTGGATCGAGAGGTCTTCGCGGCCGCCGAACGCGCCGCCGACCCCGCCGAGCGTCAGCCGCACCTTGTCCTTTGGCAAGCCGAGCGCGGCGACGATCTGCTGCTGGTCGACATGAAGCCATTGCGTGGCAACGTAAAGATCGACACCGCCTTCCGTGTCCGGGATCGCCATACCGGACTCGGGGCCGAGAAAGGCCTGATCCTGCATGCCGACCTCATAGACACCGGACACCACGACGTCGGCCTTCACCGACTGGTCGCCATGGCGGATCTTGGCGTGCCGCACCACGTTCCCGCCGGGGTGCAGCTCAGCACCCTCGCCAGCGGCGGCTTTCTCGGAATCCGTCACGGGTTCCAGGACCTCGTAGGAGACCTTGATCCGCTTCATCGCGCGCCGCGCGGTCTCGGGATGGTCCGCCGCGACGAGTGCGACGGGCTCGCCCTCGTAGCGCACGACGTCGACGGCGAGCACCGGCTGGTCGGAGTGCTCCAGGCCGTACTTGTTCACGCCGGGCACGTCTTCATGGGTCAGCACCGCGTAGACCCCTTGTACGGCGAGGGCTTCGGCGATGTCGATACCGGTGATCCGCGCGTATGGATGCGGGCTGCGCAGCGTCGCGCCCCACAGCATGTCCTCGTGCCACAGGTCCGAGGAGTAGGCGAATTCGCCGCGTACCTTGACCGTGCCGTCCGGGCGACGCGGGCTGGTGCCCACGCCGTTGTCGGTCGCGGTCGCGGTTGTCTGCGTGGAAGTCTCGGTGGAGGTCATAGCGTCTCCCTCAGCCGGGCACTGGCCACGGCCAGCTCGCGGGCGATCTCGTCTTCGGATTCCTCGCGCGGCGTCCCGCCGGTCACCACCGTCGCGCCGCCGACGAACAGCCGCGCGATCGGCGGGGTCGCGCCGAGCACCAGCGCGGCGACCGGGTCGGTGATCCCCGCGTAGTTCAGGCCGTTCAGATCCCAGACCGCGAGGTCGGCGAGCTTGCCCACCTCGATCGAGCCAAGGTCTTTCTCCCGGCCCAGACAGCGCGCGCCGCCCATGGTGCCCATCCACAACGCCTCACGCGTGGTCAGCGCCCGGGGTCCACCACGCTGGCGGGCTTGCAGCAGCGACTGGTGCAGTTCCTCGCCGAGGCCACCGGATTCGTTGGACGCCGCGCCGTCGACACCCAGCCCGACCGGCACGCGAGCGTCGAGCAGTTGCCGGACCGGGGCGATCCCGGCGCCGATCCGCCCGTTGGACGTCGGACAATGCGCCGCGCCGGTGCCCGTGGCACCCATGCGGCGGATCGCCTCCGGGGCGAGGTGGATCGAGTGTGCGAACCAGACGTCGTCACCGAGCCAGCCGAGTTTGTCGGCGTACTCTGCTGGCGTGCAGCCGGCTTCGGCGAGGCACTGTTTCTCCTCGTCGATCGTCTCGGCGAGGTGCGTGTGGAGCCGGACTCCCTTGCGCCGCGCCAATTCCGCCGCGCCGGTCATCAGCCGCTCGCTCACCGAGAACGGCGAGCACGGCCCGGCCGCGATCTGGAGATGCGCGCCGGCGGAGTCGTCGTGGAACCGGTCGATCGCGGCCTCGGTGCCGAGCAACGCGGCCTCGGTCTCCTCGACGAGGTTGTCCGGCGGCAGCCCGCCCTGTGACTCACCGCGGTCCATCGAGCCGCGGACGACGTGCAGTCGTACCCCGACGCGGATCCGGGCGGCGGCGAGGGCTTCCACCTGGTCGCCGCCGTCGCGCGGGAAGACGTAGTGGTGGTCGGCGACGGTGGTGCAGCCGGTGGTCGCGAGCCGCGTGAGACCGGCCGTGGCCGCCGCGTGCGTGATGTCGGCGTCGAGCCTGCCCCAGATCGGGTACAGCGCGACGAGCCATTCGAACAGTGTGTGGTCGGCGGCGAGGCCGCGCGTCGCCCACTGGTAGAGATGATGATGGGTGTTGATCAGGCCGGGGGTGACCAGATGGCCGGAGCCGTCGACGCGTTCGTCGTACCCGCCATCGGGCGCCTTCCCCGCGCCGACCGCCGCGATGCGGTCGTTCTCGATGACGACGTGACCCGAGGCGTGCTCGGTGCCCGCGCCGTCGACGGTGGCGATCGCGGCGTTCTCGATGACGGTCTTCACGGGGTCTCTCCCCTGGTCGCGGCCAACCGGACGGCGTCGAGGATCTTCTCGTACCCGGTACACCGGCACAGGTTCCCCGCCAGCGCCTCACGGATCTCCTCGTCGGCGGGGTTTTCGACGCGGTTGAGCAGATCGTGCGCGGCCACCACGAGACCGGGGGTGCAGAAGCCACATTGGACGGCGCCCGCGTCCACAAAGGACTGCTGGACCCTGTCGAGCTTGTCGCCGTCGGCGAGCCCTTCGACCGTGCGGACCTCACGGCCCTCGACCTGACCGGCCGCGACCAGGCACGAACACACCGGGACGTCGTCCAGGTACACCGTGCAGGAACCGCATTCGCCCTGTTCACAGGCGTTCTTGGAGCCCGGGAGACCGAGCCGCTCGCGGAGCACGTAGAGCAGGCTCTCGCCTTCCCAGACGTCGTCGGCCTGGCGGGACTCGCCGTTGATCGTCACGTTCACGCGCACTCGCGTTCACCCTTCTGGAAGTCGTTCCACGCCCAGGTCAGCGTCCGCCGCGCCAGGACGGACAACGCGTGCTTGCGGTAGTCGGCGCTGCCCCGGACGTCGTCGATCGGCGACGCCGCCTCCGACACCAGCTCACCGAACCGGCGTTTGACCGAGTCCGCGATCGAAGCCTTGGTGGACCAGGGAAGTTCGGCGGAGAGGAATTCTTCGGCGGCGGTCGCCCGGCGCGGGGTCGGCGCGGCCGAACCGACGGCGGCGCGAACTTCGCGGGTGTCGAGGTGCAGGGCCACAGCGAACGAGCAGACCGCGATGACCATCGCGTTGCGCGTCCCCACCTTGGCGAACTGCTGCGGGACGACTTCGGCCGGCAGGTACACGGCGGTGATCAGCTCGTCGGGTTCGAGGGCGTGGCGTTTGACGCCGAGATAGAACTCCTCGGCCGGGATCCGCCGCGTTCCGCGCACCGACGCGGCTTCGACCTCGGCGCCGAGCACGAGCAGCACGGGATGGGTGTCACCGGCGGGCGAGGCGGCGCCCAGGTTCCCGCCGACGGTGCCGCGGTTGCGGATCTGCGGCGAGCCGACGGTGCGCGAGGCCATCGCCAGCGCGGGCAGAACTTCACCCAGCTCAGCGATCACCCGAACGTAGGGCACGGACGCGCCGAGCCGGATCTCGCCGTCGGTCTCGGTCCACTCGGCGAGTTCGGTGACGCGGTTGAGATCGAGCAGCGCGCCGGGACGGCGGTGGTCGAAGTTGAGCTCCACCATGACGTCCGTGCCGCCCGCGATGGGCACCGCGTCGGGTCGCTCGGCCTTGACGGCGAGCGCCTCGGTCAGCGAGCTGGGGCGCAGGAAATCCACTCTCGGGCTCCTCGGTTCGGCGGCGGTCTGTGACGGCTGACTCAGTAGACGCCCTGCGCCCGTATGGCGGCAACGGTGCCGAAGCATGAAATCCCCCCTGCACGCACCTGTCGTTTTGTGCTTTCCTACAAACCTGATGACGACCGTGAAAACTCTGCTCGCGCTGCCCGGGTTGCGCTTGCGCGTGCGTGCCGGGACGGCTCTGCTCGACCGTCCGGTCTCCCGGATCTACGTCACCGAGCTGCCCGATCCCGGGCGGTACGTGTCGGCGGGCGAGTTCGTCCTGAGCGGGTTGCTGTGGTGGCGCGGGCCGGGTGATTCCGAGGCCTTCGTCGCCGCGCTGGCGAAGGCGGGGGCCGCGGCGCTTGCGGCATCCGGAGCGGATTCCGATGGGATCCCCGAAGATCTCGTGGAAGCCTGCACGCGACACGGGATTCCGTTGCTGGAAGTACCGACCGACCTGTCGTTCTCGGTCGTCACCGAACGCGTCGTGTTGGCGTTGGCCGCGGCCGCGGAAGGCGCTCGCAAACGTTTGCTTTCAGCCGCCACCGAAGACGCGTCGGTGGAGACGCTGCTGGACCGTGCCCGCGCCGAGATCGGCCTCCCCTGCTGGGTGGTGCCCGCCGGCGCGCCGTCCGAGTTGGTAGGGCGATTCGTCGCCGCGGGCGGACGCGTACTGGAGTCCGGCGACGTCACCGTGCGGCCGATCGGTGGCAGGCACGCGGTGCCGTGGCTGCTCGCGATCGGCGGCGCGCTGACCGCGGCACAGGCGGAGATCGCCGAGGAACTCGCCGGGCTGATCGGGCTCGCGCGCACCAGGGCGGACGAGGTCCGCGCGGTCACCGATCGGGTGCTCGAACCGTTGCTGGCCGCGCTCGACGAGGGAAGCGATCCGCACGCGGCGCTGACCGCGACCGGGCTGCGCGGCGACCTGCGCGTCGTCGTCGCCCGCACCGAGGGAGCCGAAGCGGCACGCGGCATCCTGACCGAGCTACTGCCGCCAGGTGCACTCGTCGGCCCTGCCGGGGAAACGACCTGGGCACTGGCCGAGGACGACGGCGAGTGGCCGGACGACTGGCCTGCCGCGACGTCGGCCGCACTGGCAGGCGTGGAATCGCTGCTGCCGTGCCGCCGCGTGCTGATCGGGATCAGCGACCGTTCCCCGGTTTCGGTGCTGCGGGGCGCGAAAGAGGTCGCGCGGTACGCGCTGGCCGTGGCCGCGGAACGACCGGGCACGATCGAGATCGTCCCCGGCGGTGAGATCGGCATGCACCGGCTGCTGCTGGCAGGCACGCCCGACGAGCTGCGGGCGGCGTTGCGGCGGCGGGTGCTGGGCCCGCTGCTGAGCTACGACGCCGAGCAGGGCACCGATCTGGTCCACACCCTGCGCGTCTTCCTCGAATGCTCCGGCTCTCCGACGCGGGCGGCGCGGGCACTGCACGTCCACGTCAACACGTTGCGGTACCGGATCGGGCGGGCGAGCGAACTGCTCGGCGCCGATCTGACCGAGTTCACCGAACAGCTCGACGTCTATTTGGCCTTGTCGGCAGGGAGCTGAAATGGGCATCACCACGGCGAAAGAAGCCGCCTACGACCCGCGCGTGGTCGCGTTCGGCCGGATGATGGGCGCGGCGAACCGGCTCGAATACCTGCTCGGCCGCGCCTTGGAGACCGAATGCGGGATCTCGCACCTGATGTTCGAGGTGCTGCTGATCCTCGGCAGGGCCGGTGAGGCCGGGATGAGCATGCGCGCGATCGCGCAGGAGCAGGTGCTGACCACCGGCGGCGCGACCCGGCTGGTCGACCGGATGACGACGCTCGGCCTGGTCGTGCGCGCCTCCGATCCGGAAGACCGCCGCGTGCAACTCGTGCGGCTGACTGGGAAGGGTGAGGAGACGGCCGTGCGGGCGGCGCGGATGCACGTCGAGAACATCCAGCGGCTCTTCCTCGATCCGCTGCCCGCGGACCATCGCGAACAGTTCACGCTGGACCTGCGGACACTGAGTCATTCCGCACGTGACGCACTCCCCAGGCTCCGGTAGGAATATCTGACTCGTCAGGCATTGTTGGGACTCGGCATGAGGCTCATCTATGTCTTCGACGCGTACTGCGGCTGGTCCTACGGCTTCGCCAGGACCATGGCCGACGTCGCGCACCGGCATCCGGACCTGCCGGTCGAAGTGGTGTCCGGCGGCCTGTTCATCGGCGGCCGTCGGGTGCCGATCCGGCAATTCGGCTACGTCCAAGGAGCCAACGCCGAGATCACCCGCCGAACCGGCGCGCCGTTCGGCGAAAGCTACGAACGCCTCATCGCGGACGGCGATTTCGTCATGGACTCCGAGGCTGCCGCGTGCGGGATGGCGGCCTTGCGAGAAGTCGGGCCGGACCGAGCGGTGCGACTCGCGGCCTTGCTGCAAGAGGCTTTCTATCTCGACGGGCTGAGCCTGTCCGAGGCGTCGACGTACCGAATAGTCGCCCAGCGGGCGGGCCTGGACGGAGACGCCGTCGAGGCCGCGCTGGACCGGGTGTCGGCCGCGGCCGATTTCCAGCGGGCACGAGAACTGGGCGTCACCGGATACCCGACCTTGCTCGCCGACGATGGGGAACGGGTGGTGACGCTGGTCGCCGGGAACGCGAGCGCGGACGAGGTGGAGCGGCGGATCGGGGCCTTGGTTTCCTGATCGTTTCGGTGCTTGACTCCAGACATGTCGAACGATGTGACTTTGCGGCCCGCTGTCGCCCAGGACGCTTCGGCGGTGGCGGAGATCTGGTACCACGGCTGGCAAGACGGCCATCTCGGCAACGTGCCCGACGCGCTTCTGCGGATCCGTACCCGGGAATCGTTCCGGGAGCGGGCTTCCGATCGAGTCGGCGACACGTCGGTCGCCCTGGTGGCCGGTGAGGTGGCGGGCTTCGTGATGGTCGTCGGCGACGAGGTCGAGCAGGTGTACGTGTCTTCGGCACATCGCGGCAGCGGCGTGGCCGGGGTGTTGCTCGCGGAAGCCGAACGGCTTGTCGGCGACGGCGGGCATTCGCGGGCTTGGCTCGCCGTCGCGCCGGGGAACGCTCGGGCGCGGCGGTTTTATGAGCGGTGCGGGTGGGTTGATGAGGGTGAGTTCGAGAATCGGGTGGATGGGCCGGATGGGCTGGTTTTGGTGCCTTGTCGGCGTTATGTGAGGCCGCTTATCTGAGTGCGCGTTGTCTCTGTGGCGATGATCGGCGCGGTTGAGCAGGTGTACGTGTGTTCGGCGGGGGTGTGGCTCGCGGAGGCTGAACGACTTGTCGGCGGACCTGATGGGCCAATTTCGGCACCTTGCCGACGATATGCGAAGGCGCTTATCCAGGGCGACCAAAGTGAGCGGATGCGTTGTCGCCATTACGCGACGACAAACGACGAGGTCGCGCAGGTGTACACGTCTTCGTCGCATCGCGGCAGCGGCGCGGCCGGGGCATTGCTCGCCGAAGCCAAACGGCTTGCGGCGACGGGGAACGCGCGGAGATGGCGATTCTATGAGCGATGCGGGTAAGTCGCCGAGACGGGGATTACGCGACGGCAACCGATGAGGTCGAGCAAATCACCCTTCAGTGGTAAATGCGCCGGTTCGCGGTAACGTAAAATTACGAACACATGTTCGACAGAAATGCGATATTATGGGGGTGTGTCCGAGACGATCCTTCCCGAGTTGCCGCAGGAACTGTGGCGCGCTGGCAAGCTGGAGCTTGCCCACGGCGTGCAGCAGTTCCTGCAGGTGATGCGGATCGCGTCCGCCGGATTGGGCCAGTATTTGGCGGAGATCGAGTCCCGTGGCGTGAAAGACTTGTACGGCTATGGGACAACGGTTTCGTGGTTCGCCGATATCGCCGGGTTGTCTATTGGTGAGGCACGGCCATATGTGAATCGCGCGATCGACCTGAACCCCACCCGCGCCTTGGATGGCACCGAGATCCCGGCGTTCGCGCCCGCGACCGCCGCTGCGGCAGCGGACGGTGCGATCGGCGAGGAACGGATCAAACAGATCCTGGAGATCCTGCGGCAGATCCCGGCCGAGGTGCCGGTGGAGGATCGGGAGCATGCGGAGAAGACCCTTGCTGGGTTGGCCCGGAAGGCGGGGCCTCGGCAGGTGTCGGAACTCGGAGAGCAACTGCTGGGATGGCTCGACCCGGACGGCAACGAGCCCAAGGACCCCGAACCCGCCCAGCCCCGCCGCGAACTGACGTTGGAACGCCGGAAGGACGGGTTCTGGAATCTGAAGGGCCTGCTCGACGACGAATCAGGAGCCCGGACCGCGGCCGCGCTGGAGGCCTACGCAAAGCCGCGCCCGGTGGACGAGTTCGGCCAGGCCGACCTGCGGACGAAGGCTGAACGTCAGGGAGACGCCTGGGTCGACCTCGTGGACCTCGCGATCGCCTGCCCGGACCAGCCCGGCACCAACGGGTATCGGACTCTGGTGCACGTGACCATCGGCCTGGAGGAACTCAAAACCGGCCTCGGGACCGCCTGCCTCGATTTCGTCGGCACGATGACTGCCCGCGAAGCCCGCATGGCCGCCTGCGATTGTCTGATGCTTCCGGTCGTCCTCAACGCTGCTGGTGAACCCCTCGACGTAGGACGGCTCAGGCGGTTCGTCACCCCAGGCCAGCGCCGAGCCCTGAACATCCGCGACCGAGGCTGCGCGTTCCCCGGCTGCCACCGACGGCCCAAGAACTGCCACGCCCACCACATTCATCACTGGGCAGATGGCGGCGCCACGGACCTCCGGAATCTAGTGCTGGTCTGTTCCTTTCATCACCGGTTGATTCATCATGGTGATTGGGAAGTCCGGATGGCTCCCGACGGGCTGCCGGAGTTCATCCCGCCCCAGTATCTGGATCCGTTACGAAGAACCCGGCGCAACACCCTCCCTGCCTGACTCTGACCCGAGGAGCCCGCCAGCCACACCGGCGACGGGCCCCTCGGCATGCCCAAAGGCGGGCTGTTTGGAAAAATGGACGTCCCTATTTCCACACAGCCCCGAACCCGCCCGACGGACAAAGTCCCGCGGACCGTAGTGGCTACTCAGATCGACGATGAAGGAACTGGGACTTTCAGTATCCCAATTCCTTCATCGTCGCTAGGCCGTGTTGCTGAATGCGTTTCGGCGAGTCTTGATTAGTGTCGCGTGACGTGATCTCGGATGACGTTCGGTCGGTAATCGGGCCGTTTTCCGTTGTTCCCGTCGGCGAAGGCGGTTCCGGACGGGACGTGCCTGGCCGTTGCACAGCCACTCCACGAAGATCAGGTAGTGCTCGATCTCCGCCTCGAGCGCGGATCGGGCGATAGGCCAGATCAGGAACTCGCCCGCCGCGCCGGCGTGCTGGTGTTCGCTCGCACGCCGACGAACTCCTGCGGGAGCTGTGCACCACCGCCTTGTGGATGGACGAAGGCCGGATCCGCGCGCACGGCTCACTGGACGAGGTTCTCGCGGCGTATCACGCTTGACTCAGAGGAAGATCTTGACCAGCTGATCCTGTCCGTCCGGATCGCGCAGCACGACTTGCTTGCCCGCGCGGAGTTCCGCGTCCACGAACTCGTAGATCAGCAACGCGCGGTTGACCAGATCGACCTTCTTGAGCCCGGTGCGCTCCTGGAGTTTGCCCAGCGCGTCGACCGCCTCGGCGATCAGCGCGACGTTGACGCGATCGACCACCGCGGGACGGCCGGTCGCGGTCTCTTCAACCGATGGCATACCCGCTCCTTTCCCCTGCGGCCCAGAGCGCCGCGCACGTAATCATGGCACAGAAGGTTCCTATTCACCACATTTTCGACACCAAATCTGTGTGGAATGGGTTGCCGAAGCACTGTGACCGACGCTACAGTAGGCGCCACAACAGCAACCCTCATGCAGGCCCGTCACCATGCGGCGGGTACCACCACCGAAAGCGCGGCCACGGCTTTCACGCACGAGGGCTCCCGAAGGGGAGAAGGCGACCGGCCAAGTCGGGGGAGTTGATTGGTCGCCTTCACAGTCGAGCAACGGGCTCGACTGTCCCCAGTGGTCCCCAGCTTGACGCGCCAACCCGGGCTCGCCTGACTGGGCAAGAAAGGGCACGAGCATGGGTGCCGAAATCGACGGCGTGGACAACACGACGTCCGAAGAGATGAGCTGGGAAGGGACACCGACCCCGCTCGCGCGCGTCAGGATCGAGACGTCGGAGTTGAAGGCGGAAGCCGCGGTGCCGGCGAGCCAGACACACCGGCTGCTCACCACGATCCTCGACACGCTGGTGGTGCTCGGAGCCGTTCTCGGCCCGACGTCGACGTTGCAGGTGGTTCCGGCCGCCTTCCCAACGTGGGCGACGGCCGGGACGATCGCGGGCCAGCTCGCCATGCTGGCGCTCGTCGCGAGATTCGTTCACCACCGGGAAGAACCCGGCCCGCTGCCGGCGAACTGAGCCGGGACGGGCCGAGCAGCGGCTGAGGGAGCGCCTGCCACGAGAGGCGCTCGCTCAGCCGCTGCTCATCCGGTTCGCCGCGCGTATCCGTCCAATTCGGACCGGGAGAACGTAAGCTCCCCCGCGTCCACGGCCCCGCAGTCCAGTCCTCGCAGCAGGAAGCTCGCGAGTGCCTGCGCGGTCGCCGGCTCGTCCAGCACACCGCGCCCGGTCTTGTCCGCGTAGTCCCGCAACCGTGCCAGCGCCGCCGGGAAACCCTCGCGGAAGAACGCGTAGGTCGCGGCGAACCGGGTCGGCAGCTGGTGCGGGTGCAGATCCCAGCCCTGGTAGAAGCCGCGCTCCAGGGAACGCCGCACCAACCGCAGATGTTCGCGCCAGGCCGGGAGGATCGCGTCGCCGACGGGCAGCTTGTTCGTCGAGCCGTCCGAAAGCCGGACACCGGTTCCCGCGGCCGAAACCTGCATGAGCTGCTTGGCGAAATCGGCGGCCGGGTGTTCCATGCTTTGATACTCGGCGCTGATCCCGAGGCCGGCGCTGTAGTCATAGGTCCCGTAGTGCAGCCCCGAACATCGGCCGCGCGCGGCTTCGATGATCCGTGGCACCGCCACCGTTCCATCGACGTCCACAATGGACTGAGCCGTCTCGATCTGGACCTCGAACCGCAGCGCGCCCTCGGGCAGACCGTACGCCGATTCGAGGCGCTCCAGCACATCCGCCGCCACTTCGACCTGCTCGACGGCGGTCACCTTCGGCAGCGTGACGACGAAACCTTCCGGCAGCGGACCGCTTTCCAGCAGTCCGGCCAAAAAGAGGTCGAGGGTGCGGATGCCGCGGCGCCGGGTCGCCTGTTCGAAGCTCTTGAACCGGATGCCGACGAACGGCGTGCCGCCCGTGATGGCGAGGGTCCGCCCCGCGGCGAGCGCGGTGGCGTCCTCCTCGTCGTCGCCTGGCCTGCCGAGGCCGTCCTCGAAGTCGATCCGCAGATCCTCGATCGGCTCGGTCAGGAGTTTGGTCCGGACGCGGTCGGTGACGTCCGCGTCCAGGCCCAGCTGATCGGCGTGCTCGCCGAAGACCCGCAGGGCCTGTTTGCCCCAATCCGCCACGAGCCGCGTCTTGTACTGCGACGCGGGCACGTACACGGTGTGCACGGGCTGGCGGCCGGGCGGCTCGCCGGGGTACTTGGCCGCGACGCGCGCGTCCGCCTCGGCGAGGCGCGCATCGGCGGCGGTGTAGACGTCCTCGGTGAGCCGCCCGTTCCCCATCTGGCTACTTGATCCTTTCGTAGGCAGGCAGCGTCAGGAAGTCCGGGAACTCGTCGGCGAGCGCGACCTGCTCGAACAGCTCGACGGCGGGCACCAGCAGCTCCGGCTTGATTTCGGCGGCGAGTTCGCCCCGGACCTCGGCCAGCACGCCGCGCACGAGTTCCTCGGTCACCCTGTCACCGGTGTCGAGCTGCGTGCCGTTACGCACCCACTGCCACACCTGTGAACGCGAGATCTCCGCGGTGGCCGCGTCCTCCATCAGGTTGTGGATCGCCGCCGCGCCGTTTCCGCTCAGCCAGGAGGCGATGTAGCGGATGCCGACGTCGACGGCGGCGCGCAGACCGGCGGCGGTGGCGCCACCGGGCGTCGAAGCCGCGTCGAGCAGCTGGTCGGCGGTGACGGACACCTCGTCGCGGGTCCGGTCGAGCTGGTTCGGCTTGTCGCCGAGGACCTTGTCGAACTCCTCGCGGCAGATCTCGACCATGCCCGGGTGCGCGACCCACGAACCGTCGAAGCCGTCGCCCGCCTCACGGCTCTTGTCGGCGCGGACCTTGTCGAGCGCCGCGGCGGTGACTTCCGGGTCCTTGCGGTTCGGGATGAACGCCGCCATGCCGCCGATCGCGAACGCGCCGCGCTTATGGCAGGTGCGCACCAGCAGTTCGGTGTAGGCACGCATGAACGGCGCGGTCATGGTGACCGAGTTGCGGTCCGGGAGCACGAACTTCTCGCCCGCGTCGCGGAAGTACTTGATGACGCTGAACAGGTAGTCCCAGCGGCCGGCGTTCAGGCCGGAAGCGTGCTCGCGCAGTTCGTAGAGGATCTCGTCCATCTCGAACGCGGCCGGGATGGTCTCGATCAGCACGGTCGCGCGGACGGTGCCGTGCTCGATGCCAAGCGCCTTCTCCGCGTGGGTGAAGACGTCGTTCCACAGCCGGGCTTCGAGGTGGCTCTCCATCTTCGGCAGGTAGAAGTACGGGCCCTTGCCGCGGTTGAGCAGTTCCTGCGCGTTGTGGAAGAAGTACAGGCCGAAGTCGACCAGCGCGCCGACGGCCTGGCGCCCGCCGAAGGACAGGCCACGCTCGTCGAGGTGCCAGCCACGCGGGCGGACGACGATGGTCGCGTGCTCGACGTCGTCCTTCAGCGCGTAGCTCTTGCCGCCGCTTTCCAGCGTGATGGTCTCGCGGACGGCGTCGTAGAGGTTGACCTGGCCGGAGACCACGTTCGCCCAGTGCGGCGTGTTGGCGTCTTCGAGGTCGGCGAGCCAGACCTTGGCGCCGGAGTTCAGCGCGTTGATGGTCATCTTGCGGTCGGTCGGGCCGGTGATCTCGACGCGGCGGTCGCGCAGCGCGGGCGGGGCCTCGGCCACGCGCCAGTCGCCCTCGCGGACTTCCTTGGTCTCGGGCAGGAAGTCGAGCTTGCCGGTGGTCCTGGCCTCCTCGCGGCGCTTGCCCCTGGCCTGCAGCAGCTCGTCGCGGCGGGCGGCGAAGGCCTCGTGCAGGCCGGCGAGGAAGGCGAGCGCCTCCGGCGTGAGGATTTCGTCCCCGCGCTCGACCGGATCGCCAAGCACCTGAGCTTCAGACATGAGTAACACCCCGAGTTCGGAAAGATAACGTCCCTACGGTTTTACATGACGGACTATAGTTTCTGCATAGCGGAACATCAACGCCGACGTAAGGAGTGCCACGGTGGCAGCCGAGAAGAACGGACGCGATGGCGGCGTCCAGTCACTTCAGCGGGCCTTCGAGCTCCTCGAGCACCTCGCGGACACCGGAGGCGAAGCCAGCCTTTCGGAGCTGGCGACCCTGTCCGGGCTGCCGATGCCGACCATCCACCGGCTGATCAGGACTCTGGTGGACCTGGGTTACGTCCGGCAGAACACCAACCGCCGGTACGCGCTGGGCGCCCGGCTCATCCGACTGGGTGAGAACGCCAGCATGCAGTTCGGCTCGTGGGCACGGCCTCTGCTCGCGGAACTGGTCGACGAGATCGGCGAGACCGCGAACCTCGCCGTCCTGGAACGGGACGAGGTCGTCTACGTCGCCCAAGTGCCGTCGAAGCACTCGATGCGGATGTTCACCGAGGTCGGACGGCGTCTCCTGCCGCACGGCACCGGTGTCGGGAAGGCGATGCTCGCGCATCTGCCGTCCGATGACGTCACGGCGCTGCTCTCGCGGACCGGCATGCCCTCGTACACCGAGCACACCTTCACCGACCAGGACGCGCTCCTGCGGGAGCTGGCGAAGATCGCCCAGCAGGGTTACGCGCTCGACGAAGCCGAGCAGGAATTGGGTGTCCGCTGCGTGGCCGTCGCGGTCCCGGGCGCGCCGGTGCCGGCCGCGGTCTCGGTGTCCGGACCTTCGGGGCGGCTCACGATGGAGGCCGTCGAGCGGATCGCGCCCGCCGTCCAGCGGATCGCGAACGCGCTCGGTTCGACCCTTTCGCGTGACGGGGTCACCGTTTGAGCCTGGTCTCCAAACCGTCGAGCATCCGGTCCAGTCCGTAGCGGAACTTCTCGTCGCGAAGCCGCTCCGGGTCGGCCCCGGCGTCGTCGTGGACGAGGCGTTCCCGCTGGTGCGGATGTTCCCGCGCCGCCTCCTCGACGGCGGGGCGCAGCTGCTCCGCCCATTCACGCTCGCTTCGGCCGCTCTTCGCGACCGTCGTGAGCCATGCCGCCTCGGTCGTCCCCATGCCGATGACGTACGAGATCACCGCACTGATCGCCTGATCCGCCTCGTCGCCGGGGAATCCCGCGCTCACGAAGACGGCCAGCAGCCGCTCGTTGAGCCGCATGACGTTCGGCCCGAGGTACGACAGGCCGACCGAACCGAGCAATGAGGCGACCCACGGGTGCCGCAGGATCATCGCGCGCACGCTCTGCGCGCCGACGATGGCCCCTTCGCGCCACCGCGCCGGGTCGTCGCCGTCCGGCACGGTGATCTCGCCGTAGACCTCGTCGACGACCAGCTCGATCAGCTCGTCCCGGTTGGCCACGTGCCGGTAGAGCGACGTCGCGCCCGCGTTCAGCGCGGTCCCCAGCCTGCGCATGCTCAGCGCGTCGACGCCTTCGACGTCCAAGAGCCGGACGGCCTCGGCGACGATCTGCGCCTGGCTCAACGCGGGCTGGTCACGCTTCCGGCGAGGACGGGTCCATACCGACTGGATCGGCTGCTCTTCGACTGACATGCCCTCACTTTAGCGCACGACGTGCCCCCTTGCGCACGCTGCCAAATTCTGCGTACAGTGTGCGCAACAGCAGAACAACGTACGCAACTACTTCTGGGGGTATCCCGATGAACGAATCGACAGGCCGCGACCCACGCCGCTGGTGGATCTTGATCGTGCTGTGCCTGAGCACGCTCGTGCTGGTCGTGGACAACATGGTCCTGACGGTCGCCGTGCCGCCGCTGGCCGAAGACCTCGGGGCGAGCGCCCAGGACACGCAATGGATCCTGGACTCCTACATCCTGGTGTTCGCGGGCCTGCTGCTCACGTCAGGCAGCCTCGGCGACCGGTTCGGCCGCCGGAAGGTGATGATCATCGGCCTCCTCCTGTTCGGAGTGGCCTCACTCGTCGCCGCGTTCGCCGCGAACCCCCTAGAGCTGATCCTGTCCCGCGCGGTGATGGGCGTCGGCGGAGCGCTGATCATGCCGAGCACCCTGTCGATCCTGATCACCGTGTTCGACGACGAAGAGCGCCGCAAGGCGATGGCGGCCTGGAGCGCGGTCGCGATGCTCGGCATGATCGGCGGCCCGGTGCTGGGAGGCGTGCTGATCGCGTGGTTCTGGTGGGGCGCGGTGTTCCTGATCAACGTGCCGATCGTCGTCGTCGCCGTGCTCGCCGCGCTCACCCTGATGCCGGAATCGAAGGGCCCGTGGCAGAAGCCGGACCCGCTCGGCGCGATCCTGTCCGCGACCGGCATGACCGCGCTGGTCTGGACGATCATCGAACTGCCCAAGCACGGCATCACCGAGGCCGGGACCCTCGTCCCGCTGACGATCGCGGTGGTGAGCCTGGTCGGCTTCGTGCTCTGGGAGCGGCACACGCCTTCGCCGATGGTCCCGCTGAAGCTGTTCCGCAAGCGCAACTTCAGCGGCGGCAGCCTGTCGCTCACGCTGGTGCAGGTCGGCAACGGCGGTCTGCTGCTGCTCCTGACCCAGTACCTGCAGTTCGTCCTCGGATACACCCCGACCCAGGCGGGTCTGGCCTTCATCCCGATGGCCATCGCTTCGCTGCTCTGCAACACCCTCGGCGCCACACTGGGCCAGAAGATCGGCAACCGCGTACTGGCCACCGCCGGGATGACCGTGATGGCGGCCGGGTTCGCGATGCTCGCGACGCTGTCGACGAACGAAGGCTTCCTCCTGCCGGCGATCGCGCTGTTCCTGCTCGGCGCCGGTGGCGGGCTGGCGATGCCGGCGGCGATCGCGGCACTGATGGGCGAGGTCCCCGAGGAGCAGGCCGGTGTCGGCTCCGCGCTCAACGACACCATCCAACAGCTCGGCGCGGCGCTCGGCATCGCGATCCTCGGCAGCATCGTGTCGAGCCTGTTCACGTCGCAGATGCCCGAATCCGCCCCGGCGCAGGCGCGGCTCTCGATCGGCGACGCCTTCGCCACCGGTGACGGCGGCCTGATCACCGCGGCCCGCGAGTCGTTCACCTCGGCGATGTCGACGACGTTCCTGGTGAGCGCGGTGGGGGTACTGGCCGCGGCGGTGGTCGCCTTCGTGGTGATGCGGGACAAGAAGACCGCCGCGGTCGAGACGGGCGAGAACGTCCCTGTCACGGCCTGAGCGAGTGAGATGAACGGACCGTTCATAACAGATTTTGTTATGAACGGTCCGTTCATAACATTTGTCAGTTGCTGAGCAGGGCTTCCACGAAGGCTCCCGGCTCGAACGGCGCCAGGTCGTCCGGTCCCTCGCCGAGACCGACCAGTTTCACCGGCACCCCGAGTTCGCGCTGCACCTGGAAGACGATGCCGCCCTTCGCGGTGCCGTCGAGCTTCGTGAGGACGATGCCGGTGACGTCGATGACCTCCGAGAACACGCGGGCCTGCATCAGCCCGTTCTGCCCGGTGGTGGCGTCGAGGACCAGCAGGACCTCGTCGACCTTCGCCTGCTTCTCGACGACTCGCTTGACCTTGCCCAGCTCGTCCATCAGGCCGGTCTTGGTGTGCAGACGGCCGGCGGTGTCGACCAGTACCGCGTCCACGCCCGCCTCGGTGCCGCGTTTCACGGCGTCGAAGGCGACCGCCGCCGGGTCCGCGCCTTCCTTGCCGCGGACGACCTCCGCGCCCACTCGCTCGGCCCAGGTCTGAAGCTGGTCGGCCGCGGCGGCACGGAAGGTGTCGGCCGCGCCGAGCACGACGGTGCTCCCCTGCGCGACGAGGACCCTGGCGAGTTTGCCGGTGGTGGTGGTCTTGCCGGTGCCGTTGACCCCGGCGATCAGGACGACGGCGGGCTGCTTCTTCCCGTCGACGATGTGCGGCAGCGCGCGGACGGCACGGACGGCGTCGGTCGAGAGGGCGGCCGTGAGCACTTCCTGCAACACCGCGCGCGCCTCTTCGGACGTCCGCACGGCACGGCGCTTCAGCTCGTCACGAAGGCGCTCGACGATCTCGGTGGTCGTCGCGGCACCCAGGTCCGCCATGAGCAGTGTGTCTTCGACGTCCTGCCAGGAGTCCTCGTCCAGGTCACCGGCACCCAGCAGGCCCAGCAGGCTCTGCCCGAACATCGAGCGGGACTTGCCCAGCCTGCCGCGCAGCCGTTCGAGGCGTCCCGTCGCCGGGGCGATCTCCTCGGCGGGAGCGGGCTCTTCGACGGCTTCGACCGGTTCAGGTTCGGGCAGGTCGACGTCGCGCACCGTGCGCTGCGCGGAATCCCTCGGCACCGACGCGTCGTCCCCGACCGCGGGCTGGCCGTCGGTCTCGGGGCGGTCCTCGACCGGATGCTCGGCCTCTTCGGTCTTCTCACCGCCCGGAGCGAGCGCGATCCCGCCGGTCGCGGTGTAGCCGCCACCCTTCGGCTTCGCGCGCTCGACGGCCTCGGCAGCCTTGGACTCGTCCAGGCTGATCCGGCGGCGGCGCGCGATGAACAGCCCGGCCACCAGTACGGCGACCAGGACCACGACGGCAACGACAGCGATCCAGAACCAGGGGGTGTTCGACACGGCGCCATCCTCGCATCCGCACGTCATCCCGCTCAGACGCCCCACGGGAAGCGAGCCGATCTTGTCAGGCACCCACTCGATAGGACTCATTTCGGACAAGAAGAAACAGTGTCGCTTGCGCGGCCTCCGGAACGACGGCTAGACCACTCCGAATGACGCTTTTCTCCGGCACTGGGGTCCGGGTGATCGGACTCATCTCCGGCACATCGATCGACGGGATCGACGTGGCGGCCGCCGAACTGCGCGCCGACGGGGACACCGTGGTGCTCTCCCCGCTCGGCCGGCTCGAAGTCCCTTATCCCGAAACGCTCCGCGAGGCCTTGCTCGACGCCCTCCCGCCGAATCCCTGTAGCGCCGAACAGCTCACGAAACTCGACACCCTGGTGGGCCAGGCCTTCGGCGAGGCAGCCGCGCGCGGCATCGAGGAACTGGCCGGTGGCGAGGCCGACGTCGTCGCCTCACTCGGCCAGACGGTGTTCCACTGGGTCGAGGACGGCGCCGTACGCGGCACGCTGCAACTGGGGAATCCGGCGTGGATCGCCGAGCGCACCGGATTGCCGGTGGTGGCCGATCTGCGCGTGCGCGACGTCGCCGCCGGCGGCCACGGCGCGCCGCTCGCCAGCACACTGGACGCGTTGTGGCTCCGGGAAATGGCGGCCTCCGGACCGGTCGCGGCACTGAACATCGGTGGCATCGCGAACATCACCGTGGTCCCCGCGGACGGCGCCGACAGCGCTGTCCTCGCCTACGACACCGGGCCCGGCAACGCCCTGATGGACATCGCCGCGCACCGCGTCACCGGACACCGTGCCGACATCGACGGCGCGCTCGCCCTCCGCGGCCAGGTCCGGCCCGATCTGCTGGCGAAACTCCTGCTCGACCCGTACTACGCGGCCGCGCCGCCGAAGTCGACCGGCAAGGAACTGTTCCACGGCGCGTACCTCGACACCGCGCTCGACGGGCTCCCGCCGGTCGGCGCGGAAGACCTACTGGCGACGTTGACCGAACTGACCGCGGTGACGATCGCCGCGGAATGCCGTCGCCACGCCATCACGACACTGATCGTCTCCGGCGGCGGCGCCGACAACCCGGCGCTGATGGCCACGCTCGCCAAGAACCTGCCGGGTACGGCGCTGAAGACCAGCGACGACCACGGGCTGCCGCGCGCGGGCAAAGAGGCATACCTGACCATTCTCCTGGGCTGGCTGACCTGGTCCGGCGTCCCGGGGAACCTCCCGTCGGCGACCGGCGCCCGTGGCGACCGGCTGCTCGGCAGCATCACCCCGGGCGCGGGTCCCCTGCGGCTGCCCGCCCCTCTTACCTCAACCGTGACCCGGCTACGGGTAGCGGCGACGACCGGCGAGCGATAGGAGATACGGATGCGCGCACTTGACCTCGCGATCATCGGGCTTTTTCTGGTCGGCATGCCCCTGCTGGGCGTCTGGATCGGCGGCAAACAGAAATCCGGCTCCGACTACTTCGTCGGCGAAGGCAAGATCTCCTGGTGGGTGGCCTGCCTCTCGGTGGTCTCCGCGGAGACGTCCACCCTCACCGTGCTCTCCGTGCCGACGGTGGCCTACATCGCCGCCCCCGGCGACGGCGGGATGACGTACCTGGCCTTGGCGATCGGTTACATCGCGGGCCGGATCGTGGTGTCGATGGTGCTGTTGCCGCGCTACGTGGCTGGCAACCTGGTCACCGCGTACGCCTTCCTGGGCAAACGGTTCGGCAGCGGGCTGCAAGGCACCGCGTCGGTGACGTTCCTGCTCACCCGCACACTGGCCGACGGCATCCGGCTGTTCGCCACCGCGATCCCGATCAAGGTGGTGATGGCGGCCTACGGTCTGAGCGTCTCGTACTGGACCATCGTGATCGGGCTCGGGATCGCCATGGTGCTCTACAGCTTCTTCGGCGGGGTGCGCGCGGTCGTCTGGGTCGACGCGATCCAGATGCTCTGGTACATCCTCGGCGCGATCGTGGTGATCTGGGCGATTTCCAGCAGGCTGCCCGACGGCTGGTTCGGCAAGGCCGTCGACGCCAACAAGTTCCAGATCTTCGACTTCTCCTCGAACATGCTCACCGGGCAGTTCGCGTTCTTTACCGCGGTGATCGGCGGCGCGGTGCTCTCGATGGCGTCGCACGGCTCGGACCAGCTGATCGTGCAGCGCCTCCAGTCCACCAACGACCTGCGTGCCGCGCGGAAGGCGTTGGTCGCCAGCGGTTTCGTGGTGTTCATCCAGTTCGCGCTGTTCCTGTTCATCGGCGTGCTGCTGTGGGCGCTGTACAACGGACTGAACCCGACCAAGCCGAAGCCGGAAGGCCTCGGGCTGGCCAACAAGGACGAGCTGTTCGCGAACTTCATCGTGAACGACCTGCCCAGTGGCCTGTCCGGGTTCGTGATCGCCGGAATCCTGGCCGCCGCACTGAGTTCGTCGCTCGGCGCGTTGGCCTCGTCCACGGTGACCGATGTCTACGAACGGGTGATCGGCAGGCAGTTGCCGGAAGCCGACCGGCTGAAGCACGGCCGGATCTGGACGATCATCTGGGCGGGTGCGCTGATCCTGTGCGCGGGCTTCTTCGCCTCCTCCAACAAGACCTCCGCCGACCCGATCGTGGTGCAGGCGCTCGGCATCACCGGCTACACCTACGGCGCGCTGCTCGGCGCGTTCCTGCTGGGCCTGTTGTTCAAGCGCGCCAGGCAGGCGGACGCGATCGTGGCGTTCGTCTCGACGGTGGTCGTGATGGCGTTCATCATCCTCGGCGTCAAGTTCAACAAACCGGACGGCAGCCTGATCGGGGTCGACTTCAGCAAGGCGTCGGGGAACACGGTGGCGCTGGCCTGGCCCTGGTACACGCTGTGCGGCGTGGTGATCACGCTCGTGGTGGGCGGCTTGCTGTCGCTGCGGCACGGGAGTGTGGACCCGCTGGCGGAGCCGGACGTGAAGGAGTCGACGCCGGTTTAGCCCCCTCCGAGACGACATGAAAGGCCCCTTCATTGCAAATTTTGCAATGAAGGGGCCTTTCATTGCACGCGCTAAGCGGAAACCGGATCCTCTTCGGCTGTCCGCAGCCGCTGGGAAATCACCTTCGTGATGCCGTCGCCCTGCATGGAAACGCCGTACAGGGCGTCGGCGATCTCCATGGTCGGCTTCTGGTGGGTGATGATGATCAGCTGCGAAGAATCGCGCAGCTGCTCCAGCAGCCCGATCAGCCGTCGCATGTTGGTGTCGTCGAGCGCGGCCTCGACCTCGTCCATCACGTAGAAGGGCGAAGGCCGGGCGCGGAAGATCGCCACCAGCATGCCGACTGCGACGAGGGACTTCTCGCCACCGGAAAGCAGCGAGAGCCGCTTGACCTTCTTGCCCGGCGGGCGCGCTTCGACGTCGACACCGGTGGAGAGCAGGTCGTTGGGCTGCGTGAGCACCATGCGCCCCTCACCGCCCGGGAACAGCACGCTGAACACGGTCTCGAACTCGCGCGCGACGTCCTCGTACGCCGACTCGAAGACCTCGAGGATCTTTTCGTCGACCTGCTTGATGACGGCTTCGAGGTCCTTGCGGGTGTCCTTGAGGTCTTCGAGCTGGGTCGAGAGGAACTTGTAGCGCTCCTCCAGCGCCGCGAACTCCTCCAGCGCCAGCGGGTTGACCTTGCCCAGCAGGCTCAAGTCCTTCTCCGCGCGCTTCGCCCGGCGAGCCTGGGTGTCGCGGTCGAACGGCATGGGCGGCGGCGGGGTGACGTCTTCGCCGCGTTCCTTGGCCGCCTCGTACTCGGCCATCTCCCCCGCGCTCGGCGGCACGGGGACGTCCGGGCCGTACTCGGAGACGAGATCCTCGAGGCCGATGCCGAAGTCCTCGGCGATCTTGGTTTCGAGCTGTTCCAGCCGGAGCCGCTGCTCGGCACGCAGGACTTCGTCGCGGTGGACGGCGTCGGTGAGCTTCTCCAGTTCGCCGGTCAGCTCGCGGACCTTGCTGCGGACCTGGGTCAGCGCGGTCTCCCGCGACTGCCGCTGCGCCTGCGCCTCGTCCCGTTCGTGGGCGGCGCGCTGCACGGAGATCTCGATGCGCTCCAGCGCGATCTCGCCGCCGTTGACCACCGCGTTGGCGATCTCGGCGCCGCGTTTCCGCGCGGTCCTCGCCTTTTCGGCGCGTTCGCGGGCCTGCCGCTCGGCGTACGCGGCACGGCGGAGCGATTCGGATTTGCCCTGGATGCTCCGCGCCCGCTCCTCGGCGGTGCGCAGCGCGAGCCGCGACTCCATCTCCTCCTGGCGGACGGTGCCGAGGTCTTCGGCGGCCTGGTCGCGTTCGGCGGTGTCCGGATCCTCGTCCATCTCTTGGTCGGCGACCGCGGACAGCCGCTCTTCGAGTTCGGCGAGCTGCTGCAGCGCCTGTTCGCGGCTCTGCTCGACCTTGGCGCGCTGGTTGCTCAGCCGCTCCATCTCGGCCTGCGCGGCGCGCGCGGCCTGCTGCATGCGGTTCAGCCGCTCGGACGAGCGGGCCTTGCGGACCTTCGCGTCTCCGAGCGCGTCCTTGGCCCTGCCGACCTCTTCGCGCCGGGCCTGCTGTCCGGCGCGGGCGCCTTCGAGTTCCGCGGCGGCGCGTTCCAGCGCGCGCTCGGCGGCGTTCAGCCGGTCACCCGCCTCGTCGACGGCGGCCTGCACCTCGATGACGCTCTCGCTGCGGGCCGAACCACCGACCGCCCAGCGGGCACCGAAGACGTCACCTTCGGGCGTGACCGTGCTGACCTCTGGATACACCTCGACCAGACGGCGCGCGGACTCCAGACCGTCCACAATGGCCACCCGGTCGAGCGCGTGCTCGACGGCGGACCGGAGCGCGGACGGCGCCGAAACCACTTCGCGTGCCCAGCGCGCGCCCTGGGGCAGCGACGGCCAGGCGCTGGTGTCCACAGTGGACTCCAGTCCGCCGAGCAGGATGCCCGCGCGACCGGAGTCGTTGTCCTTCAAGAACTTCAGCGCGGCGAGCGCGTCGGCGCCGCCGTTGACCGCGACCGCGTCGGCGACCGGGCCGAGTGCCGCGGCCAGTGCCACCTCGTGGCCGGCCTCGACGGTGAGCAGCGCGGCCACCGAACCGAGCAGACCCGGCAGCTCGTGCTGCGCGCCGAGCAGCGCACCGGCGCCGTCCTTGCGGCGCAAGCCCATCGACAGCGCCTCGACGCGCGCCTTCTCCGACGCGATCTCGCGTTCGACGGTCCGCTCGACCTTGACCAGTTCCTCGACCCGCGCCTTGGCGGCGTTGTTGGCCTCCACCGCGCGGTCGTGGTGGGCTTGCAGGTCGAAGTCGTCGGATTCCTCGACGCCGCCCTCAGCCTTGGCTTCTTCGAGTTCCTCGACGGCGATCTCCGCTCGCTCGGCGGCCTCTTCGAGCGACACGGTGAGCCTGTCGATCTCGTCGGAGGTGGCGCCGTTCTTGCTGCGCAGCGCCTCGACCTGCCCGGCGAGCTTCGCCAGGCCTTCCCGCCGGTCGGCGATCGCGCGGACGGCGGCCATATGCGCGCGCTCGGCGGCCTGCACGAGATGTTCGAGCTGCTCGCGCCGCTGGACGGTCTCCGAAAGCACCATCCGCGCCTCGGCGACGGCCTCGTTGAGCTCCTGCTCCCGCTCGGCGACCTGCTCGGCCTCGGCCTCCAGCTCGTCGGGATCGCGGCCGTTGCCCACGTGCTGCACGTCGGACGACAGGTGCCGCTGGCGCTCCAGCGCGAGGCGCACGGTGCCGCGCAACCGCTCCGTCAGCGCGGAAAGCTTGTACCAAGTCTCCTGGGCGGCGGCCAGCCGCGGCGCGTCCTCGGCGAGCGAAGCCTCGAGTTCGGTCTCCTCGGCGGCGACGATCTCCAGCGCCTGCTCGACCTCGGTACGGCGCTGACGGGCGATGCGCTCGTCCGCCTCTTCCTTGGCGATGCCCGAGCGCTGCGTGACCAGGTCGTGGGCGAACAGCCGCAGCCGGGCGTCCCGCAGTTCGGACTGCACCCACTGCGCCTTGCGGGCGATCTCGGCCTGCTTGCCCAGCGGTTTGAGCTGGCGGCGGAGCTCGGTGGTGAGGTCGCCGAGGCGGTCGAGGTTGCCCTGCATGTTCGCGAGCTTGCGCAGGGTCTGTTCCTTGCGCTTGCGGTGCTTGAGGACACCCGCGGCCTCTTCGATGAAGGCGCGGCGCTCCTCGGGCTTGGATTCGAGGATCGCCGAAAGCTGGCCCTGCCCGACGATGACGTGCATCTCGCGGCCGATACCGGAGTCCGACAGCAGTTCCTGCACGTCCATCAGGCGGCAGCGGTCACCGTTGATCTCGTACTCGCTCGCGCCGTCGCGGAACATGCGACGGGTGATCGAGACCTCGGAGTACTCGATGGGCAGCGCGCCGTCGGCGTTGTCGATGGTGAGGGTGACCTCGGCGCGCCCGAGCGGGGCCCGGCCGGCGGTCCCGGCGAAGATGACGTCCTCCATCTTGCCGCCGCGCAGGTCCTTCGCGCCCTGGGTGCCCATGACCCAGCGGAGCGCGTCGAGGACGTTCGACTTGCCGGAGCCGTTCGGCCCGACCACGCAGGTGATGCCCGGCTCGAAACGCAACGTCGTCGCCGAGGCGAAGGACTTGAAGCCCTTGAGCGTCAGGCTCTTCAGGTGCACGTCGTGCTGACCCCTCTAGGCTGCGGGAACCGTTCGTTCAATCGGCCCAGGCTACCTGTGTGCTCACGGTGATCGTGGGACGCGGGGCCTCAGCGCTCCACGAACCCGCGAAGCCCGCCTTTCGCGGGCGACCAGCGCTCGACGACGTGATCCACACTTCCGGGTGATTCCCCGGACCGGAGGGCGGCCAAAAGCCGCTCACAGTGTTCACGATCACCCTCCGCTATCACCTCGACACGCCCGTCGGCCAGATTGGCCGCGCTGCCGACCATCCCCAGCTCAAGCGCCCTACTGCGGGTCCACCAGCGGAAACCGACACCCTGCACCCGGCCGTGTACCCACGCGGTCAGCCTGATGTGCGTTACTTCTTCACTCACGTTCCCTATCGTGCACCATGCGGATGAACGCGGAGGGTGAACACAACGTTCGCTGTAGTTCGCAGACGGTGAGGCGGCGGTGATAATCTCCGCGCCGGGTCCCCACTTTGGGCTACCTCGCCCGGGTAGCCGCACTCCCCGAAGTCCCCCATCCGAGGAGCCAGCACATGCCCCGTCCCGACGGGTCTGATTCGAGCGCACGCGTGTCCGTGGCACCCCCGCGCGGTGCCACCGGCAAGCTCAACCGCGCCGGCTACGCCGTACTCGGCGTCAGCGGCCTCGTGGTGGCGACGGCCTTCGCCGCGATCGCCGAACTGGCGGGCCCTGGCGTCTCCGCCACCGCGGGCGGCACCGGCTTCCCCGGCGGACAGGGCACCTCACCCGCCGGCGTCCAGCTGGTCCCGGGCAACGCCGTCCCCGGCGGCCCGATGACCGTCAGCGGCTCGCCGATCCCCGGCGCGTCCTCCAGCTCCACGGCGCCGCCGACCACGGTGACCTCGGTCGGCGCGGACGGCAAGGAGACGACGAGCGTCATCGCGCCGCCACCCCCGGCGCCGAACCCGAACCCGAACCCGAACCCCGGCCCGGGTCCTGGCCCGGGGCCGAACCCGGATCCTTCGCCGACGAAGCTGCCGCCGACCTCGACGAAGCCGACCACCACTCCGCCGACGACGACCCCGCCGTCCGAGACGCCGACCACTCCCGCCAGCTCGACGCCGGGTGGCGGCTCCAGCAGCAGCGGCGCCCCGAGTGAGTCGACTCCGGGCCGGTCCAGCACCTCCGGCGCCTCCGGCACGACCACGAGCGGCGCTCAGTAAGTTTTCGGGGTCGTGCCGGTCGCCATTAGTCACCTACTTGCGGCGTTGCCGGTTGGGCGAAGGAACTTGGCTTTCACTCGCGCGGTGGCCTCCCCAGCACGCTATGAACGGCCCGTTACTTGCAAATTTTGCAAGTAACGGGCCGTTCATAGCATCCGCAGCTGCTCCAAGAGGCTCACATTTCGAAGCGGTATCCCATCCCCGGTTCCGTCAGCAGGTGCCGCGGCCGCGAAGGTTCCGGTTCCAGTTTCCGCCGCAGTTGCGCCAGGTACACCCGCAGATAGTGCGACTCGGTCTCGTAGCTCGGACCCCACACCTCGTGCAGCAGCTGTTTCTGCGCCACCAGACGGCCGCGGTTGCGCACCAGCAGTTCCAGCACACCCCATTCGGTCTTGGTGAGGTGCACTTCCTTGCCGTCGCGGCGCACCTTCTTGGCCGCCAGGTCGATGCAGAACGATCCCGTGTCCACCACCGCGTCCACACCGTCCACACTGGACGCCGCCGAACGCCGCACGGCGGCACGGAGCCGCGCCAGCAGTTCGTCCATGCCGAAGGGTTTGGTGACGTAGTCGTCGGCGCCGGCGTCGAGCGCCTGCACCTTGTCGGCGGAGTCGCCGCGCGCGGACAGCACGATGATCGGCACGGTCGTCCAGCCGCGGAGCCCGGCGATCACCTCGGTGCCGTCGAGATCGGGCAGGCCGAGGTCGAGGACGACGACGTCGGGTTTGGTTTCGGCGACGGCCTTCAGCGCGGCCGTCCCGTCGTGCGCGGTGATCACCTTGTAGCCGCGGGCGGAAAGGTTGATCCGCAGGGCTCGCACGATCTGCGGTTCGTCGTCGACGACCAACACGGTCGCCGACGCGGTTTCGGCGCTCATCGCACTCGCTCCTCCTCTTCGTTTTCAAGGCCCTCGTCGTCGAAAGCGAGGAGGTTCTTTTCCGGATCCTGACCACCATAGGCTGGCAGCGAGATGACGACGGTGAGTCCGCCGCCTGGCGTGTCCTCCGCCCGGATCCGCCCGCCCATCGCCTCGGTGAACCCCTTGGCGACCGACAGCCCCAGTCCCACGCCCGGCACGCTGTCCCGGTCTCCCCCGAGCCGCTGGAACGGCGCGAAAGCCGAGTCCGCGGTGCCTTTCTTCAGCCCTCGCCCGTGGTCGACGATGCGGAGTTCGACGTGATCCGAATGCGTGCTGGCGCGGGCGGAGACCGGCTCGCCGGACACCCCGTGCCGCAGCGCGTTGTCGATCACGTTCGCCACGACCCGTTCCAGCAGGCCGGGATCCGCGCATACCGACGGCAGCCGCGAGTCGATCGCGACCACGACCGAATCCGAGTTGTCCACATTGGACAACGCGTGCGAGACGACCTCGTCGTAGCCGACAGGGCGCAGATGCGGGCGGACAGCGCCGGTCGCCAGGCGGGAGGAGTCGAGCAGGTTGTCGATCAGTCCCGCGAGCCGGTCGGCCGACTCCTCGATCGCCTCCAGCAGCTCGTCCGTGTCCTCATCGGACAGTGAGATGTCGGTCGCGCGCAGGCTGCCGATGGCGGCCTTGATGGACGTCAGCGGCGTGCGGAGGTCGTGTCCGACGGCCGACAGCAACGCGGTGCGCAGTTCGGTCGCCTCGGCCTTGCGTTCGGCACGGACGGCCGCCTTCGCCGTCCGCTGCTGCCGCAGCGACAGCAGCGCCTGCCCAGCGACCGCTTCCAGCACTCCCCGGTCCGACGCGGGCAGCGCGCGGCCCCGCAGCGTCAGGTGGACGTCGGCGGTGACCGCGATGTCGGCGTCGGCCTGATCCGGATCGGCACAGGGATCCGAACCGGCGTTCGCCACGCGCTTCCACTTCCCGTCCCGCTTTTCCAGCAGGGTCACCGAAGTCATCCCGAAGTTCTCGCGGACCTTCTCCAGCAGCCGCTCGATCGGGTTGGTATGCGTGAGGACCGTCCGCGCGTAGGAGGCGAGCAGTGCCGCCTCGGTCCGCGCCCGCGCGGCCTGCGTCGCCCGCCGCGCGGCGGTGTCGACGACCGCCGCGACGAGGATCGCCACCAGCACCATCGCGACCAAGGTGATCACGTTGCGCGGCTCGTGGACGGTCAGGTTGTACAGCGGCGGCGTGAAGAAGAAGTTCAGCAACCCCGCCGAGAGCACGGCCGCGAGCAGCGCCGGCCCGAGCCCGCCCACGAGCGCGACCAGCACCGTCGCGAGCACGTAGTCGACCACGTCGGTGGAGAAGTCCAGCTGATCCCGCAGCAGGACGCCGAGCAGCGTCGCCAACGCGGGCAGCACCAGCGAGAGCGACCAGCCGATCAGCCGCCGCGACGGCGTCAGCGGGCTCCGGTTGAACCGGGCACGGAGGCGTCCGCCCGCTTCGTCGTGCGTGACCATGTGGACGTCGATCGGGCCGGACCGCTGGACCACGGCCGCGCCGATGCCCTCGTCGAACAGCCGCGCCACCCGCGAACGCCGCGAGGTGCCGACGACCAGCTGGGTCGCGTTCACCCCGCGCGCGAAGTCGAGCAGCGCGTTCGGCACGTCGTCGCCGACGACGGTGTGGAAGGTCGCGCCGACCTCTTCGGTCAGCTTCCGGTACTTGCCGACCGCCGTCGGTCCCATTCCGGCCAGCCCGTCCCCGCGCAGGATGTGCAGCACCAGCAGTTCGGCGCCCGCGCGGTTCGCGATCCGGCGCGCCCGGCGGATCAGCGTCTCGCTCTCCGGCCCGCCGGTGATGGACACGACCACCCGTTCGCGTGTTTCCCACGTGTCGGTGATCTTCTGCTCGGCCCGATACCGCTGCAAGGCGACGTCGACCTGGTCGGCGACCCACAGCAGCGCGAGTTCCCGCAGCGCGGTGAGGTTGCCCGGCCGGAAGTAGTTCCCCAGCGCCGCGTCGATCCGCTCGGCCGGGTAGACGTTGCCGTGCGCCAGTCGCCGCCGCAGTGCCTCCGGCGTGATGTCGACCAGCTCCAGCTGTTCGGCCCGGCGCACGACCTCGTCGGGCACCGTCTCCTGCTGGGTGACGCCGGTGATGCGCTCGACGACGTCGTTGAGGCTCTGCAGATGCTGCACGTTGACCGTGGAGAGGACGTCGATCCCGGCGGCGAGCAGTTCGTCGATGTCCTGCCAGCGCTTCTCGTTGCGCGAACCCGGCACGTTGGTGTGCGCGAGTTCGTCCACGACGGCGACCTCGGGGGCGCGGGCCAGCAGCGCGTCGAGGTCCATCTCCTCGAATTCGCGGTCCCGGTGCTCGGACCGGCGGCGCGGGACGGTCTCCAGCCCCTCGACGAGTTCCGCGGTCTTCTTGCGGCCGTGCGTCTCGACCAGGCCGATGACCACGTCGGTGCCCCGGTCGAGGCGGCGGCGCGCCTCGCCGAGCATCGCGAAGGTCTTCCCCACCCCGGGGGCCGCGCCGAGGTAGATCCTCAGCTCACCCCGGCGCGGCTTGGTCGTGTTCTCGTCCACGAGTGTCAGTGTGCTCCTCCGGCCGCGTCGCGCACGGCCAAGTTGACCTTCAGCACATTGACGCCCGGCACACCGATCCCGGCGCCGCTCGTGTTCTCCGCTACGAGCTGCCGGACCTTCTCCACCGGCAGGCCGGTGTTCCTGGCCACACGAGCGGTCTGGAGGTCGGCGTAGGCGACGCTGATCGCCGGATCCATCCCCGATCCCGACGCCGTCACCGCGTCGGCGGGCACCTGAGACTCCTGGACGCCTTCGCGGGCGGCGATCAGTTTCTTGCGCTCGACGATGGCCGCGACCAGGTCTTCGTTGTACGGGCCCTTGTTCGACGGGCCGGACGACGACGGGTCGCCGGGGCCGAGCGCGTCCTTCGAACCCGCGGACGGGCGGTTGTGGAACCAGGGGTCCTTGGCCGGGTCGGCCGCGACCGGGTCGACGCCGATCAGGGACGAGCCGCTCGCCTGCCCGTCCTGGGTGACGATCGACCCTTCGGCGTTGCCTTCCAGCCCGGGAATCCTGGCCACGGCCCACACACCCAAGGGGTAGACGACTCCCAGCAGGACCGTGAAGACGAGCAGGACACGCAGCCCGGCGAGGGTCTGCTTCAACAATGCGTTCATGGGATTACCCGATTCCAGGGATGAGACGGACGAGCAGGTCGATCAGCCAGATCCCGAGGAACGGGCTGACGATGCCGCCGAGGCCGTATACCAGCAGGTTCCGGCGCAGCAGCGCCGAAGCCGAGGACGGCTTGTACCGGACGCCGCGCAGGGCGAGCGGGATCAGCCCGACGATGATCAGGGCGTTGAAGATGACCGCCGACAGGATCGCGGACTTCGGCGTCGCCAGGTTCATGATGTTGAGCGCGCCGAGCTGGGCGAAGATGCCGGTGAACATCGCGGGCAGGATGGCGAAGTACTTCGCGAGGTCGTTGGCGACGCTGAACGTGGTCAGCGCGCCGCGGGTGATCAGCAACTGCTTGCCGATCTCCACGATCTCGATCAGTTTCGTCGGGTCGGAGTCGAGGTCCACCATGTTCCCCGCCTCCTTGGCGGCGGAGGTCCCGGTGTTCATCGCGACGCCGACGTCGGACTGCGCCAGCGCGGGGGCGTCGTTGGTGCCGTCGCCGGTCATCGCGACCAGCCGCCCGCCCTCCTGCTCCTTCTTGATCAGCGCCATCTTGTCTTCGGGCTTGGCTTCGGCGAGGTAGTCGTCGACACCCGCGTCCCGCGCGATCGCCTTGGCCGTCAGCGGGTTGTCCCCGGTGATCATGACGGTCTTGATACCCATCGCGCGGAGCTGGACGAACCGCTCCTTCATGCCGGGTTTGACCACATCGGACAGCCGGATCACGCCGCGCACGAAGGCTTTCGCGCCGTCGTACTCCGCGACCACCAGCGGGGTCCCGCCCTGCTGGCTGATCTCGTCGACGACGCGTTCGGTCTCGTCCGGCATGTCGCCGCCGCGTTCGCGGACCCACGCCCGCACCGAACCGGCCGCGCCTTTACGGACCTGGCGCTCGCCGACGTCGATGCCGCTCATCCGCGTCTGCGCGGTGAATTCGACGAAGTCAGCGCGCTTTTCGTCGTCGGACGCCGTCTCCGCGAGGCTGTGCTCACGGGCGACGAGTTCGACGATGCTGCGGCCTTCCGGTGTGCCGTCGGCGAGGCTGGACAGCCGTGCCGCCTTGGCGATGTCGTCCATAGTGGACGTTCCGACCGGGATCAGCTCGGTGGCCTTGCGGTTGCCGAAGGTGATCGTGCCCGTCTTGTCCAACAGCAAGGTCGAGACGTCGCCCGCGGCTTCCACCGCGCGACCGCTCGTCGCGAGCACGTTGCGCTGCACCAGCCGGTCCATGCCCGCGATACCGATCGCGGACAGCAGCGCGCCGATCGTCGTCGGGATCAGGCAGACCAGCAACGCGGTCAGCACGATCACCGACTGCTGGCTGCCGGAGTAACCGGCCATCGGCTGCAGCGCCACGACGGCGAGCATGAAGATGATCGTCAGCGTCGAGAGCAGGATGGTCAGCGCGATCTCGTTCGGCGTCTTCTGCCGGGAAGCGCCCTCCACCAAGGCGATCATCCGGTCCACAAAGGACTCGCCGGGTTTGGTGGTGATCTTCACGACGACCCGGTCCGAAAGCACCGTCGTCCCGCCGGTGACCGCGCACCGGTCGCCGCCCGATTCGCGGATGACCGGGGCCGACTCGCCGGTGATGGCCGATTCGTCGACGGTCGCGATGCCCTCGACGACGTCGCCGTCACCGGGGATGACCTGTCCGGCCTCGACGACCACGAGGTCACCGACGCGCAGGTCGACACCCGGCACGTTCTCCTCGTCGCCGTCCTCGGTGAGGCGGCGCGCGATGGTCTCTTTCTTGCTGCGGCGCAGGGTTTCCGCCTGCGCCTTGCCCCGGCCCTCCGCGACGGCCTCGGCGAGGTTCGCGAACAGGACCGTGAACCACAGCCAGATCGCGATGAGGATGGTGAACACGCTCGGGTCGGTGACGGCGAAGACCGTCGTCAGCGCCGAGCCCACCCACACCACGAACATGACCGGATTGGCCAGCTGGTGCTTGGGGTTCAGCTTGCGCAGCGCCTCCGGAAGGGAGGTCAGCAGCTGACGCGGGCTGAAGATGCCCGCGCCGACGCGGCCGGTGTTCTCCACGTGGTGCTGGGATATCTCTTCGGGGGTGCGTTCCTGTGTGACGGTCATGCGAGTGCCTCTGCGATGGGCCCGAGCGCGAGCGCCGGGATGAAGGTGAGGGCCGCGACGAGCACGATCGTGCCCGCGAGCATCGTGCCGAAAAGCGGTCCGGTGGTGGGCAGCGTGCCGGCGGTCTCCGGGACCTTCCGTTGCGAGGCAAGGGATCCGGCCAGGCACAGGACGGCGATGATCGGGATGAACCTGCCGAGCAGCATCGCCACCGACAACGAAGACTGGAACCAGTCGTTCGTCACGGTCAGGCCGCCGAACGCGCTGCCGTTGTTGTTGCCCGCCGACGCGTAGGCGTAGAGGACCTCGGAAAGGCCGTGCGCGCCCGAGTTGGTCATGGCGGCCGGGGTGTCGGCCAGCATGAGCGCGATGCCGGACCCGAGCAGCACCACCGTCGGCATCGCGAGCATGGAGATCGCCGCGCAGGTGACCTCGCGTTTGCCGAGCTTCTTCCCCAGGTATTCGGGTGTCCGGCCGACCATCAGCCCGGCGAGGAACATCGCGATCACGGCCATCACCAGGATGCCGTAGAGACCGGTGCCCACCCCGCCCGGCGAGATCTCGCCCAGCAGCATGTTGAGCAGCGCGCCACCGCCGCCGAGTCCGCTGTAACTGTCGTGCGCGCCGTTGACGGCGCCTGTCGACGTGCCGGTGGTGGCGTTGGCGAACAGCGAACTCAGGCCGATACCGAAACGCTGTTCCTTGCCTTCCATATTCGCCCCGGCGGCCAGTGACGCGGGACCGCTCGCGTGAGCTTCGGACAGCCAGGTCACCGTGAGCATCGTGGTGAACAGCCCGGCCATCACCGAAAGCAGGACGTAACCCTGCCGCGTGTTGCCGACGAGTTTGCCGAACGTCCGCGTGAGCGAGACCGGGATGACCAGGATCAGGAAGATCTCGATCAGGTTGGTCCACGCGTTGGGGTTCTCGAACGGGTGGGCGGAGTTGGCGTTGAAGATGCCACCGCCGTTGGTGCCGAGTTCCTTGATCGCTTCCTGGCTCGCGGCGGGCGCGAGCGCGATCTTGCTGGTGCTGCCGTCCGGGTTGAGGACGTCCACGCCGCTCTTGAGGCTCTGGACGACACCGAGCGCGATCAGCACGATCGCGGCCACGAACGCGATCGGCAACAGGATCCGGACCGTGCCGCGGGTCAGGTCCACCCAGAAGTTGCCGAGACGGTCGGTCTTCGCGCGGACGAATCCGCGGACCACCGCGACGGCGACCGAAAGACCCACGGCCGCGGACAGGAAGTTCTGCACGGTCAGGCCGGCCATCTGCACGAAGTGACCCATGGTCGCTTCAGGGCTGTAGGACTGCCAGTTCGTGTTGGTCACGAAGCTGACGGCGGTGTTGAAGGCGACCGCCGGCGAGACCGGTTCCTTGCCGAGGCTCCACGGCAGGATTGCCTGGAGCCGCTGAAGCAGGTACAGGAAGACGACGGAGACGAACGAGAAGCCGATCACGGCGGACGCGTAGGTCTTCCAGTGCTGTTCCGATCCGGGGTTCACCCGGAACAGGCGGTACAGGCCGCGTTCGGCCTTGGTGTGCTTCTCCGAAGAGGAGACAGAGAAGACGCGCGCCATGTAGTCGCCGAGTGGCCGGTAGACCACCGCGAGCGCGACGAGGAGGAGGCCGGCCTGCAAGAGGCCGGCCATCGTGTCTGACATCAGAATTTCTCCGGCCTGACCAGTGCGATGAACAAATAGACGATCAGCCCCAGCGCCAGCAGTCCGCCGACGACGTTGGCCACGGCTCCCGTGCCGGTCACAGCTTCTCCAGACCACGAAGGGTCAGGGCGAGAACCACGAATACGCCGATCAGGAGCACGGCGTAGAGCAAGTCGGCCACTAGGCACCTCTCAGGACAGGTCACCCCATCGGTGACCAGGACTCCGCAACAGTGCGCCGCGTGGAGCCGTCCACGACCTCGGCCTGACGGCCTCTTGATGCCCCGATCGGGTGCCTTTACGACTTCTTGATGCCCGGTGACGTGTCCCACAGACGGTGACGCATGGCGGACGGAGCGTGCAATTCGGGCAGACAAGCCGGGCGAAGCGTGTTACACCAGTGTTACGGATAGTTGTATGTGCTAACTAATCACCGGGAGGTAGCGATGTGCGGAATCGCAGGGTGGGTCTCCTTCGACACGGATCTCACGCAACGCCGGGAGATCGTCGACGCGATGACCGAGACCATGGCGTGCCGCGGTCCTGACGACTCGGGCACCTGGGTCCGGCCCAAGGTGGCGCTGGGCCACCGTCGTCTCGCGATCATCGACCTGCCGGGCGGCAGGCAGCCGATGGCCGAGGCCGGGCTGGCGGCCATGGTCTACAGCGGTGAGGCGTACAACTTCACCGAGCTGCGCGCCGAACTTTCCCAGCGGGGCCACAAATTCGAGACCGACAGCGACACCGAGGTCGTGCTACACGGCTACCTGGAGTGGGGCGACGAGGTCGTCGACCACCTCAACGGGATGTACGCCTTCGCGATCTGGGACGAGCGCGACGAGAAGCTCGTGATGATCCGCGACCGCATGGGCATCAAGCCGTTCTACTACTACCCGACCCCGGACGGCGTCCTCTTCGGTTCCGAGCCGAAGGCGATCCTCGCGAATCCCTTGGCGCGCAAGGTGGTCGACACAGACGGCCTGCGCGAGCTGATGTCGATGACCAAGACCCCTGGCTGGTCGCTGTGGAAGGGCATGCACGAGGTCGGGCCGGGCACGATCGTCACCGTCGACCGTTCCGGGATCCGCACGCGGACGTACTGGAAGCTGGACGCGAAGCAGCACACGGACGACCAGGAGACGACGGTCGAGCGGGTCCGCGAGCTGATGACCGACATCGTGCACCGTCAGCTGATCGCCGACGTGCCCCGCTGCGTCCTGCTGTCCGGTGGGCTCGATTCCAGCGCCGTCACCGGTCTCGCCGCGGCGCGGCTGGCCGAACAGGGCGAGCGGCTGCGCACGTTCTCGGTCGATTTCCTCGGCCAGGAAGAGAACTTCACACCGGATGAGGTGCGGGACACCCCGGACTCGCCGTTCATCCGCGACGTCGCGGACCTGGTCGGTTCCGAGCACAAGGACGTCATGCTCAACCCGGCCGAGCTCAGCGACCCGGAGGTGCGCCGCAAGGTGCTGACCGCGCGGGACATCCCGGCCGGGCTCGGCGACATGGACACCTCGCTGTACCTGCTGTTCAAGGCGATCCGCGCGGAATCCACGGTCGCGTTGTCCGGCGAGTCGGCCGACGAGGTGTTCGGTGGATACCGCTGGTTCCACGACGAAGACGCGGTGAACTCGGGGACCTTCCCCTGGCTCGCGTTCCGCACGGGGCTGACGAGTGAACGGGGCGCCCTGCTGCGCGAGGACGTCCGGACCAAGCTGGACCTGCCCGGCTACATCGCCGACCAGTACAGCACCGCCGTCGCCCAGGTCGAGTACCTCGACGGCGAGAGCGAGCGGGAACGGAAGATGCGGACCGTCTGCAACCTCCACCTGAGCCGCTTCGTGCGGACGCTGCTGGACCGCAAGGACCGGGCGTCGATGGCCGTCGGGCTCGAGGTGCGGGTGCCGTTCTGCGATCACCGTCTCGTCGAGTACGTCTACAACACGCCGTGGTCGCTGAAGACGTTCGACGGCAGGGAAAAGAGCCTGCTGCGGCACGCCACGAAGCATGTCCTGCCCGCGTCGGTGCGTGACCGGGTCAAGAGCCCGTATCCGTCCACTCAGGACCCCGGCTACGCGGCTGCGTTGCAGCAGCAGGCCAAGGAGGCCCTGAGCGAACGGGACAACCCGGTGTTCTCACTCGTGGACCGTGACTGGCTGCACCGGGCGTCCGAAGTGGACCCGGCGACGATGCCCTCGGCCCAGCGCACCGGGATCGACCGGGCGCTGGACCTCTATCACTGGTTCGACCTGTACCAGCCCGAACTGCAGCTCGACTGAGGTCTTCAGTCCGCCGTCGTCTCAGCGACGGCGGCGGACCGTTCCCCCTACCGCGATACCCCCGAGTACCGCGGTCGCGGCGAGCAGGATGCCCGCCTCGGTCCACTGGAACCGCCAGAACCGGCCGGTGGGCTGGTAGACGGTGAAGTCCTGATAGCCCGCCGCCTGCGCGCACGCGCTCTTCCCCAGCCCCAGCGGGCAACCGGGGACCTCGTCCAGCGAACTCATCTCACGCCCGTCCGGCGCGACCCTGCCCGTCTTGACGATCAGAGCACCCTTCGCGGCCGGATCCGGGCCGGTCGTGCGCACCGGCTCGGCGTAATGCGGCCTCAGGAACAGCAGGACGATCGAAGCCGCGACGAACACCGCGACCGTGATCGCGATGGCGGGCAAGGTCTTGCGCACCAGCACCCCGGCCGCCGTACCGAGGGTGAAGGCGAACAGCCACCATGCGGCGGGCGCGACCCCGACCGCGCCGAAGTAGGACGTCTCGGTGAAGGTCTCCGCCTTGCCGGGGAACATTTCCAGCCAGCTGCCGAACATCCGCCCCGACGCGAGCCCGGCCAGCGTCGCGCACCCGGCGAGGACGCCGAATTTGACGGCCAGCCAGTGCCCGCGGCCGACCGACTGCGTCCACGCGAGCTGGTGGGTGTTGCGCTCGTACTCCCTGGCGAGCAGCGGCGCGCCCCAGAAGACGCCCGCCAGCAAGGGAACGAACGGCACCATCGCGATCAGCGGGTAGATCTCCTGGTAGAGGTCCTCCAATCCCGCGTCGTACTCGCGGCACGGGACGCCGCCTCCGTAACAGTACGAAGAGGTCTTGCCGTTCGCGGCGTCGATGGCGGCCTGCCCGGACAAGAACAGGACGCCGCCGAGCACGGCCAGGAACCCCAGGGTGACGAGCAGCTGGGTGCGGTGCTGCCGCCAGGTGAGCCAGAGCAAGAACGAGTCCTTTCTAGGAGCGGCGTCGGATGGCGAAGGTCGCAGCGGCGGCGAGCAGGATCGAGACACCCGCCAGGATCGCGGCTTCGGTCCACTGGAAACGCCAGTACCAGTCCGGCGGCAGGATCTTGAGCGCGGTGACCTCGCCCGCGGCGTCCGTGACCATTTCGAGGACCCGGCCCGCGGGTTCCGTGCCCAGGGGGACGAGTTTCGGCTCCGCGTAGAGGTCACGGAAATTGGCGATGCCGATCATCAGGCCGACGGTCACCGCGATGGTGACGGCGATGGCCGGGAGGGCCTTGCGGATGAGCGCGCCCGCGGCGGTGCCGAGGACGAATCCGAAAAGCCACCACGCGGCGGGTGCGACGCCGGTCATCGCGAACAGGACCGGGTTGTCGAAACGGCTGGTGAAGGCGGTGTCGCCGCGGTCGGTCGGGAAGACCTCCACCCAGCGCTGCATCATCGTGCCGAACGCGAGACCGCCCAGTGTGGCGAGGACGGCGAGGAACCCCAGCTTCACGCCGAGCCAGCGGAACCGCGAGATCGACTGGGTCCAGGCGAGTTTCGTGGTACCGCGCTCGTATTCCGCCGCGACCAGCGGCGCGCCCCAGAAGACGCCGATCGCCACCGGGACGACCTGGAGCCAGGAGAGGTAGGTGTACAGGTCTTGGAAGAGCTTCGCCGGGTCGGGACTCGTCGCAACGGCGTTTCCGTTGACCAGCAACAGGATCCCGACGGCGACGAGCAGCGCCGCCGTGATCAGCAGCTGCATGCGATGCTGACGGTAGGTGAGCCAGAGCATCGTTCCCCCTTACGCCGAAGCCAGTGTCGGACGCGGCAGACTCGCGGACTCGGGTCGCCGCAGGTAGGCGAGCACCAGTTCCTCCAGGTTCGCCGGCCGCTCTGTCCACTGTGGACTCAGAGGGACCGGTTCGGTGCGGGCGAAAACGGTCGCCTGTCTGCCCGCGCGAGCCTCGTCCACGACCGCGACACGCTTGGCCAGCGCGTCGGCCTCCTCCGCGGGTCCGGAAAGGGTCCGGTGCCCGGCGACGAGTTCGTCGATGTCGCCGCTGACCTGGACGCGGCCACCGTTGAGGACGATCAGCCAGTCGCAGGTGTTCTCCAGATCGGAGACGACGTGCGAGGAGAGCAGGACGGTCATGCCGGTTTCGGCGACCGCTTCCATCAGCCCGCGCATGACCTCGTGGCGGGCCAGCGGGTCGAGGTTCGCGAGCGGCTCGTCGAGTACCAGGAGTTCCGGACGTTTCGCGAGCGCGAGGGTGAGCGCGACCTGCGCGCGCTGCCCACCGGACAGCTTGCCGACCTTGTGTTTCAAGGGAAGCCCGAGCGAATCGATGCGGTTGAGCGCGAACTCGTCGTCCCAGCCGGGATTGAGGCGCCTGCCGAACTTGAGCATTTCGGCGATGCTGAAGCCGGGGTACAACGGCTTGTCCTGCGCCAGGAACGCGGTGGTTCCCGAAACCGAGACCGAGCCGAGGGTCGCGTCGAGCAGTCCGACGGCCAGGTGCAGGAAGGTCGTCTTGCCGGCGCCGTTCGGCCCGACCAGCGCGACGACGCGTCCTTTCGGGACGGACAGGGAGCAGTCGCGCAGCGCCCACTTGCGACGGTAACGCTTGCCGAGGCCGGTCGCCTCGATGACGGATTCATCGGTCATGCCGTCCGCTCCCCTCGAAAGCCATCGACCACCACCGAGGTGAACAACGCCTCGACGTCTTCCTGATCCAGCCCCGATTCCCGTGCGTCGCGGACCCAGACCCCCAGGCTCTTCCGCAACCGCGTGTGCTCCGCGAACGAAGCGCCTCCGAGCGTTTTCTGTACGAAGGTGCCGAGGCCCGGCTTCCCTTCGACAAGCCCTTCGCGCTCCAGCTCGCGATAGGCCTTGAGGACGGTGTTGGGGTTGATCGCCAGCTCGGCGACCACCTCCTTCGCCGTCGGCAGCCGGTCCCCCGGCTCCAGCAATCCCAGCCGGAGGGCGGTTTTGACCTGCTGGACGAGCTGGACGTACGTCGCGACGCCCGAGCCCTTGTCCAGGTGGAAGGTGACCACTCGCAACACCCTTTCACTAATTAAGTAGTGAAATGGTGCATACAGGTAGGCGTGCTTGTCAAGGCGACGAACGCGATTAGTCCGCTAAACGCGAGAGAACCCAGCCCCAGGCACGAAGAAGTGCCAGTTCGACGACACGGGGGGAAGACGTCGAACTGGCACTACCCCCAGCCCCCACCGCCGTCAGAAGGCGGTGTCTGTGCAAGGTGAAGGTGCCCACCGTCGTACCGGAACCGATTGGGGGGTCCTGCCCGTCTTGTTGGTTGGGCACGGTTCCGGCGACGGGTCCTCGGTGGACACCCCGCAAGGATCACGGCGTCCGGATGCAGGGCGCTTGCACTACGCTTGCAGCCTCTGACGACGTGGGCGGAGGTGGCCGGGTGGAGTTCCGCGTCCTCGGCGCCGTCGAGGCGTGGGCCGACGGCGGCCCGGTCGATCTCGGCTCGCCCAAACAACGGCTCGTACTGGCGGTTCTCCTGCTGGAAGCGGGCAAGCCGGTGCCGCGTGACCGGATCATCGACCTGCTCTGGCCCGAAGCGCCGCCCGCGAGTGCCCGGAACACCGTTCAAGCACTGGTGTCCCGGCTGCGGGCGGTGTTCCGGGGCGCGGGCGGCCCGGAGATCGTCTCCGAGGGGACCCGCTACCTGCTTAGGGTCGAGCCGCGTCAAGTCGACCTGCACCGCTTCACCGAGCTGACAACGCGAGCCCGCGAAGCCGACGACGAAACCGCCGTGGAACTCCTGGACGAGGCGCTCGGGTTGTGGCGCGGCGAGGCGCTGTCCGATGTCGTGACCGGCGAAGTCGCCCAGCGTCTCCGCGGCGGAATGAACGAGGCACGCTGGACGGCGCTGGAGGATCGCGCCGAGGCCCAGTTGCGGCTCGGTCGCGGCCGTCAGGTCATCGCGGAGCTGACCGAACTGGTCGCCGCGCATCCCCTGCGACAGCGGTTCGTCGGACAGCTCATGGTCGCGCTGCACCGCGAAGGCCGCACCGACGACGCTCTCGAGGCTTTCCGCGCCTTGAGGGACCGGCTCGGTACCGAACTGGGTCTCGATCCGTCCCCGGAGCTGCGACGGCTGGAATCCGCGATCCTCGCCGCCGATCCCGCCCTCGAACCCGCGACCAGGCCCGAGCCGGTCCGCCCGGCGCAGCTGCCGCACGACGTCCGAGGATTCGCCGGGCGGGCGGCCGAGCTGGAGCGGCTCGACGAGGCGACCCGTCACGCGGGCGAGGGCACCGACATCTGGGTGATCAGCGGGACCGCCGGCGTCGGCAAGACCGCGCTCGCGATCCGCTGGGCCCACCGTGTCCGCGACGCGTTCCCCGACGGCCAGCTCTACCTCGACCTGCGCGGCTTCGACCCGGATCACGAACCGCTCACCCCGGCGGTCGCGCTCACCCAGCTCCTCCAGGCGCTCGGCACCGCACCCAAGGCCATCCCGCCGGACACCGACACCCGTGCGGCGCTGCTCCGTTCCCTCCTCGCCGACAAACGGGTCCTCCTGGTCCTCGACAACGTGCGCGACACCGGCCAGGTGCTGCCGCTGCTGCCGCCGTCGGGCACCGCCCTGGTCACCAGCCGCCAGCGGCTCGGTGACCTCATCGCCCGCACCGGCGCCCGCGCGCTCCCGCTGTCCGTCCTCCCCGCCGAAGACGCGCGGCACCTGCTGGAAGCCGTGCTCGGCAGCGAGACCGTCGCCGCCGAGGCGGGCGCGGCGGCGGAGCTGGCCCGGCTGTGCGGGCATCTCCCGCTCGCCCTCCGGATCGCGGCGGCCAACCTCGGCGCGAGCGGCGAACCCGAGATCGCCGAACTCGCCCGCGAGCTGGCCGGTGGCGACCCGCTGGCGGAACTGACCGTCGACGGCGCCGAAGAAAGTGCCGTGACCACGGCGTTCGGCGTCTCCTACCGGGCACTTCCCGAAGAACACCGCCTGCTGTTCCGACGGCTCGCGCTGGTCCCCGGCCAGACGTTCACCGCCTCCGCCGCCCAGGCACTGACCGGTGCGACGCGGGGCAACCAGCTGCTCAAGGCGCTCGCCGCGGCCCATCTGATCGAGCGCTACACCCCGGGGCGCTACCGGTTCCACGACCTGCTCCGCAGTTTCGCGGCGGGCCGCACGCTTTCGGAGGACACGAAGTCCGAACGCGACACCGCGGAGAGGCGGCTCTTCGAGCACTACCTGACCACCTCCGACGCCGCGGGCCGTGTCCTCATCCCGCATTTCCTGCGCTTGCCGCGCGAAGAACCGGAAGACAAACCCTTCGCCGACACCGAAGAGGCGCTGGCCTGGCTGGACGCCGAGTGGCCGAACCTCGCCGCCGCGGTCGAGCACGGTGCCGAACACGGCCCACCCGAGTTCTCCTGGCACCTCGCCGACGCGCTCCGTGCTTTCTTCCACCAGCGCGGCCATCACGCGGAATGGATCGACACCGCGTCGACCGCGCTCAAGGCCGCCCGCCGCAGCGGCGCCGGACAGGCACAAGCGGCGATGCACTTGAGCATCGCGCTCGCCTGCGTCAACAGCGGCCGCTACGACGAAGCTCGCGAACACCTCACCAGTGCCTTGTGCGGAGAGCTCCTCGACGGCTGGGACGCCGGCCGCGCGGCCGTGCTCAACAACCTGAGCGCGGTGCACCAGCGCCTCGGCGACCCGCAGGAGGCGATCCGCTGTGGGCTGGAATCCCTGCGGTTGTGCGAAGAACTGCACATGCCCGCCATCTCGATGGCGCTGGCGAACCTGGGTTTCCCGTACTGGCAGACGGGTCAGCTCGACGAGGCGCTCGCCAACTTCACCCGCGCGCTCACCATCGCCGAACGGGACGGCGCCAAGTTCAGCGTCGCGGTGCTGCTGGTCGACCTCGGCAACGTGCACCGCGATCTCGGGCTGCTCGACGAAGCCTACGACTTCTACACCCGCGCGCTCGCGGCCAACCGCGAACTCGGCTACACCTACGGCGAGGCGACGGCCCTGTCCGGCAGGGCCGTACTCGAAAGCAGGCGCGACCCGGGCGAGCAGAACCGCGCGGACGCGCTCGAAGCCGTCGAACTCACCCGCAAGATCGGTGACCGGGGCACCGAGGCCTGGACCCTCGTCGGGCTCGGCGAGGTCTGCTTGCGGCTCGGCCTGCCCGAGGAAGCCGCCGAGCACCACCGGCTCGCGTTGTCGATCGCGCGGACGACCAGTTTCTTCTGGTGCGAGGCCGCCGCCCGAACCGGACTCGCGGAAACCCTGCTGGAACTGGGAAAACTCGCGGAAGCCCGGACGCACGGCGAGCTGGCACAGGAACTCGCCGCGAGCTCCGGTTACCGGCTCGTCGAGGAACGCGCGAAGCTGATCCTGGACGAGCTTTAGAGGCGTGTCTTGGTGTCGTACGACTTCACGCTGGCGGCGATCGCCGACGTGATCGCCGTCAGGACAGCGAGGAAGATCGTCAGTGCCATGGCGGTGCTGTCGCTGTCGTCGAAGCTGAAGAGCCACTTGACCTGAGCGCCGAAGGGCGTGCCCCACACGAGGGGCGCCCCCACGAAGACCGCCACCACGTAGAAGACGCAAAGCCCGAACAGAGTCCACGCGCCGGGAATCTTGCGGGCGAACGTGAATCCCGCCGCGACCACCAGCACTACGGCGGAGATGACGCCGGTGGCCATGTTCTGCACCGTGATGCCCGACCAGTTGCCGTTCGTCTCTGCGGCGACGACGACGTTGTAGAGCGTGAACCAGACGAGCACGCCGGCGGCGAGCAGCGCCAGGACACCGGCGATCACCGCCGCCACGGCGTTCGCCCTCGACCTTGGCCTGGACGTCGGCAGCACCGGCCCGCCACCCCACGGCGCGGGTCCGCCCGGCGGCTGCCCGTACTGAGGGAAACCGGGCTGCGGTGGATTGGGCTGCATCCGCACTCCTCGCGCGTCCGGCGGCATGAACCTGCCGCCCGTCATGGTTCAAGATCACCGTAGCGAAAGACACCCTCTGGTGTCCGGGCTTTGGCAGCAAGCTGCCTTCGCGGCGCTGCGCCCTGACTGGTGGGCGTACCTACCTCCAGTGTTCGGGTGGTGGATTCGCGTGACTGCCTAGTGGCCGTGTCGCGAAAGCCACTTTCGGGACATCAGGCGTCCCGAAAGTGGCTTTCGCGACACCCTGGACAGCGGTCGCGCGGCCCTAGACGCGGACCTCGTCCACTCGGACTGGGCGGCGTTCGCGACGGGAGACTTCGCACGCCTCGGCGATGTAGAACGCTTCCAGGGCGTCTGCCGCGCCGCAGGGGCTCGGCGCACGGCCGGCAGCGACGTCCAGGAACGCCTTCAGCTCGCTGATGTACGCGGGCCGGAAGCGTTCCATGAATCCGGGGTAAGCGGGCCCGGGCAACGGCTGGACGCCGGGTTCCACCGAGGTCAGCGGCGCGCGATCGTCCATGCCCACCACGGCGTTCCCGGCCGATCCGAGCACTTCCAGCCGGACGTCGTAGCCCGCGCCGTTGTACCGGGTCAGGGAAACCACGGCCAGGGTCCCGTCGTCGAGTGTCAGCGTCGCGGCGGCGGTGTCGACGTCACCGGCGTCGACGAAGAACTGTTCGCCCTTGTTCGCTCCGACGGCGTAGACCTCGACGACCTCGCGGCCGCTGACGAACCGGACGACGTCGAAGTCGTGCACCCCGCAGTCGCGGAACAGGCCGCCGGAGTGCGCGACGTACTCCGCGGGCGGCGGAGCCGGGTCCAGGGTGGTCGCGCGCAAAGTGTGCAGCCAGCCCAGTTCACCCGACGCCACAGCGGCCTGGGCGGCCGCGTAGCCCGCGTCGAACCTGCGCTGGAAACCGATCTGCACCGGCACGTCCGAACCGGCGATCTTGTCGATCACCGCGAGCGTGCCGGGGATGTCGGCGGCGACCGGTTTCTCGCAGAACACCGGGATGCCCGCGTCGACGGCCCTGAGGATCAGTTCCGGATGCGCGTCCGTCGCCGCCGCGATCACCAGACCGTCCAAAGAGGATGCGAAGAGCGAGGGGATGTCCACCGCGGCTTCGACGCCGAGTTCGGCCGCGGCCGCCTGGGCCCGTCCGGTGTCGACGTCGGCGACGACCACGGACGAAACCTCGTCGAAGCTCTTCAAGGTCTCGGCGTGCGAAGTACCGATCCGGCCGGTACCGGCGAGTCCCAACCTCATCGTGGTAACCCTTTCTCGAGCTCGGCGGTGGTCGAACGGACCACCAGCGACGGGTGCAGCAGATGCCGGACGGGTTCGGCACGTTCGCCCCGGACCCGTTCGAGCAGCGCTTCGACGGCCAGCCGTCCCATTTCCGTGCGCGGCTGGTCCACAGTGGTCAGTGAGAGGTGGCGCAGCGCGGCCAGCGAGGTGTTGTCGTAGCCGACCACGGAAACGTCCTCGGGAACCCGCAGGCCCGCCTCCGCCAGCGCGGAGATCGCGCCGACGGCGTTGAAATCGTTGCCGGCCAGCAAAGCCGTCGGCAGGCCCGTCCGCGCGTGCTCGCCGAGCAGCTCCTGGACGGCCTTCTCCCCGGCGGTGTCGGTGTGTTCACTGCGCACGATGATCGGGTGCAACCGGTGCCGTCGCATGGCCTGCTGATAGCCGCGTCGCCGGGCCGCCGCACCGGCCGCGAGCCCACCGTCCAGATGGGCGATCTTCCGGTGCCCCAAGAACACCAAGTGCTCGACAGCGAGCGCGGCACCCGCTTCTCCATCGTCGTTCACCGTGTCCACGCCCGGCACCCGTGAGGTGCGCGACACCAGGACGACGGGACATTGCGCGGCCGCTTCCTCGATCGCCGACGCCGGGACCACCGGCGACAGCAGGATCACCCCGGCGGGCCGGAAGGACAGCAGACTTCGCAAGGCCGCCCGTTCGCGCGCGGGACTGCGGCCGCCGGTGTTGAGGATCAAGTGGAATCCGGCCGCTTCGGCTGCCGCGTCGAGACCTTCGACGACGTCGGCGAAGAACGCGTTGCGGAGATCGGAGACCATCACACCGAGGACGGTCGACGTCCGGCTGGCCAGCGACCTGGCCATCGCGTGCGGCTCGTAGCCCAGTTCGTGCGCCGCGCACAGCACCCGGGTCCGGCGCTCGTCGGACACGTTCGGCGCGTTCCGCATCACCAACGACACGAGCGCACGGGAAACCCCCGCTTTCGCGGCGACGTCCTCCATCGTCGGTCGTGCCATTTTCCGAGCCTCTCCCTGCCCTTGACTTTGCTGTGACGAACGCTACAAGATTAGAGCGCTCTAATCAATAGAGCGCTCCAACCCGATCTCTCCAGGAGGCCGCCGATGACAGTGCCGACATCCCGGATCCGCATCGCCGCCGCCCCGATCTCCTGGGGCGTATGCGAAGTCCCCGGCTGGGGCCGCGTGCTCGACGCGGGGACCGTACTGGGCGAAATGGCGGAGCTGGGGGTGCGCGCGACCGAACTCGGCCCTCCCGGTTACCTGCCGCGCGAACCGGCCGCGCTGCGCGAACTGCTCGGCGGGTACGGACTCGGCCTGGTCGGCGGCTTCCTCGCGGTCGTGCTGCACGAGAACCAGGAGGCCGCGCTCACCGAAGCGGAGGAATCCGCGGCGTTGTTCGCCGCGTGCGGCGGCGACCTGCTCGTACTGGCCGCCGCGACCGGGCTCGACGGCTACGACGACCGGCCCAAGCTGAGTGACGCCGAATGGGCGACGCTGATCGAAACTTCCGGCAGGATCAGGGAAATCGCCGCACGACACGGACTTCGCACCGTGCTGCACCCGCACGTCGGGACACATGCGGAAACCGAGGAAGAGGTCGAACGTTTCCTCGCCGATTCCGATCTCCCGCTCTGCCTGGACACCGGGCATCTGCTGATCGGCGGCACCGACCCGGTCGCGCTGGCCAAGCGCTACCCCGAGCGGATCGGCCACCTGCACCTCAAGGACGTACGCGGCGAACTCGCCGACGAAGTCCGTGCCGGGAGGCTTCCCTACGCCGAAGCGGTAGGCGAAGGTTTGTACGTCCCGCTCGGCGACGGGGACGTCGACATCGAAGCGATGGTCAGGTTCGTCCACGAAGCGGGCTACGACGGGTGGTACGTGCTGGAACAGGACACCGCGCTGGGCGAGCGGAGCCCGGAAGATCTGCCGAAGCGGGACGTGGCCAGGAGCCTGGCCCATCTCGACGGAATCGTCAGCCGGCTCCCGGCTGCCAGGTAACGGAAGAAGCGAGGAGAGACGACGATGTCCCATCGCTTTAAGGCGGCATTGGTGGTCGCGGCGGGGCTGGTGCTCCTGTCCGCGTGCACCGGGCCGAAGGCCGAGGAAAAACCGGCCGAGGGCGCGGGCCCGGTGACGACTCAGCCCAGCGGACCGCTGCGGGTCGCGGTCATTTCGCACGGCACGGCGGGTGACGCGTTCTGGAACGTGGTCAAGAACGGCGCCGAGGAGGCGGGCAGGCAGCTCGGCGTGCAGGTCGAGTACAACTCCGACGGGGATCCCGGCAACCAGGCCAAACTGGTCGACAACGCGGTCGCCCAGCAGGTCGGCGGGCTGGTGGTGTCCATGGCGAACCCGGAGGCGCTCAAGACCTCGATCGAGAACGCGGTCCGCGCCGGGATCCCGGTCATCACCATCAACTCCGGCGAGGACAAGAGCGCGGGCTACGGCGCGCTCACCCACGTCGGGCAGAACGAGACCATCGCCGGCGAGGAGGCCGGGAAGAAGTTCAAGGAACTCGGCAAGAAGAAGCTGCTCTGCGTGGTCCACGAAGCGGGCAACGTCGGGCAGGCGCAGCGCTGTGACGGCGCCAAAACCGGGTTCTCGGGGGACGTGCAGACCTTGCAGGTCGACATCAGCAACCCCACCGACGCCGAGTCCCGCATCAGGGGCGCGGTGCAGACCGACTCCTCCCTCGACGCCATCCTGACCCTGAACTCGCAGGTCGCCGCGCGAGCGGTGAGCGCGATCAAGGCGGTGGGCTCGGCGGCGCAGGTCGGCACGTTCGACCTCAACACCGACGTGGTCGGCGCCATCAAGGCGGGTGACGTGGTCTTCGCGGTCGATCAGCAGCAGTACGAGCAGGGCTATCTCCCGGTGCAGTTCCTCAAGCTCTACCGGGACAACGCGAACGTCGTCGGCGGCGGGAAACCGGTGCTCACCGGCCCCGACCTGGTCGACAAATCCACTGTGGACACCGTCGGCCAGTACGTGCAAAGGGGCACGCGATGACAACCACCACCCTCGACGAACGGATCGCGAAACCGCGGCTGCTCGACCGGATGGTCGTCCGGCCCGAGATCGGCGCGCTCCTGGGCGCCGTCGTCGTCTTCCTCTTCTTCACCGTCGTCACCGACCAGTTCTTCAGCGGCAGCGGCGTGGCGACCTGGCTGGACGACGCCTCGACGCTCGGCATCATGGCGGTCGCCGTATCCCTGCTGATGATCGGCGGCGAGTTCGATCTCTCCGCCGGGGTGATGACGGCGTCCACCGCGCTCGTCACCGCGACCTTGGCGACGCAGGCGGGCTGGAACGTCTGGCTCGCGCTGTTCGCGTCGCTGGTGTTCGCCCTCGCGGTCGGCGCTTTCAACGGCTGGCTGGTGATACGCACCGGATTGCCCAGCTTCATCGTCACGCTGGGCACGTTCCTGGCACTGCAAGGGCTCAACCTCGGCGTCACGCGGCTGGTCACCGGTACCGTCCAGGTCTCCGGAATGCGCTCGACCGACGGCTACGAGTCCGCCGGCTTCGTGTTCGCGTCCACAGTGGACGTCGGCGGGACGGCGTTCCAGATCTCCATCGTCTGGTGGATCGGGTTCGCCGTGCTGGCGGCCTGGCTGCTGGTGCGGACCCGGTTCGGCAACTGGATCTTCGCCGTCGGCGGCAACGCGCTCAGTTCGCGCGCGGTCGGCGTTCCGGTGGTACGCACCAAGATCATGCTGTTCATGACCACCGCGCTCGCCGCGTGGCTGGTCGGCTCGATCAACATCCTGCGGTTCGCGAGCGTCCAGGCGAACCAGGGCATCGGACTGGAGTTCCAGTACATCATCGCGGCCGTGATCGGCGGCTGTCTGCTCACCGGCGGGTTCGGTTCGGCGATCGGTGCCGCGATCGGGGCGCTGATCTTCGGCATGGCGCGGCAGGGCATCGTGTTCGCCCGCTGGGACAGCGACTGGTTCATGTTGTTCCTCGGCGTGATGCTGCTGTCCGCGGTCCTGGTCAACAACGCCTTCCGGCGGCGCGCGGAAAGGGTCCGGCGATGAGCCATCTCCTGGAAGTCAAGGACGTCGGCAAGACCTATGGCAGCGTGATCGCGCTGCGCGACGTGTCCACCGTGGTCAACGCGGGTGAAGTGACCTGCGTGCTCGGCGACAACGGCGCGGGCAAGTCCACCTTGATCAAGATCCTTGCCGGGGTGCACCAGCATGACCGAGGCGAGTTCCTGATCGAGGGCCAACCGGTCAAATTCGCCTCGCCGCGGGAAGCGCTCGATCGCGGCATCGCGACGGTGTACCAGGACCTGGCGGTCGTGCCGCTGATGAGCGTGTGGCGGAACTTCTTCCTGGGCTCCGAACCGACGGTCGGCTTCGGCCCGTTCCGGGCGCTGGACCGGAAGAAGGGGCGCGAGACGACCAAGAAGGCGTTGTCCGACATGGGCATCGATCTGCGTGACGTCGAGCAGCCGGTCGGCACGCTGTCCGGTGGCGAGCGGCAGTGCGTCGCCATCGCACGGGCGGTGCACTTCGGCGCGAAGGTGCTGATCCTCGACGAGCCGACGGCCGCGTTGGGCGTGAAACAGGCCGGTGTCGTGCTCAAGTACGTCGCGCAGGCCCGTGATCGCGGGCTCGGCGTCGTGCTGATCACGCACAACCCGCACCACGCGTACCCGGTGGCCGACAGGTTCCTCCTGCTCAAGCGGGGCGCGCCGCTCGGCACCTACGAGAAGTCCGAGATCGACCTGGCCGAACTGACCCGGCAGATGGCGGGCGGTGCGGAACTGGAAGCCCTCGAACACGAGTTGCGACAGGTGGAGTCCCCTTCATGACCGCTCTCGAAGCACTGACCGTCGGCCGGGTCGGGGTGGATCTCTACCCCGAACAGAGCGGCGTGCCGCTGGCCGGGGTCAGCACCTTCGCCAAGTCGCTCGGCGGGACCGCGACCAACGTCGCGGTCGCCGCCGCGCGGCTCGGCCGCTCGGCCTCGGTGCTGACGAAGGTCGGTCCGGACGGTTTCGGTGACTACGTACGGCAGGCGCTGCGAGAGTTCGGCGTGTCCCCCGAGCACGTCGGGACCTCGTCGGGACTGCAAACGCCGGTGGTGTTCTGCGCGCTGGACCCGCCCGCGGATCCGCCGTTGCTGTTCTACCGGTCCCCCATCGCCCCGGATCTGACCCTCGGCGAAACCGACGTGCCCTGGGACGTCGTGGAAACGGTCCCACTGCTGTGGGTCACCGGAACCGGCGTGTCCGTCGAACCGGCGCGCGGAACTCAGCGCAAGATGCTCGAGCGGCGCGGACGGCGGTCGCATACCGTGCTGGACCTCGACTTCCGGCCGATGTTCTGGCCCGACACCGATACCGCGCGCGAAGAGATCGGCTGGATGCTCGACCACGTCACGGTCGCCGTCGGCAACCGCACCGAGGCGGAGGTCGCCGTCGGCACCGCGGATCCCGACGAGGCCGCGTCCCGAATGCTGGCCAGAGGCGTCGAACTCGCGGTGATCAAGAAGGGCGCCGAGGGCGTCTTGGTGGCCACCGCCGAGGAACGCTGGACCGTGCCGCCGCAGCGGGTCGAGGTCGTCTGCGGGCTCGGCGCCGGGGACGGTTTCGGCGGCGCGCTGATCCACGGCCTGCTGTCCGGCTGGGATCCGGTGCGCATCGCCACCTACGCCAACGCGGCGGGCGCGCTCGTCGCGTCCCGGCTGGCCTGCGCCGACGCCATGCCCACCGCCGACGAGATCGAGGAGTTGCTGTGAGCAAGCTGCACCGCCGGATCGGGACGCTTTCGGACGAGCGCGACCCGATCCGGCTCACCCCGGACTCGGCGGGCTGGACCTACAGCGGCCTGCGGGTGCTTTCCCTGGCCGCCGGTGAGACCAGGATCGTGCGCACCGGGGAGTACGAGGCGTTCGTCCTCCCCCTGTCCGGCGCGTGCACGGTCCGGGTCGACGGTCAGGTCTTCGAACTCGCGGGGCGGGACTCCGTGTTCACCCGGGTCACGGACTTCGCCTACGTGCCACGCGACGCCGAAGTCGAGTTGTCGACAACGGGCGGGATCGAGGTCGCGCTGCCGATGGCGCGCTGCTCCCGCCGTCTCGAACCGCGCTACGGACCGGCGGAGAACGTGCCGGTGGAGGTGCGCGGAGCGGGGCAGGCGACGAGGCAGGTCACCAATTTCGGAGTACCCGGGGTCTGGGATCACGCGGACAAGCTGAACGCGTGCGAACTGATCACCCCCGGCGGCAACTGGTCGTCGTACCCACCGCACAAACACGACGAGGCGTCCGAATGCGAGGTCGTCAACGAGGAGATCTACTACTTCCGTGTCGCCGGACGTGACGGTGTGACACCGTCACGCGAGGGATTCGGTCTACATAGGACGTACACTTCGGACGGTGAGCTGGACGAGGACGTCGCGGTCCGGGACGGCGACGTCTTCCTGATCCCGCGCGGCTATCACGGTCCTTGCGTCGCCGCGCCGGGTTACCCGATGTACTACCTGAACGTGCTGGCCGGGCCCGCCAAAGAGCGGTCGATGGCCTTCTGCGACGACCCGGCACACGGCTGGGTCCGCGAGACGTGGGACGACCAGCAACCCGATCCACGCTGCCCGGTCACCAGCCACGAAGGGCGAGTGTCATGAAACTGACCACGGCACAGGCCCTGGTGCGCTGGCTGCTCTCGCAGCGGTCGGAAACCCTGGACGGGCGCGAAGTCCCGTTGTTCCCCGGCGTGTTCGCGATCTTCGGGCACGGCAACGTCCTGGGTCTCGGTACCGCGCTGGAGGAGCACCGCGAAGAGCTTCCCTTGTGGCGCGGGCAGACAGAGCAGGGCATGGCGCTGGCGGCGGTCGGCTACGCGAAGGCGACGCATCGGCGCCAGGTCGGCGTGGTGACGTCGTCGATCGGGCCCGGCGCGCTGAACATGGTCACCGCCGCCGGGGTCGCGCACGCCAACCGGCTGCCGGTGCTGCTGCTCCCCGGCGACACCTTCACCAGCCGCGCGCCGGATCCGGTGCTGCAGCAGGTGGAGCATTTCGGCGACCCGACGGTCACGGTCAACGACGCCTTCCGCGCGGTGAGCCGGTATTTCGACCGGATTACCCGGCCCGAGCAGTTGCTCTCGACGTTGCCGCAGGTCGCCAGGGTGCTGACCGATCCGGCGGACGCGGGCCCGGTGACGCTCGCGCTGCCGCAGGACGTCCAGGTGGAGACCTACGACTTCCCGGACGCGCTGTTCGCACCGGTGACCCATCGGCTGCTGCGCACGCGTCCCGATCGCCGGGCCCTCACCGAGGCGGCGGGAGCACTGCGAGCGGCGAAGAAACCGTTGCTGATCCTTGGCGGCGGTGTCCGGTACTCCGGCGCTGGCGAGCGCGCGCTGAGCTTCGCCGAACGTCACGGCATCCCGGTCACCGAAACGACAGCCGGACGCACCTTGGTCCCGCACGGTCATCCGCTGCACGCGGGCCCGCTGGGCGTCACCGGCTCGACCTCGGCGAACGTCCTGGCCGCCGAGGCCGACGTCGTGCTGGCCGTCGGCACCCGGTTGCAGGACTTCACCACGGCGTCCTGGACGGTGTTCTCACCCGGCGTCCGGCTGATCACCCTCAACGCCGCCCGGTTCGACGCGGTCAAGCACGGCGGGCTGGCCGTCGTGGGCGACGCCGACGCGGGTCTCACCGAGTTGGCGACCCAGCTGGAAAGCTGGCGCGTCGATCCTTTGTGGACGGAGCGTGCCGCGGCGGAACGTGGCCGGTGGGACGCGCATATCGACTCACTGCGTGCCATTTCCGGTGAGGTGCCGACGTATGCCCAGGTCGTCGGCGCGGTCAACGACCTCTCCGAGCCCCGGGACTACGTGATGACCGCGTCCGGTGGGATGCCCGGCGAGCTGATCGGCGGCTGGCGCGGATCGGGGTCGGTCGGCATGGACGTCGAGTACGGGTTCTCGTGCATGGGGTACGAACTCGCGGGCGCGTGGGGTGCGGCGATGGCCCACACCGATGGCCTTGTCACCACGATGCTCGGCGACGGCTCGTACCTGATGCTGAACTCGGAGCTGTTCTCGGCCGCCTTCGCCGGGCATCCCTTCGTGGCGGTGGTCTGCGACAACGACGGCTACGCGGTCATCGCTCGCCTACAGGAGGGGCAGGGCGGCAAACCGTTCAACAACTTTCTCGCCGACTGCCGGAGCGCGCACGCGTCGCCGCCTCGGGTCGACTTCGCGCGGCACGCGGAATCTCTGGGGTGCGCCGTGTTCACGGCGTCCACTGTGGACGATGTACGCGCGGCTTACGCGAAGGCGCGGGAAGCCTCGGTGGCCGCACGACGACCGGCGGTGGTCGTCGTCCGGACCCAGCCGAACTCGTGGACCGAGGCCGGCGCGTGGTGGGAGGTCGGCGTTCCGGAGCACCTGTCTGGGCGTGACGGTATCGAGGACGGGAAAGCGAGGCAGGTGCGCTATGTGAACCGCAACTAGAGGACTACTTGCGGTCGAAGCTGGCGAAGTAGCCGGCCGTCATGTCCTCGTCACCGTGCCCGGCTTCGGACGCGCGGGCGAACCGGGCCCGCCCGGCCTCGACGGCGTCCATCCGGACACCGGCGCGAGCCGCGGCTTCGAGCACCAGCCGGGCGTCCTTCTCGGCATTGTCGACTGAGAAGGCGGTGGTGTAGTCGTTCTTGAGGATCGCGGCGGACTTGCCCTGGAAGTAGCCGCTGTCCATCGGGCCGCCGGTGACGACGTCGACGAAGTGCCGCGGATCGACACCGAGTCCTTCGGCCAGCGCCAGCGCCTCGCCGACGCCGTGGGTCAGCGCGATCACCCAGGTGTTCAGCACCAGTTTGAGCCTGCTCGCCGCGCCGGAACGGCCGTCTTCGCCGACCCACAGCGTGCGCTTGCCGATCGCGTCGAACAGCGGCTGGACAGCCTTGCGAGCCTCGGCCGCGCCCGCCGCCAGCACGATGAGCTGGCCCTGTTCGGCGGGCTGGCGGGTGCCCTGCACCGGGGCGTCGACGAAGACGAGGCCCTGCTCGTCGGCGTACGCGACCAGTTCGTCGACAGCGTCGCCGACGGTGCTGAGCTGCACCCAGATCGTGCCCGCGGCAGGGGCGGCCGCGCGGATCGCCTCCAGCACCGCAGGACCGTCCGTGAGGACCGTGACCACGACCGCAGCGCCCTCGACCGCTTCCGCGGCGCTCGCCACGGCCTGGACACCGTCCCCGGCCAGTGCTTCAGCCTTGGCGGCGGTGCGATTCCAGGCACGGACGGCGAATCCGGCCTTGCTCAGGTTGCGGACCACCGGGGCGCCGATGATTCCGGCGCCGAGTACCGCGACGGTTTCCGTCATGACTTGTCTTCACTCCTGTGGAATGCTCGTTAAAGAACGCGGATGAAGAAATCCGCGCCGGGGCCTGGGGGTTCGTCACGAAACCTGGAACATCACAACGCCTGGATGGTGGTTTCGACAACCTGGGCGAGCACCTGCCGGTCCGCGGTCTTGCCCAGCACCCGCAGGCCGTACATCGCGGCGAGGGTGAACTGCGCCAGCGCCCGCGGGTCCCGGTCGGCGCCGATCTCGCCTTCCTGCCGCGCGGTGGCGAACTCGACGTGGAACGCGTTCTCCACGCGTTCGAAGTTGTGGCGGACCCGGGCGGTGACCTCGTCGTCGAGCCCGCCGAGTTCGAGGGCGGCGTTGACGGCGAGGCAGCCGCGATGCTCGGACGCCTCCGCCATCTCGTCGTCGACGACGTCCATCAGCACCCGCCGGATCCGCCCCCGGATGGTGCCCGGAGCGGCCAGCATCTCCTCCACCCGCGTGGCGGAGGTTTCCTCGTAGCGGCGCAGCGCCTCCTGGAACAGGTGCTGCTTGCTCGAAAACGCGTGGTACAGGCTTCCCCGGCCCAGACCGGTGCCGTCGACAAGGTCCTGGGCGGACGTGGCCGCGTAGCCCTTGCGCCAGAACGTGCCGACGGCGGCGTCGAGCACTTCGGTGGGATCGAATCCCTTGGGACGGGGCATGCCGGCCAGCATGACACGTTCTGTAATGAGCAGTCAAATACCGGTCAGTACGCGGCCAGCAGGGAGCCGAAGCCACGCACGCGGTCGGCGATGCGGTTCTGACGCAGGGCGTGCCAGTACAGGACGGTGTTGTTCGAGAGGACCGGCTTGCCGAGCCAGAACTCGGCGGCCGCGGCGAGGCGCGCCATCGCGACGTTGGTGCCGACCTGGACGATGGCTTCGACGTCAGCGCTGTCGATCTCCTTGACCACGTCCCGGAGTTCGGTCTCGGAGACGTGGGCGATCTTGGCCGGACTCGGCACGCCGAGGCCCCGGACGCTCAGCAGGTCGTAGCCGCTGTCTTCGAAGAAGCGGCTCACCGAGTCGTCTCCGACCGGCAGGTACGGCGTGATGACCGCGATCCGGCGGACGTCGTACGCCGACAGCGCCGCCCCGATCGCGTCCGGGCTCATCGTCACCGGCCGCCCGCCCGCGGCCTCCCGCATCGAATGGAGCACGCGGCCGTGCGCTTCCGTTCCCTCCCAGTAACTTTCCGGCGAAACCCCGACGATCACGCAACCGGGGTCGCAGCAGGCGACGCTCTCGATCGCCGGGAGGGTCGACGCCCGGATGCCGCGCATGACGTGGTCGAAACCGGGCTCGTCGACCATCGGGTCGTCGCCGATGACCATCCGGCCGGTGTGGTTGGTGACGCCGTCGGGGCGCATCGCGTCCAGTTCGGGCTGGGCCGAGGTGTTGGTTGACGGGACGACGACACCGATCTTGAGGCGGGGACCGAGAGAGTCTGTCACCAAGGATTCTCCTTCGCTGGTCAGCCCTCGAGCCTGGCGCGGATCGCCGAAACCAGTTCGGCGACGCCGCTTTCCTTGAGAACGCTGTAGTGATCGCCTTCGAGCGTGACCACCACCGGTGGCGTGGCCGAATAACCGGAGCTGTTCTCGACGAACGAGTAGTCGTCGCCGTCGGCCTTGAAGAGAGTCACCGGAGCCGCGATCCGCCGTCGCGCGAGTTCCCGGAAACTGTAGTCGAACTCGTAGGTCTCCTCCACGATCCGGACGATCCGCCGGATCAACTGCTCGCCGAGGGCGGGCAGCAGATCCGCCACGAAGGCCACGAAACCGTCTTCGTCGCGGACGGTTTCCCGGCAGGCCAGCGGTTCCGGCCCGGAGATCGAGCCGAGGAAGACCGACAGCAGGATCGTCAGGTAGGCCGGGTTCGTGTAGCTCGCCACCCGCTCCCCGCCGCCCTCGACCTCGGGGTTGCCCGGGCAGATCAGCAGGAGGTCGTCCACCCGTTGTCCCTGCTGTTCCAGCTGCCACGCCGATTCGAAGGCGACCCGCGCGCCGAACGAGTAACCCCACAGCGTGTACGGGCCCTCGGGCTGGACGCGCCGGATCTCGGCGACGTCGGCCTTCGCCATTTCCTCGACGGTGGCATAAGGCGTCTCGTCCGCGTTGATGCCGTGGGCCTGCACGCCGTAGAACGTCCGCCCGAGGCCGTTTTTCGCGGCCAGCGGCCGCAGGTTCATCGGATAGCCGCCGAGTCCCGGCCAGCAGAACACCGGGTTGCCACCGCCGGCCGCCAAGGGGACCAGCCGCGACGACGGGCCGCCGGAGTCCTCCCCGATGCGGGCGGCCAGCTCGGCCAGCTTCGGGCATTCGAAAACGACCTGCAAGGGCAACCGGGTGCCGTATTCGCGGTTGATCCGGTTCACCAGTGCGACCGCGGTCAGCGAGTTGCCACCGGCGGCGAAGAAGTCGTCCCGCACCGAGACGTCGTCGTACTTCAGCGCCTTGCCCCACACCTCGGCAAGCCACCGCTCGTGACCCGTCGACGGTGCGACGTAAGGCGTGTCGCCGTTGGCCGTCCGGACGGCGTCGGTCGCCGCCAACGCCTGCGCGTCGACCTTTCCGTTGGCGGTCAACGGCAGCTCGTCGAGTACCAGCACCCGGTTGGGGATCATGTAGTCGGGCAAGGAGTTCGCGAGTTCGTCGCGGATGATCTCCGCCGGGCCCTTCATGTGCACGGCGTCTTCACGCATGCCCTCGCCGCGCACCTGCTCCGGACTCACCTTGCCGCCGACGAAGAAGTACGACGGGCCGGGGGCGATCCCCTGCCCCGCGAGGATGTCGTCGATCCGCCGGGCGGCGGGCAACGGATTACCACTTTTGGAGCTATAGCCCGAAGACATGAAGCCCAACGCCAAACCGTTGCGCTGCAAGTGATGCAGCTTCGCGCCGAGACCGACGTACTCGAGCCACTCGTCGGCCGTGCGGCTGACGGCGGTGATGCCGAAGGCCGCGCGCTCGTACACCTGCTGGTTGATCGCGATGACGTGCTTGGGCTCGATCAGGGCGTCGGAGAGCCGCTCGAACTCCCCGTCCCGCCAGCGGTAAGTACCGGCGGGCATGCCCTCGATCCGGCCCGGATGGGCTTGCACGAACAGGTCGGTGTCGCCCCGTCTCGGCGTGCCGTCGTTGGCGTGCAAGGAGAACGTGCCGAGATAGTGATCGTCGGCGGCGGCGCGGAAACGGACGGCCGACTGCGGATCGAATGCCGACGGGCTGATCGTGAGGCCGTACTCGGGCAGGATCTCCTCGAACACCCCGAGCATGTGGCCGGCTTCGAATTCGAGGACTTCGCGGATGTTGTTCTTGTACACCGGTTCGATTGCCCCGGTGCGGCCGATGAAATGCACCGAGTGCCCGTCGCCCGTGCTCTCGGCGACCTTGACCAACGTGTGGTCGATCGGGTGGTAGTAATGGATTCCGGCACCGAGCCCGTCGAGACCGCTGGTCTCCAGGTACAACTGCGTCGCGTACAGCGCGCCCGGCGAGGCGTAGGAGTACTTCGGCAGCAGGCGCTCGTCGCTTGAGAAGCGGCCGAACCAGCGCAACAGTTCGCCCAGTTCGGCGAACGAAAGCTCATCGGGTTCGCGGGAGTGCGTACTGACCGGGCCCGGTGTCAGGAGCGCGGTGAGGTCTTCGCGGGTGACCGCGCCGCCCTCGTAGTAGCGATAGGTCTTGCGGGCGAAGACTTCCCTCCGCTGATAGGCGGTCTCCTCCTTGCCCGGCAACGCGACGGCCGGACGACCCGCGACGTCACGAACGCCGGGATTCGACAGCTGCGCCTTGACCTGCAGCTTGCTGGCCTTGGACTGGTGGTGCCCGCCGTGGTTGCCCTGGTCCATCACCGCGGCTTCGCGCGGATTCAGCTCCACGCAGGCGACGAGCGCTTTCGACCCGGTCCGCGCGTCGTCGGTCACCACCGCCGCGGCCCGGCGTACCCATGGGTGCTCCTCGATCGCCACCGTGATCTCGTCCAGTTCGACGCGGTAGCCACGCAGCTTGACCTGGTTGTCCGCGCGCCCCACGAACTGGATGGTGCCGTCCGGGTTCCAGTAGGCGAGATCGCCGGTGCGGTACAGCCGCTCGGTCGGTATGAACGGATTGGGCACGAACCGCTCGCGGGTCTGTTCCGGCCGGTTCAGATATCCACGGGCCAGCTGGACGCCGCCGATGTACAGCTCTCCCGTTTCCCCGATGTCGACCGGCGCGAGGTCGGCGTCGAGCACGAAGCACTGGGTGTTGTCGACCGGCACGCCGATCGAGATCATCGCGGCGCCCTCGTCGATCCTGTCCGGGTCGACGACGTGGGCGGTCGCGTTGATCGTGCATTCGGTCGGCCCGTAGAGGTTGACCAGCCGCGCCGACGGGAGCTCACGGACGAGTTCCTTGGCCAGCTGACGCGAAAGCGCCTCTCCGCCGGAGAACAGCTTCCGCAGCGTGGTGCAGGTCGCGAGGCGTTCCGTGTCGAGCAACGCCTGCAACAGCGTCGGGACACACTGCACGGTGGTGACGTCGTGCTTCACCACCGCGTCGATCAGTGCTTCGGGATCCCGGAAACTCCCTGGCGTGCTCATCACCACGCGAGCGCCCGCGGCGGGCGCCAGGATCTCCCACTGCGCGGCGTCGAAGCTCATCGGCGTCTTCTGCAACACCGTGACACCCGGGTCCAGATGGCCGCAGGCCTGCAACCAGCGCATCTGGGAAACGACACCGCGGTGCTCGATCATCACGCCCTTCGGCTTGCCGGTGCTGCCGGAGGTGTAGATGACGTAGGCCAGCGAGCTCGGCCGCGGCCGAGCCGGGACCTCGCCGGTCACGCCGCGGGCGTCGGCAACGGACACGATTTGCGTCCCGGTGGGGACCAGCTCGGCCAGCCGCCCGGCGAGATGCGGCTGCGTGACGACGACACCGGTGCGGCTGTCTTCGAGCATGTAGCGCAGCCGTTCTTCCGGATACTCCGGGGACAACGGCAGATAGGCGGCCCCGGCGGTGAGAATGCCCCACGCGCCGACCATCAGGTCCGCGGAGGGCTCGACGTAAAGGCCGACGGGATCGTCCGCGCCGATTCCCAGACCGGCCAGATGCGCGGCGAGTTCCCTGCTCGCTTCTTCGAGCAGGCGAAAGGTCAATTCCCGGTCACCGTCGACGACGGCGACCGCCTCCGGCCGTGTCCTCGACCAGTGCCCGAGCAGATCCGGCAGGCAGATACCGGAATGGACGCGATCAAGCGATGTGACGTCGTCGATCGATGGCATGGTGATCCCCCAGTGCGAATTTCGTGTTTTCTGCTCCCCGGGCCAAAGGAGTGATGCGGACATCCGGAGATACCGGCCGATAAACGAGAATCCGAAAAGCGCCCGGCAGACCATTCTTTGCCTCCCTTTCGGGCGACGGTTCTCACCGGTGGCCGGAATCCACCACAATCAGAAGCATGATTCCCACTTTCGTCTTCGTGCGCGGTTCGGGAAGTGCGGCGCACGGCTGGTCGGCCACCCAGCGGGAGATGGCGTCACGCGGACATCGGACGCTCGCGCTCGATCTCCCCGGCCGGGGCGCCGACAAGGACTCCTGGGGGCGGATCTCGCACACGTTCGTCAAACTGACGAAAGACCACTCGATGCCGCTCGCGCTCCAGGATCTCTACATCGCCGAGGCCGACGCCCTCACCCCGGACAATCCGTTCGACGTCCACGAACTCGAGAGCAGTCACGCCGGCTTCTTCCGGAAGCCCGCCGGGCTGGCCGGGATCCTCGACGACCTCAGCGTCCGAGCAGGCGCCGGATCTCAGTGACGGCGGTACGTCCCGCCCGGTTCGCGCCGACGGTGCTGGCGGAAGGGCCGTAGCCGACCAGGTGCAGGCGCGGTTCGGCGACGACGCGGGTGCCGTCCATCCGGATCCCGCCGCCCGGCCCGCGCAGGCGCAACGGCGCGAGATGGTCGATGGCGGCACGGAAACCGGTGGCCCACAGGATGATGTCGGCTGGCTCGAAGGTGCCGTCCGCCCACACGACGCCGTCCGGGGTGATCCGCTCGAACATCGGGTGCCGGTCGAGGATCCCCGCGTCCAGCCCCGCCCGCACCTCGGGCGTCACCGCCAGATCGGTCACGCTGACGACGCTCTTCGGCGGCAGGCCCTCCCGGACCCGCTGGTCGACCTTGGCGACGACTTCGCGGCCCCAGTCCTCGCTGAACGGCTCTTCACGCCAGACCGGCGGGCGCCGGGTCACCCAGCGCGTCGAGTGCGCGAACGGCGCGATCTCCAGCAGCAACTGGACGGCCGACGCGCCACCGCCGACCACGACGACGCGTTTGCCGCGGAATTCGCCGACGCCGGTGTAGTCGGCGGTGTGCACCTGGCGGCCACGGAAGGTCTCCTGCCCCGGGTAATACGGCCAGAACGGCCGGTCCCAGGTGCCGGTCGCGCTGATCACGGCGCGGGCGGCCCAGGTCTCCGTCGCGCTGGCGACGATCAGCCGGTCGTCCTCACTACTCACCGACAGGACGTCGACAGGGCGATGGACCGGAAGGTCGTAGGTGCGCTCGTAGCGGCCGAAGTACTCGGAAACGGCCTCGGCCGCGGGCTGGTGCGGATCCGGGGTGCCGAACGACATCCCGGGGAGGTCGTAGACGCCGTGGACCTTCTCCATCACCAGCGAAGGCCAGCGGTACTGCCACGCGCCCCCGGACCGTTTGCCGTGGTCGAGCACGACGAAACCCGCCTCGTTGGCGAAACCCGCGCGGCGCAGGTGATACGCCGCCGACAGACCGGCCTGGCCCGCCCCGATCACCGCCACCTCGACTTCGTGATCCGCCTTCATACCGGGTTCAACGGTGACGGGCCCTGGCTATTTCGCGCCCTAGGTCACATTCAGCGCTTCAAGGCCCGCACGATCGCGACGATCACGAGCACTCCGGCCAAAGCGACCAGCACCGGCGCCGCGCGTTTGACCACCGACTCACCCACGTACTCCATCAAGTCGATGGCCTCGCCCTCCGCCACCGGCTTCACCGCTTTCAACGGCGGACGCTCCGGCGTTTCGGGCTTCGCGGGTTCGGCCTTCGTGGCGAGCTTGCCGGACAGACAGTCCGCGAACGCGTCGAGGATCTTGCCGCCGACCTCGGAGATCATCCCGCGCCCGAACTGCGCAGGTTTGCCGGTGACCGCCAGTTCTGTGGCGACGGCGCCGTGGGTGACGCCGTCCTTCTCGGTCAGGGTGAGCGTCACCGTCGCCGACGCCGTGCCCGCGCCGCGCGCGTCCTTGCCGGACGCCTTGATCACCACTTTCCTTGCGTCCGCGTCCTTTTCGACGAAATGACCGGCTCCCTTGTAGAGCAGGGAGATCGGCCCGAGCTTGACCTTCACCGTGCCTTTGAAGGCGTCCCCGTCCACTTCGGTGACGGTGGCGCCGGGCATGCACGGCGCCACCCGTTCCGGATCGACGACGGCCTTCCAGACCTCGTCGACCGGGGCGGGAACGGTGAATTCGTGGTCGAGCCGCACGGGCCGACCTCCCTTCGTGTCAGGAGCCCGCGGCGGCGAGAACCGCCCGGCCGGTCAGCACCCTGGCGAGGTGCTGCCGGTACTCGACGTCGGAGTTGCCGTCCGCCGTCGGGTTCGTGCCTTCGGCCGCGTGTTCGGCCGCGCCGCGGATCGCCTCGGCCGTGGCCGCGCAACCGACCAGCGCCGCCTCGACCCCGGCCGCCCGCACCGGCGTCGAGCCCATGTTGGTGAGCGCGACCCGCGCCTCCTCGATGGTGCCCGCCTCGGTGCGGACACAGGCCGCGACCGCGACCATCGACCACGCCTGCGCGACCCGGTTGAACTTCTCGTAGTGGGCACGCCAGCCGGTGTGCTTCGGCACGCGGACCTCGACCAGGATCTCGTCCGCGGCGAGCGCGGTGGTGAACATGTCCTGGAAGAAGTCCGCCGCGGGGACCGTCCGCCGTCCGCCCGGTCCGGCGACGACGAGTTCGCAGCCGAGCGCGAGCACGGGCGCCAGCAGGTCGCCCGCCGGATCGGCGTGCGCGATGGCGCCGCCGAACGTGCCGCGATGGCGGATCTGCGGATCGGCGACCGTGTCGGTGGCGGCCTTGAGCAGCGCGGCGTGCTCGGCGACCAGCGCGTCCCGCTGGACGTCGTAGTGCGTGGTCATCGAGCCGATGACCAGCGCGTCGCCGTCCTCGCGGACACCACGTAACTCGGAGACCTTCCCGAGGTCGATCAGCGTGGTCGGCGTGGCGAGCCGCATCCGCAGCACCGGCAACAGGCTTTGCCCGCCTGCCAGCACCTTGGCGTCCTCGCCCGCTTCGGCGAGCGCGCGCACCGCTTCGTCCACTGTGGACGGAGCGACGTAGTCGAACGGGGCCGGGATCACTGGGCACCTCCGGTGGCGTCGATCGAACCGAGACCGCCCCCGGCTTCGGAACCCAGCCCGCCCGCGGCGGCCGACCCGTACTGGACGGCGTGCCAGACCCGCATCGGGGTCAACGGCATTTCGATGTCGTTCACCCCGAAGTGCCGGACGGCGTCGATCACGGCGTTGACCACCGCCGGGGTCGAAGCGATCGTGCCAGCCTCGCCGACTCCCTTGGCGCCCAACGGGTTCGTCGTGGACGGCGTCTCGGTGCGGTCGGTGGTGAAACTGGGCAGATCCGCCGCCGACGGCAGCAGGTAGTCGGCGAACGTGCCGGTGGTCAACGTCCCGCCTTCGTCGTGGACGGCCTCTTCGAACAACGCCTGCGCGATGCCCTGCGCGAGTCCGCCGTGCACCTGGCCTTCCACGATCAGCGGGTTGACCGCCACGCCGACGTCGTCGACGCAGACGTAGGAGCGCAGCTTCACGCGCCCTGTCTCGGTGTCGACCTCGGCCGCGCACAGATGCGTGCCGTGCGGGAAAGAGAAGTTCTCCGGATCGAACGTGTCCGACGAATCGAGTGAGGGTTCGACCCCGTCCGGCAGGTCGTGCGCCGAGAACACGGCCCACGCGATGTCCTGAATGGACGTCGAGGAATCCGTGCCCTTGACGGAGAACTTACCCGCCTCGAATTCGAGGTCGTCCTCGGCGCATTCCATCATATGCGCCGCGATCGGTTTAGCCTTGGCGAGCACCTTGTCCGCCGCCTTGACCACCGCGACCCCGCCGACCACCAGCGACCGGGAACCGTAGGTGTCCATGCCCTTGTGCGAGGACTGGGTGTCGCCGTGGATGACCTCGATATCCTCGAACGGGACACCGAGTTTGTCCGCGACGATCTGGCTCCACGCCGTCTCGTGCCCCTGGCCGTGCGCGGAGGCGCCGGTGATCACCTCGATCTTGCCGGTGGGCAGCACCCGAATGTCCGCGTGTTCCCAGCCGCCCGCCGCGTAGTCCAGCGAGCCGAGCACCCGCGACGGCGCGAGGCCGCACATTTCGGTGAACGTCGAGATACCGATGCCGAGCTGAACGGAGTCGCCGGATTCCCGCCGCTCCTTCTGTTCCCGGCGGAGGCCGTCGTAGTCGAAGAGTTCCTTGGCCTTGGCGGTGGCGGCCTCGTAATTGCCCGAGTCGTAGGTCAGCCCGGCCACCGTGGTGAACGGGAACTCCTCGTGCTTGATCCAGTTCTTCTCGCGCAGCTCCATCGGGTCCATGCCCAGTTCGACGGCGAGTTCGTCCATGATCCGCTCGATGCCGAACGTGGCCTCCGGCCGCCCGGCGCCGCGATAGGCGTCGGTGAGCGTGGTGTTGGTGAACACGTTGGTGCAGGCGAAGTGGTACGCCGGGAACTTGTAGATGGCGTTGAACATGAACGCGCCGAGGATCGGCACGCCGGGGCCGACGAGGCCGAGGTACGCGCCCATGTCGGCGAGCAGTTCGACCTTGAGGCCGGTCACCGTGCCGTCGCGGTTCGCGGTGATGGTGAGATCCTGGATCTGGTCGCGGCCGTGATGCGCGGCGACCATCGTCTCCGACCGGGACTCGGTCCACTTGACCGGTTTGCCGAGCCGCTGTGCGATCAGCGTCGACATCATCTCTTCGGGCAGTACGGCGATCTTGCCGCCGAACCCGCCGCCGACGTCCGGCGCGATCACCCGCACCTTGTGCTCGGGGAGACCGAGCGTGGCCGCGGTCATCGTCTTGAGGATGTGCGGGACCTGGGTGGCCGACCACATGACCAGCTGGCTGCCGGTCGGGTCGACGACGCACGCCCGCGGCTCCATGAAGGCGGGCACGAGCCGCTGCTGACGGAAGCGCCGTTTGAGGACGACTTCGGAGTTCGCGATCGCGTCCTCGACGTCGGTTCCCGTTCCCGCGCCGGCGGAATCGAAGACCCATACGGCGTTCTGGTTGGTACCGAGATCTTCGTGCACCAGCGGCGCGCCCTCGGCGAGCGCGTTCTCCAGCCCGAGAACGACCGGCAGTTCGTCGTACTCGACGTCGATCGCTTCGAGCGCGTCATGCGCTTCGGCCGACGTACGGGCGACGACCACCGCGACGCCTTCACCGGCGAAGTTCACCGTGTCCGAAGCGAGAATGGGGCGCCTCGGCGATTTCATGTCCGGCGTGATCGGCCACGCGCACGGCATGCCGATGGCGCTTTCGGGGTCGAGGTCCTTGCCGGTGAACACCGCGACGACACCCGGCGCGGACTTCGCCTCGGTGACGTCGATCGAGACGATCTTGGCGTGCGCGAACGGGCTGCGGAGTACCGCGAGATGCAGCATGCCCGGCAGCGTCAGGTTGTCGGTCCAGCGCGTGCGGCCGGTGATGAGGCGCTCGTCCTCCTTGCGGCGACGGGACTTGCCGACCTCCGGTTCGATCGTGGAGGTCATCACTCACCACCCGCGCCGACACGGGAAGCGGTGTCCGAGGCGAGCCGCTCGGCTTCGGGACCGGCACCGGGCCGCATCTGGTGGGCGGCGTCGCGCACCGCGCGGACGATGTTCTGGTAGCCCGTGCAGCGGCACAGGTTGCCTTCGAGTCCTTCTCGGACGGCCTTCTCATCGGGATCGGGATTGTCGGCGAGCAGGTCGATCGACTGCATGATCATGCCGGGTGTGCAGAATCCGCACTGGAGCGCGTGATTCTCGTGGAAGGCCTTCTGCACCGGGTGCAGTTCGCCGTCGCGGGCGAGTCCCTCGATCGTGGTGATCTCGCAGCCGTCGGCCTGGACCGCGAGTACCGAACAGGATTTCACGCTGTGCCCGTCGAGGTGGACGGTGCAGGCCCCGCAGTTGCTGGTGTCGCAACCGACCACGGTGCCTACCTTCCCGACCCGTTCGCGCAGATGGTGCACGAGCAGGGTGCGGGGTTCAACGTCGTCTGTGTAGCTGGTTCCGTCGACGGTGACGGTGATGCGCATCAGGCCTCCAAAAGCAAGAGAAACCCCGCGCTGGTCCGGGGTCGTTCGGGAGCGGCCGGTCATTCGGTTGTCACGGACCGACCCCGGAGGACCGTGATCGGACTCACAGTCGAGCGTGCTACTTCTGCCCGGCCGGGACAACCCCCACCAGGGGGTGACTCCCGGCCGGGCCCGCAAATGCGTTTGAAAGGAAGGAAAAGTGGCGCAGATACGGAAGTATGGGCGAGTGTCCCTTTGGTACTGACTCGTGAGTGGCAATGACGGTTAGAACCGTCCTTACTCCCGGGGCCAGGCGGCGTTCGCCCCGGTGACCACGGTGGCGGCGAACTCCCCCGGGAGGTCGTGCACGGTCAGCGCGGCCAGGCCGGCGGCGCCCGCGGGTTCCGGGACGACGCCGAGGATTTCCTCACCCAGTCGCATGGCCGCGCGCAGATCGTCGTCGCTGACCAGCACGAAGTCGTCGACGAGCGACCGCATCCGGCGGATGGATTCCGACTCCGGGGTCCGGATCGAGATCCCACCGGCGAACCAGTTCGCCCGATCGACGGTGATCGGTTCACCCGCCCGCCAGCTCCTCGCCATCGCCGGAGCCGACTCGGTCCCGACGCCGACGATCCGGACGTCCGGCGAGTGCGACTTGAGCCAGAGCGCGACCCCGGCGATCAGCGCGCCGTCGCCGACCGGGAGGACGACCGTGTCGATCCCGCTCTCCCGTGCCAGTTCCAGGCCGATCGTGCCCGCACCTTCGGAGATCGCGGGCTCGCGGCCGTCGACCACGAAGACGCGATCCGGCGCTTCGGCGGCGAAGGCGGCAGCGGCGGCTTTCGCCTCGCCGTCGACCCGGCGCACCCGGGCGCCCAGCGCCTTCATCCGCCGGAGTTTGACCGGGGAGATGTCGATGGGGACGAACACCTCGGCCCGCAGGCCGCGTTTCCTGGCGGCGAAGGCGACGGCCTGCCCGAAGTTGCCGCTCGTGCCGCACACCATCGTGGTGCCCGGCTCCAGCCCGGCGGCGAAGTAGTCCGCGCCGCGGCCTTTGAAGCTGCGCAACGGATTCAGCGTCTCGACCTTCACCAGCACGCGACGGCCGAGCCGCTCGTTCAGCTGTTCGTCGCTGTACTGCGGTGAGTTCAGGAAAACGGGGTCGATCACTTTCGCCGCCTCGGCGATGTGGTCCAGCTGGAGGTCGATGTCGGTCATGACGCCCAAGCTAGGCCGGAAGCCGATCATGCCGATTGTAAATTTTCCCGCCCGCGTGCAAAAATCTTGCGTGCCTCTCGACGAGATCGACCACCTGCTGCTCGACCTCGTCCAGGTCGACGCGGCCCGCCCGCTGCACGAGCTGGGTGACGCCGTCGGCCTTTCCCCGAGCGCGGTCCAGCGGCGGCTGACCCGGCTGCGCGCGGCGGGCGTGATCCGCGCTCAGGTCGCCGTGCTCGATCCGGAGGCGCTGAGCGCCGGGATGGCGTCGGTCATCCTGATCGCCCTGACCGACGACGACGTGAAGCACCACAATGCGTTCCGCGAGCGCATGCTGGCCGAACCGCGAGTCCAGCACTGCTACAGCATCGTCGGGCAGTGGGACTACGTCGTCGTCCTGCTCACCCCGGATCTCAAGGCGAGCCGCCACCTGGCCAGGGAGCTGTTCACCGAGCACGTCAAACGGTTCGAAACCCTGCCTGCCTTCGACGTGGTCAAGTCGAGTCAGGCGATCCCGGTTCCCGGCGTCAGCCGTGGATCCGGCCGGTGAGTTCGGCGAGCCGCGACCCCGAACCGCTCCACCGCAGCGCGATGATCTCCGCCGCGATCGACACCGCCGTCTCCTCCGGTGTCCGCGCGCCGAGGTCGAGGCCGATCGGTGAGGACAGCCGTTCGAGTTCCGCCTCGGTGACCCCGGCCTCGCGCAGCCGCGCGAACCGGTCGTCGTGGGTCTTGCGCGAGCCCATCGCGCCGACGTAGCCGACGTCGAGCCGCAACGCGACCTCCAGCAGTGGCACGTCGAACTTCGGGTCGTGGGTGAGCACGGCGATCGCGGTCCGGCCGTCGATCCGGCCAGCCTCGGCCTCGGCGGTCAGATAGCGATGCGGCCAGTCGACGACGACCTCGTGCGCGTCGGGGAACCGGCTCTTCGTCGCGAACACGGGCCGCGCGTCGCAGACCGTGACCTGGTAGCCGAGGTAGGCGCCCATTTTCGCCATCGCGGCGGCGAAGTCGATCGCGCCGAACACCAGCAGCCGCGCGGGCGGCTCGAAGGAGTTGACGAAGACCGTCATCCCTTCGCCGCGGCGCTGCCCGTCCGGCCCGTAGTGCAGCGTGCCGGTGCGACCGGCCACGAGCATCCCGCGCGCGTCGTCGGCGACGGCGTCGTCCATCCGCGAGGAGCCGAGCGAACCGGCGACGCGGTCCGGCCACACGATCAGGTGCTCGCCGACCAGCCCTTCCCGTTCGTGCTCGATCACCGTCACCACGGCGACCGGCTGTCCACTGTGGACCGATTCGACGACGTCGCCGAGTTCCGGCATCGAGTCGCGGTCGACGTGCTGGACGTAGATGTCGATGATCCCGCCGCAGGTCAGCCCGACCGCGAACGCGTCGTCGTCGGTGACGCCGTAGCGCTGCGACACGGGTGCGCGGTCGGCGACCACCTGTTGCGCGAGTTCGTAGACGGCGCCCTCGACGCAGCCGCCGGAGACGCTGCCGGTGACCGTGCCGTCCGGCGCGACGAGCATCGCCGCGCCCGGGCTCCGCGGCGCCGACGAGAACGTCGCCACCACCGTGCCGACCCCCACGGTCTCACCTGCCGCCCAGCGGCGGTGCAGTTCGTCCAGTACGTCACGCATCGGCGATCTCCAGAAGCAGTCGTTCCAACGTGGCCAAGCTGTGCCCGGCGAGCAGCCGATCGAGGTACGGGAGCGCGGCCACGATGCCGGACTGCACGGGAGCGTAACCCGCCCGCCCCGCGTGCGGATTCACCCAGAATACGGCGTGCGCGAGCCGGCGAAGCCTGGCGAGCTGCTCGCCGAGCAGGCCGGGGTCACCCCGTTCCCAGCCGTCGGAGAACACGGTGACCACGGAACGCCTGGCCACGCCGCGTTGTCCCCAGCGGTCGAGGAACGCTCGCAGGGTCTCGCCGAGGCGGGTCCCGCCCGCGAAATCGGGGACGGCGGCGGCCGCGGCGAGCATCGCGTGCTCGGGATCGCGCAGGCGCAGCTGGCGGGACACCCTGGTGAGCCGGGTGCCCAGGGTGAACACCTCGACGCGGCCGGGAGCGCGCCGGGTGACGACGTGCGCGAACCGCAGCAGGGCGTCGGCGTACGGGCCCATCGAGCCGGAGACGTCGATCAAGAAGACGAGGCGGCGGGGTTTCGCGCCCCTCCGCCGGTATGCCAGGCGCACGGGTTCGCCGCCACCGGCCAGCATCGCGCGGAGCGTGCGCGACGGATCGAGCTTGCCCCGCCGGGCGGCGCGGCGGCGCGGCGAGGTCCGCAGCGGGAGGGCCGGGCGCAGTTTCGCGAGCAGTTCCCGCAGGTGAGCGCGTTCGGCGACGGTCAGTTCGGCGAGGTCGCGGTGTCGCAGGATCTCGTCCTCACTCGCCGCCACGCGGAGCTGGTCGGGTTCCGCGCCGGACTCGCCTTGGGCCGGCGCCTGTGCGAGCGCGGCGATCCTGGCGCGCTTCGGGGGCGCCTCCCGGCCTCGCCGCCGGGGACCGGTTTCGGCCTCGGTGAACCAGCTGTCGAACGCGGTGTCGTAGTGAGGGAGGTCGTCTGGGTCGGCGCACAGCGTCAGCCGTCCTGCCCAGTACAGCTGCTCGGGGTCGGCCAGGTCGACCTCGCCGACCGCCGAGAGGTACGCCTGGATTCGGTGCGCGTCGCACGGCAAACCGGCTTCGCGCAAAGCCTCCGCGAAGCCGACGAAACCCGCCAATGGATCGCTCACCTCTCCATTGTGCCCGCGTTTCGTCCTCCAGTTGCGGTAGTTGCGCGTGCAACTACCGCAACTAGAGGACGAAACGCGGCGTCAGCGGCGGGCGAAGACGGGGGTTTTCTCGCGGAGGGGGCCGATACCGCCCATGACCGCCGCCAGGCCCGTGAGCAGCGGAAACCGGTCCGAGATCCGGAGAGGCAGGGGGATGGTCCGCGCGGTGAGCGTCCCGTCGAGTGCGGGCTCGATGAGCATCTTGTGCTCCCCCAGTTGCTGTTTCTGGGCGAGGGTGACGGCGACGTTCCGGCGGCGCTGCACCCGGCCCAGGTCCCGCGCGGTCAGCGTGCCGCTCCGCAGTGGGGCGGCGAGGATCCGCGCGGCCGCCACGGCGTCCTGCACCGCGATGTTGACGCCCATCCCGCCGACCGGTGACATCGCGTGCGCGGCGTCACCGATGCAGAGCACCCGCCCGGAGTACCAGTGCGGGAGTTTGGACATCCGGACCTTCAGCAGTTTGACGTCGTCCCAATCGCGGATCGCGGCGAGCTCGCCCGCTCCCCAGCCGAACAGGCCGCCGATCCGTTCGCGGAACTTCTCGATGCCCTCGGCACGCTGCGCCTCGTTCTGGCCCTTCCTGATCAGGTACGACGTCTGGTAGTAGTCGCCGCGGTCCATCGTCACGCCGGCGAGGCCGTTCGCGAAACAGCCGAACACCTGGGCTTCCTTGCCCGTGTCTTCGAGTTTGGGCACGCGGACCCACCACACGTCCATCGGTACGTCGTACTCGCGCGGCACGAGCCCCGCTTCCGCGCGCACCAGGGAATCCCGGCCGTCGCAGCCGACCACGAGCGACGCGGCCAGTTCCCGTTCCACGCCGTCGGAATCGCGGTAGCGCACCCCGCCGCCCTGGCGCAGTCCGGTGACCTCGGCGCCCATCCGCAGGGTGAACGTCGGTTCCGCGGCCGCCGCTTCGGCGAGCAGGTTCAGGAAGTCCCACTGCGGGACCATCGCGATGTACTTGTGCGGCCCGGGAATCCGGCTGAAATCGGCGGCGACGATCGTCGCGTCGCCGATCACCATCCGCATCTTCTCCAGCCGTTTCGACGGGAGTTCCGCGAACCGGTCACCGAGGCCGAGTTCGTCGAGCAGCATCAACGTCGGGGGATGCACCGTGTCACCGCGGAAATCACGGAAGAAGTCCCTGTGCTTTTCGAGGACGGTGACCTCCACCCCGGCTCGCGCCAGCAGCAGACCGAGCACCATCCCCGCCGGACCGCCCCCCACCACACAACACTGTGTCCGTTCCATAACCGAGTTGTAGCGCGCCAGGCGGGCCGCCGCCATGGATTCGGCACCGAAGAGGACCTAGGTCCCGCTGGGAATCCTCGCTACGGTGACGCCATGTTCTCGTCCCGTGCCGTGCTCGCCGCCCTCCTCGCCTGCGCCCTCGGCGCGGCCGCCGCCCCGGCCGCCTCGGCGACCCCGCCGTCCTCACCGGTCCCGGTCGTGTTCGACGGCGACTCCGATTTCGCGGACATCGCGACGCTCGCGTACCTGTGCCAGGCGCACAAGCAGCGCCGCATCGATCTGCGCGCGGTCACCGTCACCAACAACGGCGCCGGAATCCCCGGGCGCGCGCTGACCCATGTACGGACGGCGCTCGGGAAATGCGGGCTCTCCGGTGTTCCGGTCGCCGACGGTTCCGACACCGGCGTGAATCCGATGCCCGCCGACAGCCGCGCCTGGACCGAGAGCATCCTCAACGGCGCACTCGGTGACGCGGGGATTCCGGACCGTCCGTCACGGGTCCGGGCGTCGACCCTGCTCGCCGCGACGGTGCTCAAGTCGGCGAAACCGGTCGTCGTGATCGCGACCGGCCCGCTCACGAATGTCGCGAAGGCGATGGACGTTCCCGGTGTGGCGCAACGGATTTCGCGGCTCTCGGTGATGGGCGGGGCCTTCGACGTCCCCGGCAACGTGTTCGGCCCGGACGCGAAGAAGTTCGACGGCACCCAAGAAGTCAACATGTGGCTCGACCCCGCATCGGCGGACAAGGTCTTCGCCGGGCTCCGCCGGGTCGACATCGTTCCACTGGACGCCACCAACGACGTCCCCATCACACCGTCCTATGCGGAGCGTCTGGGCCGCGAAGGCCGGACCGCGGAGGCGAAACTGGTGCACTCCATCGTCACGCAGCCCGACCTCACGCCGTACGTCCAGGACGGGACGGCGTTCTGGTGGGACACGCTCGCCTCGTCCGAGGTGTTCGACGCCGTGAGCCCGGTGAAGCTGCGGCAGGCGAAGGTCGACGTACGGCAGGACGGTGCCGCGGCGGGCCGCACTTACGTGACACCGAAGGGAACTTCGCAGAACGTCGGCTACGACGCCGATCCCGTGGCCTACGAGAACGGCTTCCTGAAGATGCTGAACGGTTAGGTCGTGACGCGCAGTCCCGCGATGAGGACCCCGACCATCCGGCGAGCGTCGTAGCGGGGGTCGCTGTCTGCGCCGATACAGAGGTTCCCGACGCCGCGCATGACCTCGATCGCTTGGAGATCCGAGCGGATCTCGCCGGATTCGGCCGCGGCGTCGAGCAACGTCGCGCACACGGGCAGGAGCCTGTCGAGGAAGTAGGCGTGCAGCGTCTCGAAACCGGTGTTGTCCGCCTGGAACGCGGCGGCGAGACCGTGTTTGGTGACCAGGAAATCGACGAAGAGGTCGATCCAGCGCCGCAACGCCTCGTACGGGGAATCGCTCGACGCCAGTAGTTCCGGCCCGGCCTCGGCGCAGGCGTCGACCTGGTGCCGGTAGACGGCGATGATGAGGTCGGCCCTGGTCGGGAAGTGCCGGTAGATCGTGCCCATCCCGACACCCGCCTTGGCCGCGATGTCGCGGACCGGCGCCTCGACCCCCGAGGTGACGAAAACGGCGGCGGCCGCGTCGAGCAGGGTCTTCTCGTTGCGCCGGGCGTCCGCGCGTTTGGACTTGGCGCCTTCTTCACTCACCACGCGGCATCCTCCACCATGGTTGCCAAACGGAACAGTGTTCCGTATCGTTAGCGGAGCAACGTTCCGCTTGCTTATCTTGCCATGGAGGACACCGTCATGCAGTACCGCACCTTGGGCAGGACCGGTGTGCAGGTCAGCACCCTCGCGCTCGGCGCGATGAACTTCGGCGCGATCGGGCGCACCACCCAGGACGAGGCCACCGCCATCGTCGACGCCGCCCTCGAAGGCGGGATCAACCTCGTCGACACCGCCGACATGTACAGCGCGGGCGAGTCGGAGGAGATGGTCGGCAAGGCCATCGCCGGACGCCGCGAGGACATCGTGCTGGCCACGAAGGCGACCATGCCGATGGGCGACGACCGCAACCATCAGGGCGCTTCACGCCGCTGGCTGGTCACCGAACTGGACCACAGCCTGCGCCGCCTCGGCGTCGACCACGTCGATCTCTACCAGATCCACCGCTGGGACCCGAAGACCAGCGACGAGGAGACCCTTTCGGCGCTGACCGATCTCCAGCGCGCGGGGAAGATCCGCTACTTCGGTTCGTCGACGTTCCCGGCGTACCGCGTCGTGCAGGCACAGTGGGCCGCCCGCGAACACCGCTTGAGCCGGTACGTCACCGAACAGCCCAGCTACTCGATCCTGCAGCGTGGCATCGAAACGCACGTGCTGCCGGTGACCGAGGAGTACGGGCTGGGCGTGCTGGCGTGGAGCCCGCTCGCTTCGGGCTGGCTTTCGGGCGCGGTCCGCGAGGGGCAGGAGATCACCACCAACCGCTCGAAGGTCCGGCCGCAACGCTTCGACCTGACCGTCCCGGCCAACCGGGCCCGGCTCGAAGCCGTCGAACGGCTGGCCAAGGTCGCCGACGAGGCAGGCCTGACGCTGATCCAGCTCGCGCTCGGCTTCGTGACCGCGCATCCTGCCGTGACCAGCGCGATCATCGGGCCGCGCACCCTGGAGCACCTGGAATCCCAGCTCGCCGCCGCGGACACGGTGCTGCCGTCCGACGTCCTCGACGCGATCGACGGGATCGTCGCTCCCGGCGTCGACCTCGCCCCGGACGAAAAGATGGACACCCCGCCGTCGCTGCTCGACCCGGCACTGCGGCGTCGCTGACCTCGGTCAGGCGAGCAGTTTGTCCAGCTTGGCGCGGACGCGGTCGAGGTCTTCGCTGTACTTGAGCACCGCGCCGAGCGTCCGCGCGGCCGCCGCGGCGTCCAGTTCGGACATTTCCAGCGCGAGGAGCGCCTGAGCCCAGTCGAGGGATTCCGCCACCCCGGGTGGTTTCAGCAGTTCCATCGCCCGGAGCCGGTGCACCGCCGCCGCGACCTGGGCGGCGAGTCCTTCGCCGAGGTTCGGGATCTTGCGGCGCAGGATCTCGATCTCGCGGCCGAGGTCCGGATGTTCGAGCCAGTGGTAGAGACAGCGGCGCTTGAGCGCGTCGTGGACTTCCCGGGTTCGGTTCGAGGTGAGCACCACGAGCGGCGGATGCTCGGCGCGCACCTCACCGAACTCGGGAATGGTGACGGCGTTCTCGTCGAGGAGTTGCAGCAGAAAGGCCTCGAACTCGTCGTCGGCGCGGTCGATCTCGTCCACCAGCAGTACGCACGGCGCGGTCTGCAACGCCTTCAGCAGCGGCCGGGAGAGCAGGAACCGTTCGGTGTAAAGGGACTGCTCGGCGGCCTCGACGTCGAGGCCGCCGTCACCGGCGGCTTCGAGCGCCCGCAGATGCAGTAACTGGCGGGGGAAGTCCCATTCGTACAGGGCCTGCGCCGCGTCGATCCCTTCGTGGCACTGAAGCCGGATGAGCGGCATGCCGAGTGCTTCGGCCAGTCCCAAGGCGAGTGAGGTCTTGCCGGTGCCCGGCTCCCCCTCGCAGAACAGCGGGCGGCCGAGCCGCAGGGCGAGGAACCCGGCCGTGGCGATGCCGTCGTCGGCGAGGTAGCCGACCGATTCGAGGGCTTCGGCCAGTTTCTCGGGCGATTCGACGGTCACTTCCCGATCGTAAGCCTCGGGGAGCGGGAGATCAGCCTGGAAGATCCCTGCGGCGGTCCACGTCGTGCCCGGTGCCGAGGTCGCCGCATTCGACGAGCCTCAGGTCCGGGCGTCCCTTGAGCCAGTCCCGCGCGCCCTTGTCCCCGGACGCGCCCGCCACGATCTCCGGCCACCAGCGGCGGCCGAGCACGACGGGATGACCGGGGACGCCGTCGTAGGCCGCCCGCGCGACGGTGTTCTCACCGGCCCCGTCCGCGACCCGGCGCACCACTTCGGCACCGACGCCGGGCAGATCGACGAGATGCACGACGGCGGCGACGGCACTGCTGGTTTCCAGTGCCTTCAGGCCCGCCCGCAGCGACGCACCCATGCCGGACTCCCAGTCTTCGGCCACAACGGCGGCCCCGGAGTCAGGCAGGAGCGCACGGACTTCCGCGGCCGAGGCACCCAGCACCACCCGGACCGGTGCGCAGCCGGCGTCGGTGAGCACTCGCAGCGCCCGGACGACGAACGGTTCGCCGTCGAGGACGGCCAGTGCCTTCGGCCCGCCGAACCGGCGCCCGGCCCCGGCCGCGAGCAGCAGCCCGGCGTTCTCAGCCATGTCCTGCCTTCGTGTGCCCCGCCTTGATCGGGGGCGCGGAGGCCAGGTCGGTCTCGATGGCTCTCGCCGCGTTGAGCAGCGACGGCAGCAGTTCCTGCTCGACCGACTCGGGCGTCGTGCGGCTGGCGTGCGTGGAGAGGTTGACCGCGGCCACGACCTTGCCGCGCCGGTCCCGGATCGGCGCGGCGATCGAACGCAGGCCCTCTTCGAGTTCCTGGTCGACCATCGCGTAACCCTGCCGATAGACCCGCTCCAACTCGGCGATCAGGTCCTTTTGCCTGGTCAGCGTGCGCGCGGTCAGTTTCTCGAGTTTGGCCGCGTCCAAGTAGCCGTGCAGGTCCTCGCCTTCGAGGTCGGCCAGCAGGACGTGCCCCATCGACGTCGCGTGGGCCGGGAAGCGAGTGCCGACATTGATGCTGACGGTCATGATCCGCGAGACGGCCACCCGCGCGACGTAGACGATGTCCGGACCTTCGAGCACCGACACCGAACTCGACTCGTGCACCTCGGCGGACAGCCGTTCCAGATGCGGCTGGGCGACCTCGGGCAGAGACAGGCTCGACAGGTACGAGTAGCCGAGTTCGAGGACCCGCGCGGTGAGCGAGAAGTATTTGCCGTCCGTGCGCACATATCCCAGGTCGACGAGGGTGAGCAGGAACCGGCGGGCGGCCGCTCTGGTCAGCCCGGTGGAGCGGGCGACGTCGCTCAGCGTGAGTTCGGCCGCGTCCGCGTTGAACGCTTTGATCACCGCCAGCCCGCGCTCCAGCGACTGGACATGATGCGCTCCGCGCTCGGTCACCTCGCCTTCGTCCATACGAGAACCCTAACCGCCACCCTCTTCCTGAGCGGCAGGCTCACCGAGTTCGGCCAGCACCCGCTGGGCGACGGCGAACGCCGCGTTGGCGGCCGGGGCACCCGCGTAGACGGCGGTGTGCAGCAGGACCTCGGAGATCTCCTGCGCGCTGAGTCCATTGTGGACGGCGGCCCGGACGTGCATGGCGAGTTCGTCGTGGGCGTGCAGCGCGGTGAGCGCGGCCAGGGTGACGCAACTGCGGGTCTTGCGGTCGAGTCCGTCGCGCGACCAGACTGAGCCCCACGCGCCCCGGGTGATGTAGTCCTGGAACGGGCGGCTGAACTCGGTGGTGCGGGCCACCGCGCGATCGACATGCGCGTCACCGAGGACCTCGCGGCGCACCCGCATCCCGGTCTCGTAGGGGTCTTCGCTCATCGGGCCACCTCCAGGTGTTCGAGGATCAGCGCGGTGAACCGCTCCGGCTGTTCGAAGTTGCCCAGATGCGCGGCGCCTTCGACGACCTCGAGCCGCGCGTCCGGGATGCCGCCCGCGATCACTTCGGCGTGATCGACCGGGGTGGCCGGATCCTCGGCCCCGGCGATGACCAGCGTCCGCGCCACGATCTTGGGCAGGTCGCCGACGAGGTTCATCCGTTCGATGGCCTGGCAGGACGCCGCGTATCCCTCGGCGGGGACACTCTCGATCATCTCGCGCAGGAACCGGGCCCGATCGGGATGGGCGGCGGCGTAACCGGCGGTGACCCAGCGGCCGACTCCGGCTTCGGCGACGGATCCGGTGCCGTTCTCCCGGACGGTCCTCGCCCTGTCCGCCCACATCTCCGGCGGCCCGAGTTTCGCGGACGTGCAGCACAGCGTGAGGCTCTCGATCCGGTCCGGCGCGTTCACCCCGAGCCACATCCCGGTCATCCCGCCGAGCGAAAGCCCGACGACGTGAGCCCTTTGGGCGCCGTGCTCATCGAGCAGCGCGAGCAGGTCACCGCCGAGATCCTCAAGCGCGTACGGCCCGGGCGGGGCCGGGGAGGCGCCGTGCCCGCGGGTGTCGTAGCAGATCACCCGGAAACCCTGCTCCACCAAGGGTTTCACCTGCGGCTCCCACATGCGGTGGTCACTGCCGAGCGACCCGCTGAACACCACGACGGGACCGTCCACGGGCCCTTCCGCGACGCTGTGCACCTTCACTGGGTCGGACGTCGAAGAACTAGACATCGAAGAACACCGTTTCCCCTTGGCCCTGCAACCGGACGTCGAACCGGTAGCCGTCGCCGTCCTTGGTGGCGATCAGCGTGCCCCGGCGGGCTTCCGGGACAGAGGCGAGCACCGGATCTTGGGAGTTGTCGTTGTCCTCGAAGTAGATCCGGGTGACGACGCGGTGCAGGAGACCACGCGCGAGCACCGAGACGTCGATATGCGGCGCCTGCGTGCTGCCCGCCGGACCGGGCAGTGCGCCGGGCATGATCGTCCGGATCTCGTAGTTCCCACCCGGATCGGTCGGGCAGCGCCCGAAGCCCCGGAACCCGTTCGCGACCGCTCCGCGCGGGTCGTCGGGGTGGTCGAAACGGCCGTCGCCGTCGGCCTGCCAGGTTTCGATCATCGCGTCCGGGACAGGGTTCCCCGCGCCGTCGAGGACCCTGCCGTGGATGCGGATCGCGGCCGGTTCGTCCGCCGGGACGACGTCCGGCCCGTCGGGCCAGGGCAGGCCGATGGACAGGTACGGGCCGACGGTCTGGGAAGGCGTCGTCTCGGGCATCAGTGCTCGTCCTCCTCGTCCTCGAAGACCGACGCCTCGCGGCCGCGTACGACGATGTCGAACTGGAAGGCCAGCGCCCACTCGGCTTCGGTGCGGTCGAGGTCGAATCGCGCGATCATCCGCTGCCGCGCCTTCTCGTCCGGGATGGAGTTGAAGATCGGGTCCTGCGAAAACAGCGGGTCTTCCGGGAAGTACATCTGCGTGACCAGCCGCTGGGTGAACGCGCTGCCGAAGACGGAGAAGTGGATGTGCGCCGGCCGCCAGGCGTTGTCGTGGTTCTTCCACGGGTACGCGCCCGGTTTGATGGTGGTGAAGGTGTAGCGCCCTTCGGAATCGGTGAGCGTCCTGCCCGCACCGTCGAAGTTGGGGTCCACCGGTGACGGCCATCGGTCCAAGGTGTGCCGGTATCGGCCACCCGCGTTCGCCTGCCAGATCTCCACGAGCGAATCCCGGATCGGCCGTCCGTCACCGTCGAGCAGCCGTCCGGTGACGATGATCCGCTGTCCCTGCGGCTCACCCGCGTGGCCCTGGGTGAGGTCGTTGTCGAACTCGCCGACCCGCCCCTGTCCCAGCGCCGGGCCGGTGATCTCGGTCAGCAGGTGCGGGAGCACGATCAGCGGCTCCTGGGGGTGGCGCAGCGCCGTCGACCGGTACCCGGCGTAGTCGAGCGGCGGATGCGTTCCCTCCGGATCGCGCCGGTAGCGCGGGAGCCTCAGTTCTGCGGGTGCGGACATGCTGCTTGCCTCCTCCAGGCGCTGGTCAGTGAGCTTCGAGCACGACGGCCAGCCCCTGGCCGACGCCGATGCAGATGGCCGCCAGCCCCCACCTGCCGCCGGTGCGGCGCAGGTGGTGGGCGAGGGTGCCGAGGATCCGGCCGCCGGAGGCGCCCAGCGGATGCCCGATCGCGATCGCGCCGCCGTTCACGTTCACGATTTCCGGGTCGAGCTTCGACCAGTCGCGCAAACAAGCCAGTGACTGCGCGGCGAAGGCCTCGTTCAGTTCCACCGCCGCCAGGTCGTCCCAGCCGATCCCGGCGCGCTCCAGCGCGATCTCGGCGGCGCGGACCGGGCCGATGCCGAAGACGTCGGGGTCGACGCCAGCAGCGCCCCGGCCCGCGATCCTGGCCAGCGGTGCCTTGCCGAGCCGCTTCCCGGCGGCCTCGTCACCGAGCAGCAACGCGGACGCGCCGTCGTTCAGTGGCGACGCGTTGGCGGCCGTGACCGTCCCTTGTGGACGGAAGACGGGCTTGAGCTTCGCCAGCTTCTCCGGGGTGGAATCGGGGCGGATACCTTCGTCACGGGTGAGTTCGACGCCCTCGACCGGGACGACGTGGTCGTCGTAGAACCCCTCGTCCCAGGCGCGGGCGGCGTTGACGTGGCTGCGGACGGCGAACGCGTCCTGCTCGTCGCGGCCGATGCCGTAGCGCTCGGCGAGCTGTTCGGTGGACTCGCCGAGCGAGACCGTCCACTGCTCGGGCATCTTCGGGTTGACCATGCGCCAGCCCAGCGCGGTGGAGTGCAACGTCTGGTTGCCGGCGGGGAAGGCCTTCTCCGGTTTCTGCATGACCAGCGGCGAGCGGCTCATCGACTCGACCCCGCCCGCGACGGCGAGCGAAGCGTCACCGACCTGGACCGACCGGCTCGCCTGCATGACCGCGTCGAGACCGGAACCGCACAGCCGGTTCACAGTCGCGCCGGGGACGCTCGTCGGCCAGCCCGCCAGCAGGGCCGCCATCCGAGCGACGTTGCGGTTGTCCTCGCCGGCGCCGTTGGCGTCGCCGAGCACGACCTCGTCCACGGTGGCCGGGTCGAGATCGTTGCGCTCGCCCAGCGCCCGCAGCACGGTGGCGGCGAGGTCGTCCGGCCGGACCCCGGACAGGGCGCCGCCGTACTTGCCGAACGGGGTACGGATGGCGTCGAACAGGAAGACGTCGGTCATGCGCTCGCCCTTTTGAGGTCTCGGAGGATGCGGAGTTCTGCCTCGGTCGGCGCCGGGGTGGTTCCGACGTCGCCCGCCACCTTCAGTTTCCACCCGGTCGCCTCGACGACCTGATCGACCTCGATCCCGGGATGCAGTTCGGTGAGGGTGAGCTCGGCGGTCTCCGGGTCGGGCCGCATCAGGCCGAGGTCGGTGACCACCAGCGTCGGCCCTGCGCCGGGGAGCCCGAGCCGCTCGCGGTCGCCCTTGCCGGTGCCGTGGCCGAACGACGTCACGAAGTCGACCTTCTCGACGAACGTGCGGGGGCTCTGCCGCAGCACCACGAACACCTCGCGGCAGGACGCGGCGATCTCCGGCGCCCCGCCAGCCCCGGGCAGCCGCACCTTGGGGTTGGCGTAGTCCGGACCGATGACGGTGGTGTTGATGTTGCCGAACTTGTCGAGCTGGGCGGCGCCGAGGAAACCGACGTCGATCCGGCCGGGCTGGAGCCAGTAGTTGAAGACCTCGGGAACGCTGACCACGGCGTCCGCGGTGTCGGCGAGTTCGCCGTCGCCGATGGACAACGGGAGCCGGGTCGGTTTGGCGCCGAGGCAACCGGATTCGTAGATCAGCGTGAGGTTCGGCGCGTGCCCGCGGCGGGCGAGGTTGGCCGCCGTACTGGGCAGGCCGATGCCCACGAAACAGGACATCCCATCACCGAGCGCGCGAGCGGCGGCGACGCTCATCATCTCGTCGGAGGTGTACTCGGTCATGCCTTCACTCCCATCAGCTCGTCGAGCCAGCGGGTGAAGCTCTCCCTGTCCCGGCCGATCACGTCCCATGCCTGGTAGGCGTCGTTGTCCCGTTCGTAGTATCCCGCCGCGTACGACGGGCTCGCGCCGCCGGGAACCTCGGCGACGGCGGTGACCGCCCACGACGGCAGCACGATCGCACCCGGCCGGGGCTCCAGTTCGGCCACGACCTCCTCGACGGTGACCAGCGATCGCTTCGCCGCCAGCACCGCCTCCTTCTGCACTCCCGTGATGCCCCAGATCTGGACGTTGCCGGACCGGTCGGCGCGCTGGGCGTGCACGATCGTCACGTCCGGGTTCAGCGCGGGGACGGCGGCGAGCTGTTCACCGGTGAACGGGCAGGTGATGGGCTTGATCGTGTCGGTCTGCGCGGGAAGATCGGTGCCGGTGTAACCGCGCAGCACCGCGAACGGCAGGCCCGACGCACCGGCGACGTACCGATTCGCCATGCCCGCGTGGCTGTGTTCCTCTATCTCCAAGGGCACCGGCCACGCGTGCTGGACCGCGTCGCGGAAGCGGTGCAGCGAGCCGACACCGGGATTCCCGCCCCAGGAAAAGATCAGCTTGCTCGCGCAACCCGCGCCGATGAGCTGGTCGTAGACGATGTCCGGGGTCATGCGGACCAGTGTCAGGCCGGTGCGGCGCTGACGGATGATCTCCTGGCCCGCGGCTACGGGGATGAGGTGCGTGAAGCCCTCGAGCGCGACGACGTCCCCGTCGTGCACCAGCCGTGCCACGGCCTCCTTCAACGACAGCAGCTCCGCCATCCCCACTCCCTGACCTGTTCGTATCGCGCACACCTGTTCTGCATATGAACATAGCACAGCGGAGCCGGTCGAGCACTCCATTCTTTGATCGAGTGCGTGAAGGTGCCGGTGATGGCGCGACGAGTCGTGAAGGCCCGCGACTCGGTACGGTCTTCAAAGTCGAGATCTTGCAGTTCGGGCGACTATTCGTCGCTGCGCGAGGTTGACGATGGAGGAATTGGGAAGTTGAGTGTCCCCATTCCTGCATCGTCAGCGGGCCCACCGGTTGCGGAGCCCCCTGAGCGGGGGAGGATTTCGGACGTTGAACGTCCGAAATCCTCCCCCGCTCAGCCCTTCCTGGCACCAGCGATGCCAAGTCCGGATTACCAAAAGCAGCGCTGACCAGCAGCTCTGCGACTTTGCCGGAACCCTGCGTCTAGCGCAAGGAAGGGGGCCTTCATGTACTTGGGACGTCAGCGACGACTACGCGAGCGCCGACCCCCCTCAGCCATTCCCACTGCCCGACGGGAACCACTCGACGGCTCTGAAGTCCCCGGTCTCGACCGTCTCGACCGTCGCACTGCTCATACAGGGCGGCACGACGAACTCGTGGTCGGGATCGGGCCCCCAGCTGTAGCCGACCCTGTCGCGCCTGCCGTGGTCGTACACCGACATCCCGACCCGGCGCTCCTTGAGCCCGGGAACGTTCGTGTCCTTGACGATGCCGGTGACCACGGCGACCGGGCCGCCGACCACCAGGCAGTCGACCGTCCCCTGGAAGTAGGCGGAGATCTCTCCGACCGCGTGGCTCACCCGGAACGTCCCGCGGCTGTCCGGGAAGAGGCCGTGGGCGTCGAAGGTGAACCGGACGTCGTCGCCGCCCTTCCGCAGCATCTTGGCGCTGCCGACCAGGCTCGGTTCGGTCGGTTTCCCCTTGCCCTCTTCCGCACCCGACGCCGGACCGGCGGCGGCGAGTGTCGCGGTGAGGACCATCGCCGCACCGACGGCCGCCAGTTCTCGTGATCGTTTCATTTCCACCCCTGAAATCCCCTGGTCGCGGAGCTTTTCCGCGCTTACGACGATCCCGGGAAGCCCGCCGGTGACGACTCCCCCGCGCAGGGGAAGCACCTCCCTCATTACGGGGATTCGCGCGTTTGGGATACCAACTGCCGCACACTAGGCTGACGAGGTGACCTCGACGATCGCGGTGACCCGGTGGATTCCCGACGAAGCGCTGAAAGTGCTCACCGAAGCCGGGGAGGTGAAACTGTCGCGCGCCGACCGGCCGCTGACGCCGGACGAGCTCCGCGAGTTCGTGCGAGGCGCCTCCGCGATCGTCGGCATGCTGCACGACCGGATCGACGGCGCGGTCGCCGACGCGGCGGGCCCGGGGCTGAAGGTCGTGGCGAACGTGGCCGTCGGCTACGACAACGTCGACGTCCCGGCGCTGGCCGAACGCGGGATCACCGTCACCAATACCCCCGGCGTGCTCACCGACGCCACCGCGGATCTGGCGTTCGGGCTGATCCTCGCGGTCACGCGGCGGCTCGGTGAAGGCGAACGGGTGATCCGCTCGCGCACGCCGTGGTCGTTCCACCTGGGTTTCCTGCTCGGTTCCGGACTACAGGACAAGACGCTCGGGATCGTCGGGCTCGGCCAGATCGGGCAGGCGGTCGCACGGCGGGCGCTCGGTTTCGGCATGCGGATCGTCTACTCGGGACGGTCGCGGGCGGCGGAAGACGTCGAGCGGACCTTGGGCGCGAAGTACTTGTCCCTCAACGAACTACTGGAAAGCTCCGATGTCGTTTCCCTGCACTGCCCCCTGACGCCGGACACCCGGCACCTCATCGACGCGGACGCGCTGAGGTCGATGAAACCGGGCGCGTACTTGATCAACACCACGCGTGGTCCGGTCGTCCACGAGGCGGCACTGGCGGACGCGCTCGAAGCCGGCGAGATCGCCGGAGCGGGCCTCGACGTGTTCGAAGCCGAACCCGAGGTCGAGCCTCGCCTGCTCGGCCTCGAAAACGTCTTCTTGACGCCGCACCTCGGATCGGCGACGGTCGAGACCCGTACTGCCATGGCCGTGCTCGCGGCCGAAAACGTCGCGTCGGTGCTCACCGGCGGGAACCCGCTGACGGAGGTTCGTCCATGACTCGTGTGGTCATCGCGCCCGACAAGTTCAAGGGAAGCCTGACCGCGATCGAGGCCGCGGAGGCGATCGCCGACGGCGTCCGCGACGCACTGCCCGATGCCGAGGTCTCCTCCTGCCCGGTCGCCGACGGCGGCGAGGGAACGCTCGACGTCCTCGTCGCGGCGGGTGGCCGTCTCGTGGAACTTCCGGTCCGGGGACCACTCGAAGCCACCGTCGACGCGCGTTACGTGATGCTCGACGGGACGGCCTACATCGAGTCGGCCCGTGCGTGCGGGATCGAGTTCGTGGAACCGAGCCCGGAAGTGGCGCTGGCCGCGCACACCTGGGGCGTCGGCGAACTTCTCGCCCACGCGCTCGACAACGGTGCGCGGCGGCTGGTGCTGACGGTCGGCGGAACAGCGAGCACCGACGGCGGCGCCGGGATGCTGGCGGCGCTGGGCGGCGGGGTGTTCGACGCGTTCGGCGCACCCGTCGGACTCGGCGGCGGCACACTGGGCCGCGTCGCCTCGGCCGAACTCGGCCCGGTGCGCGAACGGCTCGGAGACGTGACGGTCGCCGTCGCCACGGACGTGACGAACCCCTTGCTCGGACCGCGGGGCGCAGCCGCGATCTTCGGACCGCAGAAGGGCGCGGGCCCGCGCGAAGTCGAGCAACTGGACGAATCCCTGGCCCGCTGGGCGCAGGCGTTGCGGAACGCCGGGACTCCCGACGTCTCCGACATCCCCGGCGCGGGAGCGGGCGGCGGGGTCGCCGCCGGTGCGATCGCGGGACTCGGGGCGACGGTCGAATCCGGTTTCCAGCTCATCGCCGGGCTCACCGGGGTCGCCGCCGCCATCGAGCGCGCCGACCTCGTCATCACCGGCGAGGGCTCACTGGACGAGCAAAGTCTCGACGGCAAGGCCCCGGCGGGCATCGCGGCCCGCGCACAGGAGCACGCGGTGCCGCTGATGGTGCTGGCCGGGCGGATCCAGCTGGACGAGAGCCAGCTCGCCGGCCTCGGTGTGGTGGGCAGCGCCGCCCTGATCGACCACGCGCCTTCGCTCGACCACGCGCGTGCGCACGCGGCGGAACTCCTGCGCGAGCGGGCCGGCGAGCTGGTCCGTGCCTGGGCCCGGACTTAAAGTAAAGCCTGAACCCGCCGAGCTCAGCTGCCAGGCTGAGGCTGAGCCTGCGGGAGTACGGCGAAGGCGACTTCGCCGGTCTCGTCCTGCTGGACGTCGAGCACCTTGTCTTCGAGCAGCGCGGCCGCTTCGGGTTCCAAGAACACCTTCGGGCCCCCGTCGGCGCCGAGCACCCTGTCGCCACTTTCCGGCTCGGGAGCGACGGAGACCGCGAGCTGGGGACTGTCCCCCTGCTGGGAATGCATCGCGAACCGCAGTCCGCCTCCGTCTTGCCCGTTTTCCTGCCCCGTCAGTGCGGTGATCGCCTCGGCGGCGGCTTCGGTGACTGTAAGCATCTCTGCCCTTCCTTCGTCGCGGTCTTGCACTTGACGGACCACGCTAGGGGGTCGCGGCATGGCCTGCCGTCTGAGTGAAGATCATTTTTCGCCGACGTCCGGCTCCTCTTCGGCCAGCCGCATGGCGTGAGACTCTCCTTCGTGGATCTCCGCGGGCGTGGCCGACGAACCGGTCGGCCCCGCTCCAGCGTTCGGGCGGCTCGACTCGGCCGCTCCCTCCTCATCGGACATCGGCCGGGGCGTGCTGTACTCGACCCGGCCCCCTGTGGCCTACCCGATGACGCCGGCGGCCAAACGACGGTGCTGTCGCCGGGATCACAGCCCCCAGCCGGTTTACTGGCTTCACAAGTTTGTGAAACAAGGAGTAGCGTCGTCGGTATGACCACCACCAGGTGGGCGCCAGGGCACCGGATCATCCGGCGCGCGCCGGAACGGCACCACGAACTCGGCCACCATGCCGCCTGGTACGTCGTCGCCGGTGTCGTCGCCACCGGCATGCAGGCAGTGCTCTTCCTTGTCCTGCAACCGATCCTCGGCCCTCAGGTGGCCAATCTGGTCGCGCTCGCGGTCACGACCGTCGGGAACACCGAGTTCCACCGCCGGGTCACCTTCGCCACCCGGAAGAGTCATGCGAGCAAGCGGCACTTCCAGGACGTGGTGACCTTCGCCTTTTACGCCGCGTACGGCTCGATCGTGCTCGCGTCCCTCGACGCGGTGATCACCGAGCCGACCGCGCTGGAGCAGACCGGCGCCCTGCTCGCCGCCAGCGTCGTGGGCGGCATCGCACGCTTCGCGGTCCTTCGCTGGTGGGTCTTCGCGCGCCGGAAGGCTTAGTGTTCTTCAAGTGGCTGAGATCAACGGACCGCATGAAGGCGGTTCGGAACCCGATTACCGATTCACGCTCGCCAACGAACGGACCTTCCTCGCCTGGCTCCGGACGGCGCTGGGCCTGCTCGCCGGCGGCGTCGCCGTGCACCAGCTGGTCCCCGACCCGACCGCGCTGAGCACCGTCCTCGCGGGTCTCTGCGTCGTATTGGCCGCCGTACTCGCGGCGAGCGCGTATCCGCGCTGGCGGCAGGTGCAGTCCGCGATGCGCGCGGGGCAGCCGCTGCCGAAGAGCGGGATGCTGGTCTTACTGACGGCCGGGATCCTCGCGATCACCCTGACCGCCGCGGCACTGGTGGTCTTCTCGTGAGTTCGGGCGATCACGGAGCGCAAGCGGAACGGACGGGGCTGGCCTGGCGCCGGACCTCGCTCGCGGCTACTGCCTGCACACTCCTGCTCCTGCACATGGCCGCCCGGCGAGGCTGGGGAACGACGGTCATCCCGGTCGCGTTCGCGGGCGCCATGGTGATCACTTTGGTCGTCATCGGCGCGCTTCGTGAACGGGCACTGCGCAAGGCGGAGACCCCGAAACCTCTTAACCCCGCCTTTGCTGTCACCGCCTCCGCACTCGTCGTAGCGACGGCGGCCGCTTTGATCGCGGTGCGCTAAAGGCCGCACACATCCAGCGATCGCGACCGCGGTTTTCCTGACGTGGAGTCTCGGTTGTATTAAGCCGACTCCGGCGAATGGGCTATCTCTAGTTGAAATCTTTACTGCCGTCCGATCGGCGCCTACGATTACGCTGCGTCGCAACGGCGGTAGATGGATCTGATCTTACGGGGCATCTGCCGCCCACAATCGTTACGGAGTGTTGGCCCCTCGACAGCGACGGTCACAGGGTCGGCCGGGGAGGACGACCATGCAAGCACTTTCCAGCGCGTCCAGAACCGTCACCCCCGATGCGGTCCCCGGATACACGACTCCGGAGAACCTGCCTCGACCGGGCGGACGGCTGACGAAGGAAGATCTCGATCCCCTCGTCAAGGACGCGGGCGACGGGAATCCCGCCGCCATCCAGTCACTGCTGCGGATGATCGGGCCCGTCGTGGTCCGCTACTGCCGCGCCAGAATGGGCGGCCGCGACCTGTCCTACCTGTCGGCGGACGACGTCGCGCAGGAAGTGTGCATGGCGGTGCTGAAAGCACTGCCCGGCTACCAGGATCGCGGCGGCTCGTTCCTTTATCTCGTGCACGCGATCGCGGCCAACAAGGTCGCCGACGCCTACCGCGCGGTCTCCCGCGACCGGTCGGAGCCGGTGCCCGAACTGCCGGAACGACCCATCGGCGACAACGAGCCCGAAACGCACGCCCTGCACCTGGACCTCGGTGCCCGGCTCAGCCGCCTGCTCTCCACTCTTCCGCGAGTGCAGCAGGAGATCCTCGCCCTCCGCATCGCCGTCGGTCTCTCCGCCGCCGAAACCGCCGAAGCGCTCGGGATCTCCGCCGGCAACGTGCGCGTGACGCAGCACCGCGCACTGGCCCGCCTGCGGACGATGGTCAAGCAGGACGAATTCTGATCTTTCCTCCCCCTGCCGCAGGTCGTTGATCGGCGGTTCGCAGGCGTCCGGACCCCGCGCCGCCCACTTTCTTCCTTTCCCCGGCTTCTGGCCGGAGATTTGTCATGGCTTGTTCCGCCGCGCCTCGGTCACCACTCACGAAAGGCGATAGGCCCGCCGCGCGGTCCCGTCGAAGAACTCCAGCCGCTCCGCGTCGCTCAACGAGCCGGTCAGCGAGAACGCGGTGTCGACGACGACCTCGTACGCGGCCGCGAGTTCGCAGACCGGCCAGTCGGAGCCGAACATCAGCCGAGAAGCCCCGAAGGACTCCAGTACGTGCTCGGCCCAGCGCGCCAGATGTCCGACCTTCCACTGTGCCCAGTCCGCCTCGGTCACCAGCCCCGAAAGCTTGCAGTACACGTTGTCCAGCTCCCCCAGCGCCGCGACGCCGTCCGCCCACGGCTGCCATTCCCCCGAGGAGATCGGCGGTTTCGCGGCGTGGTCGAGTACGAAGACCTGGTCCGGTAGCGCGGAAGCCACCGCGAGCGCCGCCGGAAGCTGGGGTGGCTTCACCAACAGGTCGTACGCCAGCCCGGCCTCACCGACAGCGGCGAGCCCCCGCAGAACCTCGGACCGCGTGAGCCACGACGGGTCCGGCTCGTCCTCCACCTGATGCCGGATTCCCACCAGGGGACCGGAAAACGCGGCGAGACGATCGGCCACATCGGACGCGGTGAGATCGACCCAGCCGACGACACCCGCGATCAGCGGTTCGGCACGAGCGACGGAAAGGAACTCGTGCGTCTCCTCTTCCGACGAGACCGTCTGCACCAGCACGGTCCCTTTCACGCCCGCCGCCTTGGTCACCGCGCGGAGATCGTCCACTGTGTACGGACGGCGGATCGGTTCCAGCGCCGCCCCCGTCATCCACGGGTAGTGCCGCCGCGAGGGATCCCAGAGATGGTGGTGCGCGTCGATCACGACTGTCCTTCCGGCCGCAGCGGGGTGTCCTCTCGCAACAGTCCCGCACGGATCAGGTCCGCCCACAACTCGCGCGGCACCGGGCGGCGGAACCGCTCGGCGTTGAGCCGGACCTGTCCGGGATCGTGCGCGCCGACGACTACGGACACCACCGCCGGATGCGCGGCGGGCAAAGCCAGGGCGGCCTGAGGGAGTTCGACACCGTGCCGCTCGCAGACCTCGGCGATCCGCTGGGCCCGCTCGACCAGTTCGGCCGGGGCCTCGGCGTAGTCGTACATCGTGCCGGGTGACGCCGTGGCGAGGATCCCGGCGTTGAACGCGCCACCGGCCACCACGTCGACCCCGCGTTCCGCGCACAGCGGCAGGAGATCGTCGAGGGCGGGCTGGTTGAGCAGGGTGTACCGGCCGGCCAGCAGGATCACGTCGAGGTCGAACCGGCGGACGAACTCCGTGAGCATCGGCGCCTGGTTCATCCCGGCCCCGATGGCGTCGACGACGCCCTGCTCCCGCAATTCGAGCAGCGCGGGGAAAGCGCCGTTGACGGTGTCTTCGAAGTGTTCGTCCGGATCGTGCACGTAGACGACGTCCACCCGGTCGAGCCCGAGCCGCTCCAGACTGTCCTCAAGCGACCGAAGAATCCCGTCGCGGCTGAAGTCCCACCGTCGTTTGTAGGCCGCGGGCACGACGAAACCCTGCGAGTCGGTGCGCGAAGCGCCGGCCGGGTTCGGCTCCAGTACGCGGCCGACCTTGGTCGACACCACGAAGTCCGCGCGGGAGTACGTCGAAAGTGCCGCCCCCAGCCGTCGTTCCGACAGGCCGAGACCGTAGTGCGGGGCGGTGTCGAAATACCGGATGCCTTCATCCCACGCCTGCCGGACGGTCGCTTCGGCCGTCTCGTCGGTGATGGCGTGGTACAGATTGCCCAGCTGCGCGCAGCCGAGCCCCAGTGGGGACAGGGAGATCTTCACGGAAGCTCCCAAACCAGGCCGAGGCCCGAATCGTTACCCGAGTAGTCGTCTTCGACGTCGAGCAGTTCCGACATCCTGGCCTGCCAGGGAATGTTGGCCGGATGATCGCGCAAGGTCGCGCGCATCTTCGCGTAGTCCTCGACCTCCACCAGGTGGAACAGGTCGAGACCGTCACGCCAGATCCGCCACGAATGCACCCCCGCGGACCTCAGCGCTTCGTCGAGATCGACCGGGATGACGGCGTGGACCGACTCGTATTCGGCCTCCTTACCCGGCTTCAACCGGGTGTGGAGTGCCACTCTTTGTAGTGCGACACCGTGGGTCACCGCGCCTCCTCAGCTCGAAACATGGCACTCTGTCAACTAACACTCAAACATCCGAGGTCTTCGGGGAGGGCGGTGGAACATGCCGGTCACCGATGTCGCGATCGACAAGATCAAGGACATGATCATCTCCGGCGAGCTTGCTCCTGGCGACAGGCTGCCGAAGGAGGCCGAACTGGCCCAGCGGCTCGGCCTGTCCCGCAGTTCGCTGCGCGAAGCGGTGAAGGCGCTGTGCCTGATCCGCGTGCTCGACGTCCGGCAGGGCGACGGAACGTACGTCACCAGCCTCGAACCGAATCTCCTCCTCGACGCGATGACGTTCGTGGTGGACTTCCACCGCGACGACACCGTGCTGGACTTCCTCGCCGTCCGCCGGATCCTCGAACCGGCCGCGACGGCGATGGCCGCGATGCACATGAGCGACGAGGACATCGCGGAACTAGGCCGCCTGCTCGACGAACTGGCCGACTCGCCGACGGTGGAGGCGCTGGTCGCGAACGACCTGCAGTTCCACCGCAAGATCGCCGACGGCTCCGGCAATCCGGTGCTGTGTTCGCTGCTGGACAGCCTGTCCGGCCCCACCGCGCGCGCCCGCATCTGGCGCGGGCTCACGCAGGAGGGCGCGGTCGCGAAGACCCGCGAGCAGCACTCGGCGATCTACGAGGCCATCGCCGCCCGGGAACCCGAACTGGCGCGTTCGTGGGCCACCGTGCACGTGGCCGGGGTCGAGCAGTGGCTCCGCAACGCCCTCGGCACCGCCGACGACCCGACCGCGACCGCCGAAGCTTCCTGACACAGCTACCTCCACTTACGTCCTCGAACCGGCTCCGGGCGTGTTATGAACGGTCCGTTCATAACAAAATCCTGTAATGAACGGACCGTTCATAACACCCGGCGGGCTAAGTCTGGGCCTTCCCGCTGGCATAGCGGGAAATGATCAACGCGACCAGGATGATCACGCCGTAGATCGCCTTCAGCCACTCTGGCGGCACCTGCGCCACTTGCAGCAGGTTGGTGACCGTCTGCAGGAGCAGGACGCCGGTGAGCGCTCCGACCAGAGTGCCCTTCCCACCGTCGAGTGAGACACCGCCGATCACCGCAGCCGCGAACACCTGAAGGATCAATCCGTCGCCCTGATCCGCGCCGAGCGCGCCGACGTACCCGGTGTACGCGAGCCCGCCGAGCGCGGCCAGCACGCCCGCCACGACGAACACACCCCACGAGATCCGGTCGACGCGGATACCCGCGGCCCGCGCGGCTTCCCGGTTGCCGCCGATGGCGTACAGCGATCGGCCGATCCGGTGATACCGCAGGCCCAGCCCGAACACGGTGAACAGCGCCGCGGCCAGCCACACCGACATCGGCAGCCCGATGAACGTGGTCGTCGCCAGCGCGGTGAACACGTCCAGCTGGTCGAACAGCGTCTTGCCCTGAGTGGAGCCGATCTGCGTGCCGCGCAGCACCGTCAGCATCGCCAGCGTGACGATGAAGGCGTTCAGTTTCAGTTTGACGATCAGGAACCCGTTCACGAAACCGATGGCGGCACCGGCCACCAGTACGGCGAGGATGCCCGCGAAACCGGGGAATTCGGTGCCGAAGCCCGAAGACGCCACCGGGATCACCAGCATCGCGCCCAGCGCGGGCGCCATCCCCATGGTGGATTCCAGTGACAGGTCGAACTTCCCGGTGAGCAGGACCAGAGATTCGCCCAGCACCACCATCGACAGCGCCGCCGAGGCGGACAGGATGCCGACGATGCTGCCGAAGGTCAGGAACGTGTCACTGATCAGTCCTCCGATGATCAGTACCACGACGAGGGCGGGCACCAGCGCGAGTTCGCGCAGCCAGCGGAACTTCCGGCGTTTCGGCGGGGCCACGAAGGACGCTATTGGGTCTGTTATCAAGGCTCGACTCCTTCGATGTCGGCCACCAGATCGCCGTCGGACCAGCCGGCCCGGTGTTCGGCGACCACGGCACCGGCGCGCAGCACCAGCACCCGGTCGCTCAGGCGCAGATCGTCCAGCTCGTCGCTGACGATCAAGACCGCCTTGCCCTCGGCCCGCACCCGGTCGACGACCGCGAGCAGGGCCTCCTTCGATTTCACGTCCACACCCGCGGTCGGGTTGATCAGCACGACCAGCCGGGGGTCCCCGGCCAGCGCGCGGGCCAGGACGACCTTCTGCTGGTTGCCTCCGGAAAGGTCGGACACCGGCTGATCGGCGCCGGCCGCGACGATGTCGTAATCCTTCAGCGCTCTCGACGCCCGCTCGTACCGTGCGCTCGGCGCGGCGATACCCGCCTTGCCCATGCGATCCAAAATGGACAGTGTGGCGTTGTCCATGATGGAGTGATCGAGGACCAGGCCTTCGTGGTGCCGATCTCTCGGCACACAGCCGATTCCGGCCCGGATCGCGGCCGGGATGTCGCCCGGCTTCAGCGCCTTGCCCTCGACCTTGACCGCACCGGACGACGGCGAGCGCAGTCCGTACACGGTTTCCGCGACCTGGTGCTTGCCGCTGGCGTTGCTGCCCGCGAGACCGATCACCTCACCGCGATGGACCCGGAAGCTGACGTCGTGGAAGCCGTCGCCGGAAAGCCCGTCGACGGTCAATACCTCGTCCGCGTCCGAAGCCAGCGCCTCACGCGCCGAAGCGTCGCGGACGGAAAGCCCGCCCTGTTCACCGGTCATCGCGTCGATCAACTCGGCGTGGCCGACCTCCGAGACCGGCGCGGTGAGGATGTGCTTGGCGTCGCGCAGCACGGTGACCGCTTGGCAGACCTCGTACACCTCGTGGAGGTGGTGCGAGATGAACAGGAACGTCACCCCGTTCGCCTGCATCTGGCGCATCCGGTCGAAGAGCCGCTCGATCGCCTGGCTGTCCAGTTGCGCGGTCGGCTCGTCGAGCACGATGAACCGGGCACCATAGGAAAGCGCCCGCGCGATCTCCACGAACTGCCGGTCCTCGACCGAAAGTTCCCCGGCCGGGGTGTCGACGTCCACGTGGACGTCCCAGGAATCCAGCAGGTTCTTGGCCTGACGGCGCAGACGCTGCCAGCCGATCGCGAACCCTTTGCCGGACTGGCGGTTCAGGAACAGGTTCTCCGCGACGGTCAGCTGCGGGACGACCATCGCGTGCTGGTAGACGCAGGCGACCGCGCGCTTCCAGTCGTCCTGTTTGGACAAGGGCGGCGCGGGGATCCCGCCGAACTCGACGTGACCGGTGTCCGTTTTGGACAGTCCGGTGAGGATGGAGACGAGGGTGGATTTCCCCGCGCCGTTGCGGCCGACGAGCGCGTGCGACTCGCCAGGGTGGACGGTGAGGCTGACGTCGGACAGCGCCACGGTCGGGCCGTAGCGTTTACCGACGCCCTGTGCGCTGACCACCGGTACGGCGGCGGAGCCGGCGGGCAGCGCGCTCACAGGTTGTTCCCCCACAGGGCCTTGTCGTCCACGTTGTCCTTGGTGACCACGGGCGCGGGAAGCTGGTCCTCCAGTATCCCCGGCCGGACCTCGACGATCGTGCTGCCGTGGTCGGTCGGCCCGGCCTTGAAGGTCTCCCCCGCCATCGCCTTCTTGATCCAGTACATGCCGTACTTGGCGTAGTCGTCGGCGGGCTGGGAGACGGTCGCGTCGAGTTCGCCCGCGCGGATCGCGGCCAGTTCCTGCGGGATGCCGTCGTTGCTGACCAGCACGACGTGCTTCGGGTCGCCGACCGGGAAGTAGAGGTTCTTGCGCTTGAGCGCCTGCTGCGTCGGCGCCAGGTAGACGCCGCCCGCCTGCATGTACACGGCCTTGATGTCCGGGTTGGCGGTCAGCAGACTGTCCAAACCGGACGAAGCCTTGTCCGCCTTCCACTCGGCGGCGACCTCCAGCACCTGGACGCCCGGGAACTTCGCCTTCATGCACTGCCGGAACGCTTCGGAGCGGTCACGGCCGTTGACCGAGGCGAGGTCACCCATGACCTGCACGACCTTGCCCGAAGTGACCTTCGCGCCGATCGCCTCACAGGCCTTGGTGCCGTACGCCTTGTTGTCCGCGCGCACCACCATCGCGACCTTGCCACTCTCCGGTGCGACGTCGACGGCCACCGCCGGAACACCCTTGTTCTCCGCGGCCTTGAGGCCCGCCACGACGGCGGCGGAGTCGAGCGGCGTCACGACGAGACCCTTGATGCCCTGATTGAGCAGGGTGTTGATGTCGGTGATCTGCTTCGCCGAGTCACTGTCCGCGTTGACTGTCGGGAGCGCGTCGACGCCCTGTTCCTTCGCCTTCAGCGGTACGTAGTTGTTGTAAGCCTGCCAGAACGGCGAGGTCAGCAACGGGATCGTCGCACCGACCTTGCCACCCTGTGCCCCACCGGCACCCGGCGCCGACGCGTTGTCCTTTGTGGACCCACAGGCCGACAGGGCCAGGCCGAGCACGGTGGCCGCGGCGGCCACCTTGATCACCCTCGTACGCACCGCATCCTCCTTGATGACAGCGGGAACCTACTGCTGGACCGGGCCGCGCGGACGCAGCCCGTACATACCTCCGTCGACGGCGAGCGCCGTTCCGGTGGTCGACGCGGAAAGCGGACTGGCGAGATATGCGATCGAGTTCGCGACCTCGTCCGCGGTCACCAGCCTGCCCATCGGCTGACGGGCGGCCAGCGCCGCCCGTTCGGCTTCCGGGTCACCGGCGGAGTCGAGCAGCCTGCCGACCCACGGGGTGTCCGCGGTGCCGGGGCAGACGCAGTTGACCCGGATCCGGTCGGCGAGGTGATCGGTCGCCATCGCCAGGGTCAGCGAGAGCACCGCGCCCTTGCTGGCCGAGTACAGCGCGCGGTTGGGCAGGCCTGCCCACGCGGCGATCGAGCAGGTGTTGACGATCGCGGCCGACGGCGACTTCTTCAGATGCGGCAACGCCGCCCGCGCCAGTCGCACCATGCCGACGACGTTGATGTCGAGCACCCGGTGCCATTCGTCGTCGCCGTTCGCGGTGACGTCACCCTGAGCGCCGATCCCGGCGTTGTTGACCAGGATGTCGAGGTGGGCGAACCGTTCGGCGACCGCGTCGATCGCCGAACGCACCTCGTCGTCCGAACCGACGTCGCACCGGAATCCGGTGAGGCCTTCGGGGAGGTCGTCCGGTTTCAGGTCGAGCACCGCGACCGTCGCCCCGCGGGAGGCGAGCAGATCCGCGGTGGCCCTGCCGATCCCGGACGCGCCACCGGTGACGGCGGCGACGAGGCCTTCGAACTCACTCACTGGCAGTCTCCGTCCATTCTGGACCGTCGGGGAAGGTGAACCGGCGCAGCGTCGCGTCGTGCATCCGCGCGGAGAAGCCCGGCGAGGACGGCGCGAGGTAGCGGCCATCGGCCACGACGGCCGGATCGGTGAAATGCTCGTGGAGGTGGTCGACCCATTCGATGGACCGGTCGACGTCGGAACCGGACACCGCCACGTAGTCGAACATCGACAGATGCCGCACGAGTTCGCACAGCCCGACCCCACCGGCGTGCGGGCACACCGGGACGTCGAATTTGGCCGCCAGCAACAGGATCGCCAGGTTCTCGTTGAACCCGCCGACCCTGGCGGCGTCCAGTTGCAGCACCGAGATCGCGCCGGCCTGGAGCAGTTGCTTGAACATCACGCGGTTCTGGACGTGCTCGCCGGTGGCCACCCGGATCGGGGCGAGCGCCTTGGCGATCGCGGCGTGCCCGAGCACGTCGTCCGGCGAGGTGGGCTCCTCGATCCAATACGGGTCGTACGGTGCCAGCTCGGTCATCCAGGTGATCGCGGCCGAGACGTCCCAGCGCTGGTTCGCGTCGACGGCGACCCGGATACCCGCGCCGACGGTCTCGCGGGCGAGCTTCATCCGGCGGACGTCGTCCTCGAGGTTGCCGCCGACCTTCAGCTTGATCATCTCGAAGCCGTCCGCGACCGCCTGTTCGGCGAGCCGGACGAGTTTCGCGTCCGAGTAGCCGAGCCAACCGGGAGACGTGCTGTACGCGCGGTATCCGTCGCGTTCGATCCGGGCGATCCGCTCGGCGCGGCCGGGCTCGGCGGCGCGAAGGATGTCGAGCGCTTCCTGTTCGGTCAGCGCGTCGGAGAGGTAGCGGAAGTCGACGAGCGACACCAGGTCTTCAGGCGACATCTCGGCTGCGAAGCGCCAGACCGGCAGTCCGGCGATGCGCGCGGCGAGGTCCCAGGCGGCGTTGACCACCGCGCCGATCGCCATATGCGCGACACCCTTTTCCGGGCCGAGCCAGCGCAGTTGCGAGTCGCCGACCAGCGCCCTGGACAGGTCGCCGAGCGCGGCCGCGCCGGTGGGGACGTCCCGGCCGACGACATGCGTTTCGAGCGCGCGGATGGCGGCGGCCTGGACGTCGTTGCCGCGGCCGATGGTGAAGGCGAGCCCGTAGCCGTCCGGGCCGCCGTCGGTGTGCAGCACGACGTACGCGGCCGAGTAGTCCGGGTCCGGGTTCATGGCGTCGGAACCGTCCAGCTCCCGCGAGGTGGGGAAGCGGACGTCGAGCACCTCCATGCCCACGATCTTCGCCATCACGCCTGCCTGACGGTCTGGCGCTGGCGGCCGAGGCCGTCGATCTCGAGCTCGATGACGTCACCTTCCCGCAAGTACGGCTTGGGATCGGGCTGACCGAGCGCGACGCCCTGCGGGGTTCCGGTGTTGATGAGGTCGCCCGGACGCAGCGCCATGAACTGGCTCAGATAATGCACGATCTCGGCGACCGTGAAAATCATGTCCTTGGTCGACGAGTCCTGCTTCTTCTCGCCGTTGACCCACAGCCGCAGGCCGAGGTCCTGCGGATCGGGCACCTCGTCCGCGGTGACCAGCGACGGGCCGAGCGGGTTGAAGTTCTCGCACGACTTGCCCTTGTCCCACTGGCCGCCGCGTTCGAGCTGGAACTCGCGCTCGGATACGTCATTCGAGACTGTGTACCCGGCGACGTACTCGAGGGCTTCTCCGACGCTGTCGAGATAGCGCGCGGTCTTGCCGATGACGACGCCGAGCTCGACCTCCCAGTCGGTCTTCGTCGAGTTCCGCGGCACGAGCACGTTGTCCTCCGGGCCGACGACGACGTCGGAGGCCTTCATGAACACGACCGGCTCGGTCGGGACGGCGGCGCCGGACTCCTCGGCGTGCCGCCGGTAGTTGAGGCCGATGCAGACGACCTTGCCGGGCCGGGCGATCGGCGCGCCGATCCGGGCGTCCGCGGCTTCGGCATCGGCTTCGGGCAGTTCACCGGCGGCCAGCGCGGCCGCGACCCTGGCGACGCCGTCGCTCGCGAAGAAGCTGCCATCGATGTCGGCGGTCAGCCCCGCGAGGTCGCGCACCGTGCCATCCCCGGCACGTACGAACGGACGCTCACTTCCCGGCTCCCCGAGACGCAACAGCTGCACGGATTTTCCCTTCCGACCGAACCACCAGCAACGAACAGACATCCGATGTATACCCGACGAGGTCCGACAAGATCTAGAGGTCATCTGGATTTGTCCGGAAAATTGATCGGATCAGTCGCCCGAAGTCGGTGTGGCCTGCCTCACAGCGGGAATAGTTACCTACTCTAAGCAAGTTGTTCCCCGCGGAACCATCACTGGGGAGAGGAAGAGCATGACCATCGCGCCCGAGCGAGTGGAAGAACCTGTCGCGCGCCCAATCACGACCGGACGCGCCCGGTTCGTCCTGATCCTCGGCGGCCTGTCCGCCTTCGGGCCCCTGTCCATCGACATGTACCTGCCCGCGCTGCCGCAGATGGCAGGGGAACTGCGCGCGGCGGACGCGACCGTCCAGCTCACACTGAGCGCGTTCATCATCGGGCTCGCCATCGGCCAGCTGATCCTCGGACCGCTGTCCGACGCGATCGGCCGCCGCAAACCGCTCGTGGCCGGGCTCGCCCTCTACATGGTCGGCTCGATCCTGTGCGCCGTCGCCCCGAGCGCCGAACTGCTCATCGCCGCCCGCGGTGTCCAGGCCTTCGGGGCAGCGGCGGGCATCGTGATCGCCAGGGCGACCGTGCGCGACCTCTATTCCGGCACCGCGATGACGAAGTTCTTCTCGCTGCTCATGCTGGTCAACGGGCTCGCCCCGATCCTGGCGCCGATCATCGGCGGCCAGATCCTGAACTGGACCTCGTGGCGCGGCGTGTTCGTCTGCCTGACCGTGTTCGGCGCGATCCTGCTCGCCGTCGTCTTCTTCCTGCTGCCGGAACCGCTGCCCGAGGAACGCCGCACGCCCGCGCGCTTCGGCTCGGTGATGCGGACCTACGCCGGCCTGTTCCGCGACCGCGGGTTCCTCGGCTACGCGCTGGCTTCCGGGCTCATGTTCGGCAGCCTGTTCGCCTACATCTCCGGATCGTCCTTCGCACTTCAGGGTGTTTACGGGCTCAGCCCGCAGGCATACAGCCTGGTGTTCGGACTCAACGGCATCGGCATCGTGGCCGTCGGCCAGCTGAACGGGCGAATCGTCGGACGCTTCCCCGAACGGACACTGCTGACCGTCGGCCTGATCGTCGCGGCGGTCGCCGGATTCGGCGTGCTGGCCGCGGCGGTGCTGGACCTCGGCCTGATCGGGCTGCTGATCCCGCTGTTCATCCTGGTGTCGAGCATCGGCATGGTCGCGCCGAACGCGAGTTCGCTGGCGCTGGCCGACCAGGCCCGGTCGGCCGGTTCGGCGTCGGCGTTGCTGGGGGTGTTGCAGTTCGTCGTCGGCGGGCTGGCGACGCCGCTGGTCGGACTGGGCGGTGCGGGAACCGCGGTGCCGATGGGGATCACCATGGCGGCGTTCGGCGTACTCGCTCTGCTGGCCTTCGGGACCATGACGCGACCTTCGCGGGCTCTGGTCGCTCAGGCGGCTTAAGCCCCCGCAACGTGCAATGAAGGGGCCTTTCATAGCAAATTTTGCTATGAAAGGCCCCTTCATTGCACAGGTCACCCAAGCGTCGAGAGATCGGCCGTCTTCAGTTGCTCCGCGGTCACCGTCGCGCGTCCGTCGACCAAGGCCTTCAGCGCGTCCCCGTCATCCCACTGGTTGACGTTCATCGCGGCGGTCACCTGCCCGTCCCGCACCCAGAACGCCGTGAAGTCCCGCGCCGCGAGGTCGCCCCGCACGACGAGTTCGTCGCGTTCGGGATCGGCGAGGCCGCGGTATTCGCAGCCGAGATCGTATTGGTCCGAGAAGAAATAAGGGCTCTTCAGGTACGGCTCGTTCTCGCCAAGCAGGTTCCCGGCGACGTGCTCGCCCTGCCACTTCGCGTTCGACCAGTGCTCGACGCGGACGCGTTTTCCGTAGCGGGGATGGAAATGTGCGGCGATGTCGCCGATCGCGTAGACGTCGGGCGCGGCGGTCCGCAGGCCGGCGTCGGCGCAGACACCGCCGTCGTCGGACAGTTCCAGTCCGGCGGCGTGCGCGAGGTCGACCCGCGGCGCGGCGCCGACGGCCACCAGCACGACGTCCGCGGGAAGCTCGTCACCACTCTGGAGACGTACGCCGGTCACCCCGTCCGGGCCACCGGTGAATCCGGCGACCCCTTCACCCAGACGCCAGTTCACACCGTGCTCGGTGTGGAGGTCCTTGAAGACTCCCGACACCTGCTCGCCCAGTACCGCGAGCAGCGGCGAGCCGACCTGGTCGACCACGGTCACCTCGGCGCCGTGTTCCCTGGCGGCCGCCGCGGCCTCGGTGCCGATCCAGCCCGCGCCGACGATCACCACCCGTCCGGCGTCCTTGAACGCCGAACGCAGCGCCAGAGCGTCGTCGAGCGTGCGCAGGGTCCGCAGGCCGGGGAAATCACCACCGGGTACCGGGAGCGGGCGCGGCTGGGACCCGGTGGCGAGGACCAGCCGGTCGAATCGGTGCTCACCGCCGACGTCGTCGAGCACGAGCCGCGCGCCGAGTTCGATCCTGGTCGCGGTGGCCCCGCCCTTGTGCGTGATGTCCTTCTCTTCGTAGAAACCCGGCTCGTGCACCCAATCGGGTTCATCGGTGTTGCCGAGCAAAAGACCCTTGGACAGGGGCGGTAATTCGTACGGGCGATGAGTGTCGCTACCGAGCAGCAGGATTTCGCCCGCGTAGCCACGTTCTCGCAGCGCCCCGGCGGCCGTCGCTCCGGCGAGACCGGCCCCGACGATGACGATCTTCCTGGGTTCGGACACAAAGACCTCCCAAGCAGGCTTTCCCTCGGACGCTACTCCGGTCCGCCCTCGTCCGGCCTAGCGAAACCGGAAGTCGATCACAGGACGCACGCTCGGTTAACCCATCAGTAGGAATGTGGGGTAACCCGCGTCACGGCCCCGAAACCACCTCGTCCCAGCCACGGACGAGAAAGGGAGACCATGGGATACGGGAGGATGAGGACGTTGGCACCGCGGGACGAATGGTCGGTCGGCTGCCGGGATCTCGCGGGCAGGCGCAGGGACGTGACGGTGTTCGTGAGCAGCGACAAGATCGTGCTCGTGGCGCCGCCCGGTGAAGCCGCCGTACTCGGGCCGCTGGATGTGGGGCGCCTGCGCGCCGCGCTCCGCGACGCCGTGGTCGCGGTGGCCGAACATCCGGATCACAGTGAATGACAACTACCGTTCCTACTTCTGAGTAGGTAGAGTCGGCCCCGTTCGGAAGGAGCCGGCCATGACCACCTACTTCGTGACGGGCGCGACGGGTTTCCTGGGCAAACGCCTGGTCGCGCGCCTACTGCGGCGACCTGAGACCGTAGCCGTCCATGTTCTCGTGAGGGAGACCTCACGCGGGAAGCTCCCGAGCCACGAGAAGCTCGTTCCCGTCACCGGCGATCTGACCGACCCCACGCTGGGCATCGACCCGGCCAAAGTGGGGCCCCTCGACCACGTCGTGCACCTCGGCGCGATCTACGACCTCACCGCGGACGAAGCGGCCAACCGCGCGGCCAACGTCGACGGCACCCGCAACGTCCTGGAGTTCGCCGCCGCCGCGAACGCCGGGCTCTTCCACCACGTCTCTTCGATCGCGGTCGCCGGGCAGTACGCCGGGCGCTTCACCGAGGCCGACTTCGACTTCGGTCAGAGCTTCGCGTCGCCGTATCACGCGACGAAGTTCGAGGCCGAGAAACTCGTGCGACGGCATGGGAAAACGCCGTTCCGCGTGTACCGGCCGTCCGCCGTCGCCGGCGATTCGCGCACCGGCGAGATGGACAAGATCGACGGCCCGTACTACTTCCTCCCCGCCATCTCGCGGCTCGCCACGCTGCCCCGCCGCCTCCCTTTGGCCGCCCCGGATCTCGGCGCCACGAACATCGTGCCGGTCGACTACGTCGTCGAAGCGATGGAACACCTCATGCACGTCGACGCGCCGAGCGGCAGCACCTACCACCTCGCGTCGCCGCGGCCGCAACCACTTCACGAGGTCTACAACGCCTTCGCGCGGGCCGCGGGCGGGCCGAAGATCTCCGCCGTCCTTCCCTCGCGTGCGTCCGGGGCGTTGAAGCGGGCCGGAACCCGCCTGGCGAGGTCCGCGGCGGCCGGGTTCGACCGCGTTCCCGGCGGCCGCTCGGCCCGCGCCGCGGTACTGAAGGAACTCGGCATCCCGCTCGAAGTCCTGCCGCATCTGAGCATGGAGGTCGACTTCGACACGAGCGCGACCACCGCGGCACTCGACGGCAGCGGAATCACCTTGCCCCCGTTGAAGGAGTACGCCGGACCGCTCTACCGGTACTGGCTCGAGCACCTGGACCCCGATCGCGGGCGCCGCCGCCCCGGGCCGGAACCGCTCGACGGCCGCAAGGTCCTGATCACCGGCGCCTCGTCGGGCATCGGACGCGCGTCCGCGCTGGCCGTCGCCGCGAAGGGTGCCGAGGTGATCCTCGTGGCCAGGCGTGCCGACGAACTCGAAGAGGTCCGCGAACAGATCGTCGCGGCGGGCGGGAAGGCGTCCGCGTACCCGTGCGACCTCACCGACGGCGACGCGGTCGACGCTCTGGTCAAGGACGTGCTCGCCGCGCACGGCGCCGTCGACATGCTGGTCAACAACGCGGGCCGCTCGATCCGGCGGTCGCTTTCGCTGTCCACCGAACGGTTCCACGACTTCGAGCGCACGATGGCGATCAACTACTTCGGCCCGGTGCGGCTGACCCTCGGCCTGCTGCCGTCGATGACCGCGCGCGGGTTCGGCCACATCGTCAACGTGACCACCCAAGGACTCCAGACCGACACGCCGCGGTTTTCCGCTTACCTGGCCTCGAAGGCCGCGCTGGAGGAGTTCGGGCTGACCGCCGGACGGGAGACGCTTTCCGACGGCGTCACCTTCACCTCGGTCCGGATGCCGCTGGTGCGCACCGACATGATCACGCCCACCGGGTCCTACCGCGGGATGCCGTCGAGTTCTCCCGAACGCGCCGCCGCTCTCGTGGTGAAAGCCTTGGAGAAACGGCCGGAGATCCTGAACCTGCCCGAAGGAACGGCAGCCGAGTTGGTGACGCTCGTCGCACCCAAGACGACGCGGTTCTTCGCACACCTCGTCTACCGCGTGATGCCCGAGTCCGCGCCGGAAACCCGTGGCCTGCCCCGGAAGGCCCCACTCGCCTCGGTGGCGGGCGCGGTCACCAGGCTGGTCTGGCGCCGCCGCCCCTGACGTCCTCGCCGCCGGGCTCGATCGGGGGAAGCCCCAGGCCGCTACCATCGGTTTCCGATACGCCGGGGGGTCGGCGGACTCGGGCCGAGGCAGGACGAGGAGGGAAGGGGCAGTGTGGACGTCGCCAGTCCCCCGCTGACGACCGGACCGGACGCCACAGGGATGTCAGCGGTACGTCCGTCCAGGACAGTGCTGCGGCTTTCCCTGCACGTCGCCTGGGTGCTCGCGCTCGCCGTCGCCACCGAACTCCGGGTGGGGCGCTTCGGTTTCCACCCGTCGGACCAGGGTTTCATCCTCGCTCAGGCGTGGCGGGTGCTGCACGGAGAGGTCCCGCACTCCGACATCATCTCCGCGCGGCCGCTGGGTTCGGCGTACCTGCACGTCGTCGACTTCGTCCTACCTGGACCGCTGTTCTTCGTCTCCAGCGTGCTCAGCATGCTGGAGATCATCCTGGCGACCATCGCGTTCGCCGTCCTGGTCACCCGCCGCCGCGTCCGCGACTGGGGACCGGGGCTCACCGGGCTGACGGCGGCCGCGTCGCTGCTGAACCTCAACGCGTTCCCGCTGATGGCGTGGCACACCATCGACGGGATCTTCCTGACCGCCTGCGGTGCCTGGGCGCTGGATTCCGGGCTGCGCAACGGCAAGGCGTGGCCCCGGCGGCTCGGCCTCGTCCTGCTGGGTACCGCGGTGTTCGTCAAGCAGAGTTTCGCGCCGGTGCCGGTGATCGCGCTGCTCTGGTTGCTGCTGCACCCGTCGCTGCGGGAAGGCGCGTTCCGCACCGGCCGCTGGTGGGCGCGCCTGGCGTGGGACCTGCTGGCGCTGGGCGCCTTCTTGGTCTTCTACCTCGGAATCGTCACCCTCGACGGTGGGCTCGGCGCGATGGCCGAGCAGCTGACCGGCGGTCTCCCCGCGTACGGCGAACGACTTCTCGGGCTGTGGCTGGAAAATCCCGAAACCCTCCTGCGGCCGCCGGTGCGGGGCTTGACCTTCTTCGCGATCGCGGGCGTACTTCTGGCCCTGCTCGGCATCTTCCGCGACCGCGCCGGATTCGCCGGCGCGATCGTCGCGAGGCTGGTGGTGCTGGCCGGGGTGGCGGTGGTGGTCGGCACCGTCGTGGATGGACACTTCACCGGCGCGTCGCGCTGGGCGGACGTCCTCTGGTGGATCCTCGGTGTCGCGCTGCTGGTGAACTGGGTGGCGGCACGACGGTTCCCGAGGATGGGCGCGCTGGTCTTCGCGACCGGCTTCATGACCAGCCTGTCCTGGGGCAACGACACCCCGACACTGTTCACCGGAACGCTGGCGCTGACGGCGATCCTGCTGCTGGCGGACGCGCTGCCGCCGATGCCCGAGCCGCCTCGCGCGGTCGGCCTGGCGGGCGCCACGGCGATGGGCCTGGTCGCGGTGCTGGCGTCGGGCTGGGCCGTGGTCGCGCACCACGACGAGGCCGCGTACCTCGACATGGCGCACGAGAAGCTGACCGGTGACCTGGGCGCGGTGACGCCGTCGATGCGCGGGATCCGGACGAATCCTGGCACCTTCACCTACATCTCCCAGATCCAGGACTGCGTCACGCGGTTCCCCGCGGGGCGGACGGCAGTCCTGCCCGACAACCCGTTCGCCTACCCCGCCTTCGGCCTGCGCAACCCGTTCCCGCTGGAATGGCCGCTGCCACTGGAGATCGTCGCCGACGCACCCGAGCGGATGCTGTCGACCGCCGACGACCTCAACCGCGACGGCGACTACCTGGTGCTGTTCCAGACGGTGAGCATGGCGACCCTGACCAAGGGCGGGCCGGTACCCACCGAGGTCGCGGGAAGCGCGCCGATCTTCGACTATCTCGGGATGGAGAACGCGCTGCGGTCGCGGCTCACCGGGCAGACCGTCACCTGCGGCAGCTTCATCGGGAAATGGGCCCCTCGCCCCTGACCCCCTCCGCAATTAGTCCTCTAGTTGCGGTAATTGCACACGCAAGGACCGCAACTAGAGGACTAATTGCGGAGACTAGTCGGCGCCCGCGTCTTCAGGGCGTCCCGCGGCGAGCCCGGCGAGAACGTCCAGAGCTGCCGAAAGCGTCTCGATGGGCGGAGACGACACCGCCAGACGCACCGCGTTCGGAGCGTGGCCGGGGACGACGGCGAACGCGGCCGCCGGGGTGACCGCGATCCCGCGGCGCGCGGCCGCGGCGACGAAGGTTTCGGCGCGCCAGTGCTCGGGCAGTTCCCACCAGCAGTGATACGCCTGCGGATCGGCGCGCACCGTGAACCCGGCCAGCCGCTCCGCCGTCACCCGCTGGCGTTCCGCCGCGTCGACGCGTTTCGCCCGCTCGACGGTTTCCAGGGTGCCGTCGGTGATCCACCGGGTGGCCGCTTCGAGGGCGAACCGGGGCGCGACCCAGCCGCCCGAGCGCACCGCCGCCGCCAGGCGCTCCGTCCATTCCGGCGGCACTGCGAGGAATCCGGTGGTCAGCCCGGGGGCGAGCCGTTTGGACATGCTGTCGGCGAACACCGTGCGTTCCGGCGCGTACGTCGCGAACGGACGGATCTCGGGCCGGAGGAAGGTGTAGATCCCGTCCTCGATCACCGGGATGTCCATCCGGCGCACGGTTTCCGCCAGTTCGACCCGCCGCGCTTCGTCCATTGTGGACCCAAGTGGGTTGTGCAACGTCGGCTGGACGTACAGCGCGCGGACAGGCGCGGCGGCGTGCGCGGCTTCGAGCGCTTCGGGCATGAGACCCCAGTCGTCGGTCTCGATGGGCACCAACTGGACGCCGAGCCGTCCAGCGAGCGCTTTGACCACGGGGTAGGTGATGGCCTCGACGGCCAGCCGTTCTCCCATCGGCACGAAAGCGGCGATGGCGGCCGCGATGGCCTCGCGACCGCTTCCGGCGAAGAGGACTTCCGGCGTCCAGCCGTCCTTCACGAACAGTCCAGCCGCGGCGTCACGCGCCTGCTTCGAGCCGTTGACACTCCCCGGCCGCAGCGCCGCGGTGAGGACGTCGTCACGCAGGAGTGGCTCCAGCGCCTTCCCGACCAGCGCGGATTGCTCCGGGAGGACGGCGAAATTGAGTTCGAGGTCGACCTTCGCGCCACCCGGCTCGGCGAGCGCGGTCTCCAGCGGCGGCTTCGCGGCGCGGACGAATGTGCCGCGGCCGACCTCGCCGACCACGACGCCTCGCCGTACGAGTTCGCCGTAGACCCTGGCGGCGGTCGAGTTCGCGATCCCGCGTTCGCGGGCGAATCGCCGCTGCGGGGGCAGCCGGTCACCCGGGCGAAGCCTGCCCGCCTCGACATCGGCGGAGATCTCGTCCGCGACTATCCGGTAGTCCTCCACGCCTCATGATGCCATCGGAGGACGTTGTGAGCCGACTGCGACCTACGGAACACCGCAACGGCGGTCTCCTAGGTTAGCCTAACCTGCGTGGAGACCCTCACCGAGCAGAGCACGACATCGCGCCTGCACGCGGACGCGCTGACGCTCGCCTACGACGGCCGGACCGTGGCCGAAGACCTCGGGGTGGTCATCCCCGACCGGTCGTTCACCGTCATCGTCGGACCGAACGCCTGCGGCAAGACGACCCTGCTGCGCGCGCTCGCTCGGATGCTGAAGCCCCGCCAGGGTTCGGTGTTCCTCGACGGCCAGGTGATCAGTTCCTTCCCGGCCAAGGAGGTCGCGCGGCGGCTCGGCCTGCTGCCGCAGAGTTCGATCGCGCCCGACGGCATCACCGTCGCCGACCTCGTCGCGCGCGGCCGGTATCCGCACCAGCGCCTGCTGCGCCAGTGGTCCCGTGAGGACGCCACCGTTGTCGCGGAATCCATGCGCGCCACCGGGGTCGACGACCTCGCCGAGCGGCTGGTCGACGAACTGTCCGGCGGCCAGCGGCAGCGCGTGTGGATGGCGATGGCGCTCGCTCAGGAGACGGACCTCCTGCTCCTCGACGAGCCGACGACCTATCTGGACATCGCGCACCAGATGGACATCCTCGACCTGTGCGCGCAACTGCACCAGGAGCAGGGCCGGACGCTGGTCGCGGTGCTGCACGACCTCAACCACGCGGCCCGCTACGCGACGCACATGATCGCGATGCGGGACGGGGAGGTACTGGCGACCGGCGCACCCGAAGAGGTCGTGACCGCCGACAACGTCGAGAAGATCTTCGAGCTCCCGTGCCGGGTCATGCCGTGCCCCGAAACCGGGACCCCGCTGGTGATCCCGAAGGCCGGTCGCCGCGCCGCCTGATCGGGGTAGGTTGGCGGCGGAGGTGCCATGTCACAGCAACTGTGGTCCGAAGTGGACGACTACCTGTCCGGGGTGCTCGTTCCGTCCGATCCCGCTCTCGAAGCCGCGCTGCTGGCGTCGGAGAAGGCCGGGCTGCCCTCGATCGCCGTCGCCCCGAACCAGGGGAAGCTGCTCAACCTGCTGGCCAGGATGATCGGCGCACGGTCGATCCTGGAGATCGGCACGCTCGGCGGATACAGCACGATCTGGCTCGCGCGCGCCCTGCCGCCGCAAGGCAGGCTCGTCACGCTCGAGTTCGACCCGAAGCACGCGGAGGTCGCGCGCGGCAACCTCGACGCGGCCGGGCTCGGCGGGCTGGTCGACGTCCGTGTCGGCAAGGCACTGGACCTGCTGCCGTCGGTCGAAGGACCGATCGACTTGGCGTTCATCGACGCGGACAAGGTCAACAACCCTGGCTATTTCGAAGCGGCGCTGAAGCTCGTCCGGCCCGGCGGCGTGATCGTGGTCGACAACGTCGTCCGCGGCGGCGCGGTGGCCAACGCCGCCAGCGAGGACCCGAACGTCCAGGGGATCCGGCGGCTGCACGAGATGATCTCCGCCGAACCACGCGTCGACGCGACGGCTGTCCAGACCGTCGGCGCGAAGGGTTACGACGGGCTGACCATCGCGCTCGTGAAATCCTGATGGCCAGGTTCGATCCGGTGGCGCTGCGGCGCGCGCATCGCGTCCTGTCCGGCTACGTCTCCCGCGGCGAAGTTCCCGGGCTCGTGTCCCTCGTCGCGGCCGGCGACGAAGTCCACGTGAATGTCTTGGGCGACAAGGCGATCAGCGGCGCGCCGATGGAACGCGACAGTCTCTTCCGGATCAGTTCGATGACCAAACCCGTCACCGCGGTCGCGGCGATGATGCTGGTCGAGGAGTGCCGTCTCCGACTCGACGAACCGGTCGACAGGCTGCTTCCCGAACTCGCGGATCGCCGGGTGCTGCGCCGGATGGACGGCCCGCTGGACGACACCGTCCCGGCGGACCGGCCGATCACCCTGCGGGACGTGCTCACCTTCCGGCTGGGGTTCGGCATCGTCCTCGCACCGCCGGGCGCGACCCCGATCCAGCGCGCGATCGACGAACTCGAACTGGCCATCGGCCCGCCGAAACCGGCGACGCCGCTCCAGCCGGACGAGTGGCTGCGCCGGTTCTGCTCGCTGCCGCTGCTGCACCAGCCCGGCGAGCGGTGGATGTACCAAGTCGGTTCGGAAGTGCTGGCCATCCTGATCGCGCGCGCCGCGGACATGTCGTTCGAACGGTTCCTCACCGAACGGATCTTCGAGCCGCTGGGCATGTCCGACACCGGCTTCGTGGTCCCCGCCGAACAGGCGCACCGGTTCACGACGTCGTATCAAGCGGACGAGGTCACCGGTGAACTGAGCGTGTTCGACGCCCCCGACGGCCAGTGGAGCGCGCCGGTCCCGTTCCCGTCCGGCGGCGCGGGACTCGTCTCCACGGCGGACGACTACCTCGCGTTCAGCCGGATGCTGCTGAACGACGGCGAGCGGCTGCTGTCCCCGAGGTCGGTCGCGCTGCTCACGTCCGACCATCTCACCGCGGAGCAGGCGGCGAGCGGCGCGCCGCTCCTGGATCACGGCCTCGGCTGGGGTTTCGGGCTCGCCGTCGTCAACCGGGAAGACGGCCTCGCCACCAAGGGCCGCTACGGCTGGGACGGCGGGCTCGGCACGTCCTGGGCGGCGGATCCGGCCACGGGGCTGACCGGGATCCTCCTCACCCAGCGCGCCGACTGGCCCGCCCCGTGGCACGCACGCGAACACTTCTGGGCGACCGCGCAGACCGCGCTCACCTAAGTCACCGAGGCGAGTGGACGCCGTTCATGAAGCGCTGCCACATCTCGGCCGGGATCGTCTTGCCGGTCAGCTTCTCCCCGGCGGCGTCCCGCATCCGGCGCGGCTGGTCTGAGCCGACCCAGACCGCCGTCGAAAGCCGCGGCGTGTAGCCGACCGCCCAGCCACCGGCGTTGTCGTCGGTTTCGTTGTACTGGAAGTCGCCGGTCTTCATCGCCGCCGGGCGGTCCTTCATCCCGGTGGTCAGCACGCCGCTGACCGTGCCGGCGATCCGGCGGCTCAGCGCCTCGTCGTCACCGAAAGCGGGCGTCTTGTCCGAAGGCCGTTCCCACACGACCTCGCCGTGTTCGTCCCGGATCTTCGACACCAGATGCGGGGTCGCGCGCATGCCGTCGGCGGCGAAGGTGGCGTAGGCGCCGGCCATGTCGCTGGGCCGCAAGGGATACCGGCCGACCGCGATTCCCGGGCCGATCAGGAATCCGTCCTTCTCGCGCAGGGTCACCTCGCCGTCGACGGTCTCGGGGATTCCGGCCGCACGGGCGCCGCTCCGGACCGCTTCCGCGCCGAGTTTCTTCGCCAGATCGACGAACGGTCCCTGAGCGCCCCGCCCGATCGCCTCCCGCAGCGTGCACTTCCCGGCCTCGCCGCACTGCTCCTGGAACTTGAAGGTCTCACCGAGGAAATCGGCCTGCGCCGGCGACTTCAGCGGTTCGTCCACGTTGACGCCCCGCTCGAGCCCGGCGGCGAGGATGAACGGCTGGAAGGCCGAGCCGGTGCCGTACGGGGTTCCGGCGTAGTCGTGCACGCTCCAGCCGCCGCCGTTGTAGGCACGGATGGCGCCGCTCCCGGGTTCGACGGCGACCAGCGAGGCCCGGAAGTGCTCCGGCTGACCTTGCAGTCGTTCCTTGACCACCTTCTCGGCTTCGGCCTGGGCACGCGGATCGATGGTCGTCTCGACCTTCATCGCGCCGCCGCGGAGCCGGTCCAGCGGATAGCCGACCTGCTCCAGTTCGGCGAGAACCCGCTGCTTGATGTGGTACTCCTCGTAGGTGACGCGGCCGGCGCGAGTCTCCGACGGCGCCTGGATCGCGTCCTCCGGATAGGTCATCGCGACCGCTTCGGCCTGGCTGAGGTAACCCCGCGCGACCAGTTTGTTCACCACGTAGGACCAGCGTTTCATGGCGTGCTCGTGGGTGGAGGCGTACGGGTCGTGCACCGAAGGCGACTGGATCATCCCGGCGAGGAAGGCCGCCTCGCTCCAGGTCATCGAGTCGTCGAGCTTGCGGCCGAAGTAGGCGTTCATCGCCGACGCCGGGCCGTAGGTGCCGCGGCCGAACGAGATGATGTTGATGTAGCTCTCGAAGATCTCCTTTTTGGTCTGCTGCTGGGTGATCTTCGTGGCGAGCACCAGTTCGGAGAACTTGCGGGCGAGGGTGGCGTCCTCGTTGCCGGTGGACTTCTTGATGTACTGCTGGGTGATCCCCGAGCCGCCGCCGACGCCGGTCACCAGCGCGCGGCCGAGTCCGGTGAGGTCGAAGCCCTCGTTGTCCCAGAAGGTCGGGTCCTCGGTCGCGACGATCGCGTCGCGCAACTTCGCGGGGATGGCGCCGTAGGGCACGAACAGCCGGTCGCCGCCGGGCGGGATCACCTTGAGCAGTTCGGAACCGTCGGCGTTCTGCAGGACGACGGTCTTGTCGAGGTCGGCGAGCACCTCCTGCGGACTGCGGACGTCGAGCAGGACGTACGCGATCCCGAACGCGACCACCGGGATGCCGATCAGGAGGCCCAGTGACCAGGCGGCGATGCGGCGCCACCTGCGTTTCTTCCCCTTCGACTCCGGGGTGGCCGTGGTTTCCGACTCGGGTGCGGTCTCGTCATCCGGGTTCTCCACGCCAGGTAAGACGCCCGAACGAGTGAAAAGGTTGTGGGAAAATCACCGAATCGTGTCCTACCCTCTCTCCGCGTTTCGTCCTCTAGTTGCGGTAGTTGGCGACACGAACCACCGCAAGTAGGTGCCGAAACGCGGGTCATCCACCCCGGCGCGGGGCCCCAGGCCCCCGCAAGTAGGTGCCTAATTGCGGAGAGGGGGTCAGGCGAGGAAGGCCCGGAGGAGCGAAGCGGTGCCTTCGACGTGCTCGGTCATCGCCCGGCGGGCCGCCTCGGGGTCACCGGCGAGGATCGCGTCGACGATGGCCTCGTGCTGGGCGTTCGAGTGCTCCAGGTTCGGTTCGAGCAGCGGGATCATGTCGAGCAGTTGGTTGACCCGCATCCGCGCGTCGGCCATCGCCGTGGTCAGCGAGCCGGACGCGGTGATCTCGGCGATCGCCAGGTGCAGCCGCGAATCCTTGCGCCGGTAATCGCCGACGTCGGCCGCGGCGGCTTCGGCGAGCGTGCTGGTCAGATGCTGCCGGTCGGCCGGGGTGAGGGAACGCGACGCCGCCATCTCGGCGGCACCGGTTTCCAGGACGTGCCGCAGGCCCAGCGCGTCCTCCAGCGTGGCGTTGTCGACCTTCCGCCCATCGGCGGCGGGAGGATCGGGCAGGACGTCGTTGACGAACGTGCCGCCGTAGCGTCCGCGCCGCGACTCGACGTATCCGGCGTCGGCCAGCGCGCGGATCGCTTCCCGCAGCGTCACCCGGCTGACGCCGAGCCGCTCCGCGAGTTCCCGCTCCGAAGGCAGCCGCTCCCCCGCGCCCACCACGCCGAGCCGGATCGCCTGAAGCAGCCTTTCGACGGTCTCCTCGAAGGCGTTGCCCGCGCGCACCGGGCGGAACAGCGCGTCACCCGCGTTCGCGACCGTGCTCGACTCCACCCTTCGAGTTTAGGCCGCCCGCAATTCGGCACCTGGTTGCGGTACTTGCGCACGCATACATCGCAACCAGGTGCCGAATTGCGGGGGTGTCAACACTCGATGACGTTGACGGCCAGGCCGCCGCGCGAGGTCTCCTTGTACTTCACGCTCATGTCGGCGCCGGTCTCGCGCATGGTCTTGATCGCCTTGTCCAGCGTCACGATGTGCGAGCCGTCGCCGCGCATCGCCATCCGCGCGGCGTGGATCGCCTTGGACGCGCCGACGGCGTTGCGTTCGATGCACGGGATCTGCACGAGCCCGCCGACCGGGTCGCAGGTGAGCCCCAGGTGGTGTTCGACGCCGATCTCGGCGGCGTTCTCCACCTGCGCGGGCGAGCCGCCGAGGACCTCGGTGAGCGCGGCGGCGGCCATCGCGCTGGCCGAACCGACCTCGCCCTGGCAGCCGACTTCGGCGCCCGAGATCGAGCCCGTCTGCTTGAGGATCGAGCCGATCGCGCCCGCGGTGAGCATGAACGTCACGATGCCGTCGTCCGACGAGCCCCGGATGAACCGCTGGTAGTAGTGCAGGACCGCCGGGATGATCCCGGCGGCGCCGTTGGTCGGCGCGGTGACGACGCGGCCACCCGCGGCGTTCTCCTCGTTGACCGCCAGCGCGTACAGGCTCACCCAGTCCATGGCGTACAGCGGATCGCCGACGCCGTCTTCGGCGAGCAGCTTCTCGTGCAACGCCTTCGCGCGGCGCGGCACCTTCAGCCCGCCGGGCAGGACACCTTCGTGCTCGCAGCCGTTGTGCACGCACTCGACCATGACCTGCCAGATCTCCAGCAGACCTTCGCGGACCTCCTCGCGTGTACGCCAGGAGAGTTCGTTGCGCAGCATGATCTCGCTGACCGGCAGCCCGGTGTCCTCACAGTGCTTCAGCAGATCCGCGCCGGTGCGGAACGGGAACTCCAGCCGCGTCGAGTCCTCGACGACGACAGTGTCGGTCTCGTAGGACTCGTCGCGCACGAACCCGCCGCCGACGGAGTAGTAGGTGCGCTCGCGCAGCACCTTCCCGTCGGCGTCGAACGCGCGGAAGATCATCCCGTTCGGGTGTGCCGGCAACGACTTCCGCCGGTGCATGGTCAGATCGGTGTCCTCGGTGAAAACGATCTCGTGTTCACCGCGCACCTTCAACAGACAAGATTCGCGGATCTCCGCGATCTTGCCTGCCACCGTGTCGGTGTCGATCTCCTCCGGACGCTCCCCGGACAGCCCGAGCAGCACGGCCTTGTCGCTGCCGTGCCCGAACCCGGTCGCGCCCAGCGAACCGAACAGTTCGGCTTGGACCCGGCTCGTGGCCGGCAGGTCGCCGTCGTCGGCGAGACCGTCCACAAAGGTCAGTGCGGCCCGCATCGGACCCACCGTATGGGAGCTGGAGGGGCCGATCCCGATCGAAAACAGGTCGAAGACGCTGATCGCCATTGATCTGCCCTCCTTCCTATCTGGCCAGCAGTGAGCTGGCTTCTTGGGCCGCGGGCCCTTCGGCGGCGAGGTGGGCCAGGTTCTCCGACAGCGCTTCGCCGCGGTGGGCCTTCGTCTGCGCGAACAACCGCCCGGCCCGATACGACGAGCGTACGAGCGGACCGGCCATCACACCAGCGAAACCCATCGCCTCGGCCGCGTTGGAGTGCTCGACGAACTCTTCGGGCTTGACCCACCGGTCCACCGGGTGATGCCGCGGCGACGGGCGCAGGTACTGGGTGATCGTCAGGATTTCGCAGCCCGCATCGACCAGATCCTTCATCGCCGGAGCCACCTCCTCCGGAGTCTCGCCCATACCCAGGATCAAGTTCGACTTCGTCACCAGACCAGCCTCACGAGCCCGCGTGATGACTTCCAGCGACCGCGCATACCGGAAACCAGGACGGATCCGCTTGAAGATCCGCGGCACCGTCTCCACGTTATGCGCCAAAACCTCCGGCCGCGAACCGAACACCTCGGCCAACTGCTCCGGATCCGCGTTGAAGTCCGGGATCAGCAACTCGACACCCGTACCCGGGTTCAACGCGTGGATCTGGCGCACGGTCTCCGCGTACAACCACGCACCACCGTCCTCCAGATCGTCACGCGCCACACCAGTCACCGTCGAGTAACGCAAACCCATCGCCTGCACCGACTCCGCCACCTTGCGCGGCTCGGTCGTGTCCAGCTCGGCAGGCTTACCGGTGTCGATCTGACAGAAATCACACCGCCGCGTGCACTGATCGCCACCGATCAGGAACGTCGCCTCACGGTCCTCCCAGCATTCATAGATGTTGGGACAACCGGCCTCCTCACACACGGTATGGAGACCTTCACGCTTGACCAAGCCCTTGAGCTCGGTGAACTCCGGTCCCATCCGCGCGCGCGTCTTGATCCACGGCGGCTTCTTCTCGATCGGGGTCTGTGCGTTGCGGACCTCGAGCCGGAGAAGTTTGCGTCCTTCCGGGACCGCGCTCATCGGTTGAGGTCCGCGTACAGCGGGTGCTTCTTCGCCAGCAGTTCGACCCGGGCGGACAGCGACTGGCGCAGCGCCTCGTCGAAGTCCGGGCGCAGCGCCTCGGCGATGATGTCGCCGACCTCGGCGAAGTCCTCGGCACCGAAGCCGCGGGTCGCCAGCGCTGGGGTGCCGATCCGCAGGCCCGAGGTGATCATCGGCGGGCGCGGGTCGAACGGGACGGCGTTGCGGTTGACCGTGATGCCGACCGAGTGCAGCCGGTCCTCGGCCTGCTGACCGTCCAAAGTGGAGTTCACCAGGTCGACGAGCACCAGGTGCACGTCGGTGCCACCGGTCAGCACGCGGACGCCCGCTTCGGCGCAGTCCGTGCGCGAAAGGCGGTCGGCCAGGACCTTCGCACCTTCGAGGACACGCTGCTGGCGCTCGCGGAACTCCTCGGTCGCGGCGACCTTCAGCGCGACGGCCTTCGCGGCGATGACGTGCTCCAGCGGGCCGCCCTGCTGGCCGGGGAACACCGCCGAGTTGATCTTCTTGGCGAGTTCCTGGCGGCACAGGATGATTCCGCCGCGCGGACCGCCGAGGGTCTTGTGCGTGGTCGTGGTGACGATGTCCGCGTAGGGCACCGGGCTCGGGTGCAGCCCGGCGGCGACGAGACCGGCGAAGTGCGCCATGTCGACCATGACCTTCGCGCCGACCTCGTCGGCGATGCGGCGGAACTCGGCGAAGTCGAGCTGACGCGGGTACGCCGACCAGCCTGCGATGATCAGCTTCGGCTTGTGCTCCTTGGCGAGGCGCTCGATCTCCTCGACGTCGACGATCCCGGTCTCTTTGTCGACGTGGTAAGCGACGACGTTGTAGAGCTTGCCGGAAAAGTTGATCTTCATCCCGTGGGTCAGGTGCCCGCCGTGGGCGAGGTCGAGACCGAGGATGGTGTCACCGGGGTTGAGCACGGCGACCATGGCGGCGGCGTTGGCCTGCGCGCCCGAGTGCGGCTGGACGTTGGCGTGCTCGGCGCCGAAGAGGGCCTTCGCGCGGTCGATCGCCAGCTGCTCGATGACGTCGACGTGCTCGCAACCGCCGTAGTAGCGGCGGCCGGGGTAACCCTCGGCGTACTTGTTCGTCAGCACCGAACCCTGCGCCTCGAGCACGCCCACCGGGGCGAAGTTCTCCGACGCGATCATTTCCAGGGTCGACTGCTGCCGGTCGAGTTCGGCGGCGACGGCCGCGGCGACCTCGGGGTCCACTTCGGACAAGGCGGCGTTGAACATGTGTCAGTTCTCCTGGGTGAGCACGGCGTATGCCTGGGCGTCGAGCAGGGCGGGCACATCGCCGGACAGACGCACCTTCAGGAGCCATCCTTCGGCGTACGGGTCCGAGTTGATCAGCTCGGGGGTGTCCGTTGTGGCCCCGTTCACCTCGACGACCTCGCCGTCCACGGGTGCGTACAGCTCGCTGACCGACTTGGTCGACTCGACCTCGCCGAACACCTCGCCCGCGGTGACCGTGTCACCGACCGAGGGGAGCTGGACGAACACGATGTCACCGAGCGACTCGGCGGCGAAGGCGGTGATACCCACGGTGGCGACGCCGTCGACGACGTTCAGCCACTCGTGTTCCTTTGTGTACTTCAGTTCCTGGGGGATGCTCATGGTTGCGAAAGGGCCTTTCAGGCGCGGGAGTAGAAGGGCAGGGCGACGACCTCGACGGGCTCGATACGGCCCCGGATGTCGACGGAAAGCTCGGTGCCGGGCTCGGAGTGCTCCCGGTCCACGTAGGCCATGGCGATCGGGTAACCCAGGGTCGGCGACAGGGCACCGCTGGTGACCTCGCCGATCTCGGTCTCGCCCGCCAGGACGGTGTAGCCGTGGCGCGGGGCGCGGCGGCCGGAGCCCTTGAGCCCGACGCGAACCCGGGGAACGTCCTTCTTGGACAGTTCCTCGAGCGCGGCCTTGCCGACGAAGTCGCCGGGCTTCTCGAACTTGACGACGCGGCCGAGACCGGCCTCGAACGGGCTCAGCTGGAGGCTGAGTTCGTTGCCGTACAACGGCATCCCGGCTTCGAGGCGCAGCGTGTCGCGGCAGGCGAGACCCGCCGGGAGCAGGCCGTGCGGCTCGCCGGCCTCGGCGAGGAGGCGCCAGACGGCGGGAGCCTCACCGGCCGGGACGTACAGCTCGAAGCCGTCTTCGCCGGTGTAACCGGTGCGGGCCAGCAGAACGTCGTGACCCTTCACGACGGCCGGGACGCTCGCGTAGTACTTGAGCGCGCCGAGGTCGGCGTCGGTGACGGCGCCGAGGATCTCGACGGCCTTCGGGCCCTGGACGGCGATCAGCGCGACGTCCTCGGACCTGTTGTCGACGACGGCGTCGAAGCCAGAGACCCGCTCGGCCAGCGCTTCCGCGACGACGGAGGCGTTGCCCGCGTTGGCGACGACCAGGAACTTCTCCTCGGCGAGGCGGTAGACGACCAGGTCGTCGAGCACGCCGCCGTTCTCGTCGCAGATCATCGTGTAGCGCGCCCGGCCCGGCTTGACGCCGGACAGGTTGCCGACCAGCGCGAAGTCGAGGGTGTCGGCTGCCTGCGGGCCGGTCACCTCGATTTCGGCCATGTGGGAGAGGTCGAACAGGCCCGCGGCCTCGCGGACCGCCTTGTGCTCCGCCAGTTCGCTGGAATAGCGGATCGGCATCGACCAGCCCGCGAAGTCGGTGAACAGCGCACCCAGTCCTTTGTGGACTCCGTGCAGGGACGTCTCTTTCGACATCAAGTGCCTCAGTTCTCGTAGGCGTTGAGCGGCGGGCAGGAGCAGACGAGGTTACGGTCCCCGCGCGCACCGTCGATGCGGCGCACCGGGGGCCAGTACTTGGCCTTGCGATTCACCCCGGCGGGGTACACCGCGAGTTCGCGCTCGTACGGCAGATCCCAGTCGCCGACCAGGGTTTCCGCCGTGTGCGGCGCGTTGCGCAGCGGGCTGTTGTCCGCGGTCCATCGGCCCTGCGCGACGGCGTCGATCTCGCCGCGGATGGCGATCATCGCCTCGATGAAGCGGTCGATCTCGCCGAGGTCTTCGGATTCGGTCGGCTCGACCATCAGCGTGCCCGCGACCGGGAACGACATGGTCGGGGCGTGGAAGCCGTAGTCGATCAGGCGCTTCGCGACGTCGTCGACGCTGACGCCGGTCTCCTTGGTGAGCCCGCGCAGGTCGAGGATGCACTCGTGCGCGACCAGGCCGTCCTGGCCGGTGTAGAGCACCGGGTAGTGCTGGTTGAGGCGCTTGGCGACGTAGTTCGCCGCGAGGACCGCGACCTGCGTCGCGGCGGTGAGCCCACCGGCGCCCATCATGCGGACATACGCCCACGAGATCGGCAGGATCGACGCCGAGCCGAACGGGGCGGCGCTGATCGGGCCGACACCGGTGGAGGGACCGGCCTTCTCCAGCAGCGGGTGGTTCGGCAGGTACGGCGCGAGGTGCGCGCGGACCGCGACCGGGCCGACGCCGGGGCCGCCGCCACCGTGCGGGATGCAGAAGGTCTTGTGCAGGTTCAGGTGCGAGACGTCGCCGCCGAACTCACCCGGCTTCGCCAGGCCCAGCAGGGCGTTGAGGTTCGCGCCGTCGACGTAGACCTGGCCGCCCGCGTCGTGGACGATCTTGGCCAGCTCGTCGATGCCGTGCTCGTACACACCGTGTGTGGACGGATACGTGACCATGATCGCGGACAGCGTGTCGCGGTTGGCCTCGACCTTGGCGCGCAGGTCTTCGAGGTCGACGTTGCCCTCGTCGGTGCACTTGACCACGACGACGCGCATCCCGGCCATCACGGCGGAAGCGGCGTTCGTACCGTGCGCGGACGACGGGATCAGGCAGACCTCGCGTTCGGTCTGGCCGTTCGCGTGGTGGTACGCGCGGATCGCGAGCAGGCCGGCGAGTTCGCCCTGGCTACCGGCGTTCGGCTGCAACGACACCTTGTCGTAACCGGTGACCTCGGCCAGCCAGCCGGACAGTTGCTCGACGAGGACGTGGTAGCCCTCGGCCTGGTCAGCGGGGGCGAACGGGTGGATCCCCGCGAACTCGCGCCAGCTGATCGGCTCCATCTCGGTGGTGGCGTTGAGCTTCATCGTGCAGGAGCCGAGCGGGATCATGCCGCGGTCGAGCGCGTAGTCCAGATCGGACAGGCTGCGCAGGTAGCGCAGCATCGCGGTCTCGGAACGGTGCGAGTGGAAGACCTCGTGGGTGAGGTACTCGCTCTCGCGGTGCAGCCCGGCGGGCAGCGCCTGTGCTTCGGCGGCCGGGTCGTCGATACCGAAGGCGTTGAGCACCCTGGCGATGATCGCGGGGGTGGTGACCTCGTCGACGGCGATGCGGACGTGGTCGGCGTCGACCGGGCCGAGGTTGATCCCGTTCTCGCGGGCCACGGCGACGACCGCTTCGGCCTGGCCGGGCATGCGGGCGAGGACCGTGTCGAAGAAGCCCTCGTGGACGACCTCGACGCCACCCGCGCGGAGGGCGTCGGCCAGGCCGCCGGCGAGTTCGTGGACGCGGGTCGCGATGCGCTTGAGGCCGTCCGGACCGTGGTAGACCGCGTACATCGCGGCGAGCACGGCGGGCAGGACCTGCGCGGTGCAGATGTTGGAAGTCGCCTTCTCGCGGCGGATGTGCTGCTCGCGGGTCTGCAGGGCGAGGCGGTACGCGGGGTTGCCGTCGGCGTCGACCGAGACCCCGACGAGACGGCCCGGCAGCGAGCGCTCGAGCCCCGCGCGGACGGCCATGTACCCGGCGTGCGGGCCGCCGTAACCGAGCGGGACGCCGAAGCGCTGGGTCGAACCGGCGGCGATGTCCGCGCCGAACTCACCCGGCGCGGTGACCAGCGTGAGGGCGAGCAGGTCGGCGGCGACCGTGTACAGCGCGCCGGCGGCCTTCGCGGTTTCGGAGATGGCGGAGTAGAAGCCCGCGCCGCGCAGCACGCCGGAGGCACCCGGGTACTGGACGACGACGCCGAAGAACTCCTCCGGCAGGCCGGTGAGCAGGTCGCGGACCTCGACCTCGACGCCCATCGCCTCGGCGCGGGTGCGCACGACCGCGATGGTCTGCGGCAGGCACTCGGCGTCGAGGACGACCTTGTTCGACTTGGACTTCGACACGCGGCGCATCAGCATGACGGCCTCGGCGACGGCGGTGGACTCGTCGAGCAGGGAGGCGTTCGCGGTGGCGAGACCGGCCAGCTCGGAGACCATGGTCTGGAAGTTGAGGAGGGCTTCGAGGCGGCCCTGCGAGATCTCCGGCTGATACGGCGTGTACGCCGTGTACCAGGCCGGGTTCTCCAGCACGTTGCGGCGGATGACCGCCGGGGTGACCGTGTCGTGGAAGCCGAGGCCGATCATCTGCGTCATCGGCTTGTTGAGCGCGGCGAGCGCGCGAAGCTCGGCGATGGCGTCCTCTTCGGACGCGGCGGGGGGAAGTTCGAGGTCACGGGTGACTCGGATCGCGGACGGCACCGCGGCCTGCACCAAGGCGTCGAGGCTGCCGTAACCGACCTCGGCGAGCATCTTGGCCTGCTCGGACTCCGAGGGGCCGATGTGCCGGTCGTCGAAGGACGTACTGGTCAAGGGAGCTCCTTGGGTCAGGCGCCGGATAGACCGGTGCGCTGGGAACTCCCCCTCTGTCATGGCACCTGAGAGTTTCACCGCCCGTGAAGGGACGGCTTTCACCTTGGGTGAGGCGCACTTGCGCGCCTGCTTTCCAGAGTGGCCTCGCGGAAGCGGTAGTGAGTACCTGAGAGATTCCGGGGAGTTTGCTCCTTCGGTGCCCCACCACGTTCGTGAGGGCTCTCCCGCTCCAGCTCAACGGCCCGATCTGTAGTTGTGCGCACACCGTACCTGGCGTGTTCAGCGCGCGTCTACTTCTGGCCGGACACGTCACTGGTCCCGTTCGCCCGGACGCCCGACGTGTCCGGCCTCGTCTGGCGTGGCTAGGCGTTCTCCATCATCATTTCGGCGGTGATGGTGCCGCAGAGCTCGGCGCAGCGCATCATCATGTCGGCGGCCTCGGAGAGTTCGGCGTCACCCGTCTTGGCACACTCCTCGGCGCACATGCGCATCATCTGGGAGGAGAGGCCGCACATCTTCGCGCACATGCGCATCAGCTCGAGGTCGGCGACCATGGCCGAACAGCGCATCATCATGTCGGCACTCATGCGGGACATGTCCGCGCAGGTCACCATCATCATCCCGAGCTTGGCGCCGCCGATCTCCATGCAGCGCGTCATCATCTCCTCGCACCGGACGTGGCATTCGTTGCACAGGTCGATGCAGTCGCGCATGGCGGTGCTCATCTGCCGGGTCATCCTGGGGGCCTCCGCGCTTCTCGGATCGCGGAACCGGGCGGCTCCGCGTCCCAGAACTACCGCGCAGGTCAGGGGTACGCCATCCCAGCCACCGGGACGAGTGACGGCAGGTGGGGTGAAGGGGCCCTTCACCGCGTGGGACGCGGGGAAAGCGTCCTTCAGCTCCAGGACCGAGGCGGGAGACCTGGTGGACCGCAAGTAGCCGACTAAAGGCGATGGACGGCGCGTCCGGTCCAGGTCCGTGAAGGACTCCTTCCCTACTTTGAGAGTAGGGAAGGGGACCTTCACTCCCGGATCGAGGCGGTGAGCTGGGTGCCTGCGGAAGTCTGTGAAGGCGCCCCGCAGGTAGCCGCCCTACTTGCGGCGGGCCGCCAGCGACCAAGGCCGCGAAGGGCCCTTTCACCGCGTGAGATGCGGTGAAAGCGTCCTTCAGCTCCCGGACTTGAGCAACCTCACAGAGGCGTGACGTAGGCGCCCGAGATCCCGCCGTCCACCAGGAACTGCGAAGCGGTGATGAACGAGGCGTCGTCGCTCGCCAGGAACGCGACGGCGCCCGCGATCTCCTCCGGCTCCGCGAACCGCCCGACCGGCACGTGCACCAGCCGCCGCGCCGCCCGCTCGGGGTCCTTCGCGAACAGTTCCTTCAGCAGCGGCGTGTTCACCGGCCCCGGGCACAGCGCGTTGACCCGGATGTTCTCCCGCGCGAACTGCACGCCCAGTTCCCGGCTCATCGCCAGCACCCCGCCCTTGGACGCGGTGTAGGAGATCTGCGACGTCGCCGCGCCCATCACCGCGACGAACGACGCGGTGTTGATGATCGAGCCCTTCCCCTGCCGTTGCATATGCGGCAGTACCGCCTTACAACACAGGTACACCGAGGTCAGGTTGACCTTCTGCACCTTCTCCCACGCGTCGATGCCGGTGGTGAGGATCGAGTCGTCCTCGGGCGGGGAGATGCCGGCGTTGTTGAACGCGACGTCGACCGAGCCAAAAGTGTCCACAGTGGTCTGGAACAGGGCCTCGACCTGCTCGGCGTCGGTGACGTCGGCCTGCACGAACAGGCCCCCGACCTCGTCGGCCGCGGCCTTGCCCGCCTCGGCGGAGATGTCGCCGATGACGACCTTCGCGCCCTCGCTCGCCAGCCGCCGAGCGGTGGCGAGACCGATGCCGCTGCTGCCACCGGTGATGACCGCGACGCGGCCTTCGAAACGCTGAACCATCATTCCTCCGTGCTGATGAATACGTTTTTGGTCTCGGTGAAGGCGTCGACGGCGTCCGGGCCGAGTTCGCGGCCCAGCCCCGACTGCTTGAATCCGCCGAACGGCGTCCAGTACCGGACGGACGAGTGCGAGTTCACCGAAAGGTTCCCGGCCTCGACCCCACGCGCGACGCGGAAGGCGCGGCCGACGTCGCGCGTCCAGATCGAGCCGGACAGGCCGTACTCGGTGTCGTTGGCCATGGTCACCGCGTCCGCCTCCTCGGCGAACGGGACCACGGCGACGACCGGGCCGAAGATCTCGTCCGAGGCCAGCGGATGCCGCAGGTCGGGCGGGGTGACGACGGTCGGCGGGAACCAGTAACCCGGCCCCAGCGGCGCGTTGCCCCGGAAGGCGACCGGCGCGTCATCGTCCACATAGGACGACACCTTCGCGTGGTGCCCGGCCGAGATCAGCGGCCCCATCTCGGTCATCTCCAGACGGGGATCCCCGACGACGACACCGTTCACGGCGGGTTCCAGCAGCTCCATGAACCGGTCGTACACGCTCGCCTGCACCAGGATCAGCGACCGCGCGCAGCAGTCCTGCCCGGCGTTGTCGAACACGCCGTACGGCGCCGTGGCCGCGGCCTTCTCCAGGTCGGCGTCGGCGAACACGATGTTCGCGTTCTTGCCGCCGAGTTCCAGCGTCACTCGCTTCACCTGCGCGGCGCAGCCCGCCATGATCTGCTTGCCGACCTCGGTGGAGCCGGTGAACACCACCTTCCGCACCGCCGGGTGGTCCACGAACCGTTGTCCCACCACGGATCCCTTGCCGGGGAGCACCTGGAAGACGTCCTCGGGGATCCCCGCCTCGCGGGCGAGTTCGCCGAGCCTGATCGCGGTCAGCGGGGTGAGTTCGGCGGGTTTGAGCACGACGGTGTTCCCGGCGGCGAGCGCGGGCGCGAACCCCCAGCCCGCGATGGGCATCGGGAAGTTCCACGGCACGATCACCCCGACCACGCCGAGCGGCTCGTGGAACGTCATGTTCACCCCGCCGGGTACCGGGATCTGCTTGCCGCTCAGCCGTTCCGGTGACGCCGAGTAGTACGTCAGCACGTCGCGGACGTTGCCCGCCTCCCAGCGCGCGTTGCCGATCGTGTGACCGGCGTTGACGACCTCCAGCTGGGCGAGGTTCTCGATGTCGGCGTCGACGGCGTCGGCGAAGCGGCGCAACAGCCGCGCCCGGTCGCCGGGGGCCACCGCACGCCAGGCGGGGAACGCCGCCTGTGCGCGGGCGATCGCCGCGTCGGTCTCCTCGGCCGAGGTCAGCTCGACCGACCTCACCACCTCTTCGGTGGCGGGGTTGATCACCTCGAACACCGCCGACATGTTCCCTCCCGTGGAGGCGGCATCAAACCTGGTCATGCGCGCTCCTTCGCAGCTGTCACCAGTGCCTCGAAAAGCCTGATGTCGTCGGGGTTCTGTTCGGGATGCCATTGGACACCGAGTACGAAATCGTCGCCGGGCAGCTCCGCCGCCTCGATGGTCCCGTCGGCGGCCCAGCCGACCGGCATCAGCCCGTCACCGAGCTTGTCGATCGCCTGATGGTGATAGCACGGCACCTTGGTCTCGGCTCCGAGGATCGACGCGGCCCGGCTGCCCTCGGCAAGGGTCACCGTCGTGGTGCCGAAGGTCGCCGGCGCGGGCTGGTGATCCGCACTGTCCAAAGTGTCCGGCAGATGCTGGGCGAGCGTCCCGCCGAGGGCGACGCTGAGCACCTGCAAGCCCCGGCACACGCCCAAAACCGGCTTGCGCGCGGCCAAAGCGGACTCAAGGAGCCCGAACTCGAACGCGTCCCGGTTCGGCCGGACGTAGGTCGTCGCGTGCTGCTCCTGGCCGTACCGGGCCGGTTCGATGTCGGCGCCGCCGACCAGCACGAGACCGTCCACGGCGGACACCAGCCTGTCGTGCGCGTCGCTCACCGGCGGCAGCAGGACCGGGATCCCGCCCGCCGCGACGATGCCGTCCACGTACACACGGTGCAGCAAGGCCGCTTCGGTCTCCCACACCAGGAACTTCGCGGGCTCCAGATAGGACGTCAGCCCGATGACCGGCTCAGAGCCTTTCGAACCCACGGATCCTCTCCCAATCGGTGACGGCGGCGTCGTACGCGGTGAGTTCGACCTTCGCCGCGTTCAGGTAGTGGTCGACGACCTCGTCCCCGAACGCGGACCTGGCGAGTTCGCTCCGGTCGAGCAGCGCCGCGGCCTCCCGCAACGTCGTCGGCACGGTCGGCTTGTCGGAGCCATAGGCGTTTCCATGGAACTCCGGCTCCAGCTTGAGTTCGTTCTCGATGCCGTGCAACCCGGCCGCGATCAGCGCGGACACCGCGAGGTACGGGTTCACGTCGCCGCCGGGAACCCGGTTCTCGGTGCGGAGCGAGTCCCCGTGCCCGACGACGCGGAGTGCGCACGTGCGGTTGTCGGTACCCCACGCGACCGCGGTCGGCGCGAAACTGCCCGGGACGAACCGCTTGTAGGAGTTGATGTTCGGCGCGAGGAAGTAGGTCAGCTCACGCAATCCGGCGAGCTGACCGGCGAGGAAGTGCTCCATCAGCGGCGAGAACCCACCGGGGCCGTCGCCTGCCAGCACGGCCTCACCCGAGGTGGAACGCAGGCTGATGTGGATGTGGCAGGAGTTGCCCTCGCGTTCGTTGTACTTCGCCATGAACGTGAGGCTCTTGCCCTCCTGCGCGGCGATCTCCTTGGACCCGGTCTTGTAGATGCTGTGGTTGTCGCAGGTGGTCAGGGCCTCGGCGTAGCGGAACGCGATCTCGTGCTGGCCGGGGTTGCACTCGCCCTTCGCCGATTCGACGTACAGCCCGGCGCCGCCCATGTCGTTGCGGATCCGGCGCAGCAGCGGTTCGATCCGCGAGGTGCCGAGCATCGAGTAGTCGACGTTGTACTGGTTGGCCGGGCGAAGGCCCTGGTACCGCTTGTCCCATGCCGACTCGAAGGTGTCGTCGAAGACGATGAACTCCAGTTCGGTGCCGACGTAGGCGCCGAGGCCGAGCGCGGCCAACCGGTCGAGTTGCCCGCGCAGGATCTGGCGCGGCGACGGGGCGACGGCGCCACCTTGTACCCGTTCGAGGTCGGCGAGGACGAGCGCGGTGCCCTCCTGCCACGGGAGCAGGCGCAGCGTGTCGAAGTCCGGGCGCAGGACGAAGTCGCCGTAGCCGGTCTCCCAGGACGACATCTCGTAGCCGTCGACGGTGTTCATGTCGACGTCGACCGCGAGCAGGTAGTTGCACGCTTCGGTGGCGTGCTCGACGACCTCGTTGAGGAAGTACTCGGCGGCGCAGCGTTTGCCCTGCAACCTGCCCTGCATGTCGGTGATGGCCACCAGCACCGTGTCGATGGTGCCGTCCTCGACGAGTTCCCGGAGCCGATCCAGTGTGAGCATGCCGCGCCTGTTCGCCATCAGCCTCACCTAAAGGTTCGAAGCGGTACCTTTGCGGCTTCTTCCTACCGGGTCAGCCCGACCCGGTCAACTTGGTCAATGGTCCAGTTCGTTATCCATTGCGGACTGTAGTTGATCCCTGGGCGGATTGTCTGCGATGCCCGGCTGAGAAGATGCTGTGAATCCCGCCGGACGGGAGGAGATCCGTACCTCCGGAACGTTGTACGGATCAAGAGAGGTGAGAAGGAATGACACAGGCATTCACGCAGCAGACCACGTTCACCGAGCCCCAGGGCCGGGCTCAGCTCCCGACGCTGCCCAACGGGTGGCCGATCGGCTCCTACGAGTCGTACTCCGAAGCGCAGCGTGCGGTCGACCACCTCGCGGGAACCGACTTCCCGATCACGGACGTCACCATCGTCGGTGTCGAACCGATCCTGGTCGAGCGGATCGCCGGGCGGATGGGCTGGCGCAAGGTGCTGACCAGCTCGGCGCTGTCGGGCGCGATGTTCGGTATGTTCCTCGGCCTCGTGCTGAGCCTGCTGAACCCGGGCGCCGGACTGGTGCCGATCCTCGTCGGTCTCGTCGGCGGTATCGGGTTCAACCTGCTGTTCGGCGCGCTGGGGTACGCGGCATCGAAGAACAAGCGCGGGTTCATCTCGCAGAGCCAGCTGGTCGCCCGTCGTTACGACGTCCTGGCCCAGCCGCGCAACGCCGAGAAGGGCCGCGCCCTGCTGGCCGACCTGGCCGCCAGGAGCGCGTTCCTCCACTGAGCCGATCACAACACGCCTGAATCCCACGCGACTCGGCACTTCCGGTTGGAGGTGCCGAGTCGCGGCATTTCTACGGGGTCAAGCGGTGCAGGTCGCGCGGGAACAGCGTCGCCTGGCGGACGGCGCCGTCGGTGCACCCAGCCGGCTATTCGCACACGTGCGCCGACGTGCCGGGGCAGGTCGGCGACGAGAACACGCGAGATCATCACAACTCCTGTACGGATATGCGCGATCCCTTGGGAGTGCGGGCGAGCAGGGGACTCGCGGTACCACCGCACTTTCGCCGCCGCCCTGGACGAACGGCGGCCTCGAAGGCCCGGTGACGAGGGCCGGACGGCGGGGCATGGGGCGCGGGACGCCGTTCCTCCCCGCACGCCTCTCGCATCCGCATTTAGTCCTCTGGATGCGGTAGTTGGGAACGCGAACTACCGCATCCAGAGGACTAAATGCGTAATCGGGTGGAGGCGCCCCCGACAGCCGCCTCCACCCGGACCACCTAGCGCGGCGGCTGGGTGGAGCTTGACGGCGGCGGTGCCGCGGAGGACGACGGCGGCGAGGCGGACGAAGAAGGCGGCACAGGCGCGCCCTTCGGGATCGCCGCACTGAACGGGACCTCGGTCTTCTCCTGGCAGTAGGAGCGATTTCCGTTGTAGCCGTCGCGGTTTCCGTCGTAATCCTGGACGCCCCGCTCGATCTGCGGACGCGGGTAGCGGTTGTCGTCGCCGATCTTCCGCTTCTCGCCCGTGCCCTTCTCGCAGGCGTACCGGGTCGTGCTGAGCGGACGGCCTTCCTCGTCGTAGAGGTAGATCCCGGTCAGCGGCTTACCCTCGGCGTCGAACGCGTAGATGTTGTCCACGCTCTGGTTTCCGTACATCAACTGCGGATTGCCGTACGTGTCGCCGGAGCTCGGCGGGTAGCCATTGTACGAACTGCCGCCGTAGGACCGCTTCGCGATCAGATCGACCGCCGCGCCCGCGCCGCCGAGCATGCTGCCGATGACGAACGCCGAGATCGGCACGGCCAGCCACAGCAGCCGCCGGTCACCCTTCAGCTTCGGGCCCGCCCAGGCCACCGCTACGGCCGCCAGCAGCATCAGTGGCAGCAGGAGCACGGCCCCGGTCTCGCGAAGCACGAGCAGCAGGCCGAACACGACCAGCACCGCCGCGCACAAGACCCACCACGCCGGTTTGAGCGAGCGGAAGTAGACCAGTCCCTTGCCGTTCCGGTTGGCCTGGAACGACGTCGCGATCTCGCGGAGCTTGACCACCTCGGGCAGTTCCGCGATCGGGGCGACACCCCGCCTGGCCACGTAGATGACGCTGATCGCCAGGACGGGCGCGATGAAAAGCAGGCCCAGCAACGGTCCCATCCGGATCAACATCGCGGCCGCGAAGCCGAACAACGCGAACCCGCCGACGGAGAACACCAGGCCCCAGAACGCGAACCGCGCTCCGCCGATCCCGGTTTTCACCTTCAGGACGGTGGTCTTGTCGCCCGCGTCGGCCGGACGCGGCGGATAGCCACCGGACGCCCGCAGTTCGGCGGCATAGCTTTCGGGGCTGCCCAAACGCTCGATCAAGGCGTCGACCTTGGGGTTCTCCCCCAATTCCGCCTCCATTTCGGCGAGATGGGGCCGGACGTCTTCGAGGATCTCCTCGACTTCGCTCTCGGGCAGGTCGGCGAGCGCGCTCCTGACCCTCGCCAGATACACCCGCACGGCGGTCGGATTCTGCGTGCTCATGCTGCCTCTCCCAACAGGCTGTTCATTGTCGTGGCGAAAGTCCGCCAGGTCTGCCCCGACTCTTCGAGGCGTTGGCGACCCGGTTCGTTGAGGCTGTAGTACTTCCGGTGCGGGCCTTCTTCGCTCGGCACCACGTACGACGTCAGCAGGCCTGCCTTGTACAGCCGCCGGAGCGTCCCGTATACCGAGGCGTCGCCGACTTCCTGCAACCCCGCGACGCGAAGTCTTCGGAGCACGTCGTAGCCGTAGCCGTCCTCTCCGCGAAGTACCGCGAGAACGGCGAGGTCCAGCACGCCTTTAAGTAGCTGACTGATCTCCACAGTCGCGTCCCTCCCAGTCTTACGCAAGGGAAGGTACCACGCATTGCACAGTAGTGCGCACAGCGTAGGCGACTTGCGTTCGACGAAGGGTTCATGGGTTACTTAGTCCAGTAATGAACCACCGCACCTGACGCAGGTGCACGAAGACTGGGGACGGAGGTGTCGTGCTCGACGAGGGAACACCGCTGTTCGTGCAGATCGCCGAACAAATCGCCGACGACATCGCCGAGGGAAGCCTGGCCGAGGGGGAACGCGTGCCGTCAACCAACGAACTCGCCGCCTTCTACCGGATCAATCCGGCGACGGCGGCCAAGGGCATCAACGTGCTCGCCGACGACGGCCTGCTCGAGAAACGGCGCGGCATCGGCATGTTCGTCGCCGACGGAGCGCGGGAGAAGCTGCTCACCGACCGGCGGAAACGGTTCGCCGAGCAGTACCTCGAGCCGATGCTGAGCGAAGCGAGGCGCCTCGGCATCAACGACGAAACCCTGATCTCGCTGATCCGCGGGAACGGACATCAGAACGGAGGACCCGCCGCATGACGCCGACCATTTCGACCACCGGCCTGACCCGGCGCTACGGCGACCATCTCGCGCTCGGCGATGTCTCGGTCGACATCGAAGAAGGCAAGATCACCGGCCTGCTCGGCCGCAACGGCGCGGGCAAGAGCACCTTCCTGCGCATTGTCACCGCGCAAGAGTTCGCCAGCGCGGGCTCGGTCCGCGTATTCGGCGAAAGCCCGATGGAGAACGAGCGGGTGCTCCGGCGGATGGTGCTCGTCCGCGAGGACCAGCAGTTCCCGGACTTCAAGGTGCGGCACGCCCTCGCGGCGGCGTCCTGGTTCTACCCGAACTGGGACGCCGAACTGGCCGACACCCTGCTCCGCGACTTCGACCTGCCGCTGAAGCGCCCGATCAAGAAGCTCTCACGCGGAATGCGCTCGGCGTTGTCGATCACGCTCGGGCTGGCGGCACGAGCGGAACTCACATTGCTCGACGAGCCGTACGCGGGTCTCGACGCCGTCGCGCGGCAACTGTTCTACGACCGGTTGCTCGACGACTATTCGAGTCACCCACGCACGGTCCTGCTCTCGACGCACCTGATCGACGAAGTGGCCGATCTGCTGGAGCACGTCGTGATGATCGACAAGGGCCGCGTCGTCCTCGACGCGCCCGCCGACGAACTGCGCGGCACCGCCGCGACGGTCAGCGGGCCTGCCACGGCGGTGGAGTCCTTCGTCGCCGGCCGCCGGGTACTGCACCGCCGCAAGATCGGTTCGCGGGCTTCGGTCACCGTCGCCGACGCACTCGACGCGGCGGCGAAGGCACGGGCACAAGCCCTGCATCTGAAGCTGGAACCGTTGTCACTCCAGCAATTGATGGTGCACACCTCCAACGGACAGACCGCAGAGGAGGCGTCCGCATGAACACCATGGTCAACGTCGCGCGCTACCACCTGGTGGACCGGCTCCAATACCTCGTCCTCCCGGTCGGCGTCACGTTCTTCGCGTTCCTGGTGAACCTCACCATTTTCGCGACCTTGCAAGAAGACCACGAGAACTACTCCGGCGGCCTGTTCACCCTCTTCGTGTTCATGCTCGTCTGCGGGGCCTTGAGCATGACGAAGTCGCTGCCGTTCGGGCTCGCGCTCGGCGTGTCGAGGAGGTCGTACTACCTGGGCACGATCCTGCTCGTCGCCGGGTTGTCCGCGCTGTACTCGGTGGGAATCGTGGTGTTCCAAGCGATCGAGGGGGCGACCGGCGGCTGGGGGCTGAGTCTCAACTACTTCCGGGTGCCCTGGCTGCTCGACGGCCCCTGGTACCTGACCCTGCTCACGGCGTTCGTGTTCCTGACGCTGATGTTCGTCTACGGCATGTGGTACGGCCTGATCTACCGGCGCGCCGCGGTGCTGGGTGTCGTCCTGTTCGGCGCCGCGCAGGTCCTGGTGCTGCTGGGCATCGTGCTGGTGCTCACCTGGACCGCCTCCTGGTCGAAGATCGGCACCTTCTTCAGCACGCTGACCGTGGGCGGGGTGACCGGGGTGCTCGCGGTACTGGTGGCCATCGCGGCCGTTGGCGGGTTCGCCACGATGCGCCGCGTCACGGTCTGAAAGTCCTTCCACACCAAGGAGTTCTGTGATGACGGTGGCTCATGTGGTGCTGTCGGTACTGCTGGTCGCGATCTTCGTCCCGCTGGGGGTGGCGAAGATCCTGCGGCAGCCGTCGCTGATCTCCCGGACCGAGCGGCTCGGCTTCTCGGTCCGGCAGATCCAGGGGATCGGCGCGCTGGAGGTCGCGGGCGCCGCCGGACTGGTCGCCGGGTTGTTCTGGCGGCCGCTCGGCGCCGCCGCGGCGATCGGCCTGGTGGCGCTGCTGATCGGGGCGGCGATCTCGCACCTGCGGGCGGGCGACGGGATCAAGGAAGTCGTCCCGTCGATCTGGCTCGGCGTGGTCTCCGCGGCCGCGGCCGTCCTCGCGCTGGCCTAAGCGGCTTCGCGCGCTCGGTCCCGGATGCGTCCGACCACAGTGGACCGTCGCCAGGCGTGCGTGACCTCGACCAGCCACGCCGCTTCGGCGGCGATGTCGGGCTCGTCGAGGTAGGTCGCCGGAACGTCGTCGGGGGCGTACCGGCGGCCTGCCTCGGAGGCGACGAGCGCGGCGGCCAGTGCCGCGGCCTCGATCGTCGCGGGAACGCGGGCTTCGGGGATCTTCGCCTTGCGAGCCTCGGCTTCCGCGACCGGCGGGATGCCCGGATCGAAGTACGGGCGCAGCGCGAGATGGCCGTCCCGGATCTCGATGACCCTGCGGTACAAGGCGAATTCGACACCACCCGGCATACCGGGGCCCGGGTCCAGCGCGATTCCCGGGACGGCTTCGCGCATCGCGGTCCACAACGGCTCGATCCGGCGGTAGGTCCGGTAGGTGCCGAGCAGGCGGAACGGGGTCGCCAGCGCCGGGCCCCACACGCTGAGCGTCGCGCCCGCCCCGGCGAGGCCGACGCTCAGCGCCGCCAGGATCGACGAGAGCGTGTCCTCACCGGCGTTGACCTCCCCGGTGGTGGCGAGGATGTAGATGTCGTCGACGTCCCAGAAGGTCCAGCCCAGCGCGGCGACCCCGCCGCCGACGAGCAGCCAGAGCCCGGTGCGAAGCGGACCGGGATCGGCATGGCGCGCGAAGCGGGCAAAGACGATCGAGAAGGTCAACAGGCTGATCAGACCGTACGCGAGGAAGACGACGTTGTACGCGACGAACCAGCCGAGCCTGCCAGGGCCGGCGGCGGTGTGTTCGCCGACGCGGTAGCTGTCGGAGAGCAGGAAGAGCGCGATCTCGGCGGCCACCACGGTCCAGGAAAGCACCACGTGCCAGCCGATCCGCTTGCCCTCCCCCAGTTTCAGCGAATGCGAGAACGCGACCGCGAAGGCCATCGCGCCGATCTTGAGCAAGTCGGCCGCGAGGTTCAGGAGACTGCCGATGGGCTCTTCGATGCCGACGGCGTTCTCCATGGCCGGGGTGAGCAGCATGATGCCGCCCGCGATGCACATCCCGAACGCGCTGAGGAACCACATCCGCCGCAACGGCTGGGTATGGCGGGCCTGGATCAGTTTGTAACCGAAGCCCGCGAAGGCCACCACGCAGCAGAAGTACGCGATGGTCTCGGTCATGGCAGGCGCCGCTTCCGGCTGCCGAAGAGGTTGTCGACCCTGGCCATCCCACCGGCGAGGTCGCTCCCGCTCTCGTCGGTGTGCGCCGCTCCGCGCACCGACGTCCTGGCGACACGCTGCGCGAGGAGGCTGGCGAGCAGTTCGGCCTCCTGTTCCTCGATGGCGCTGTAACTCGTGCGGCCGAGAACACGGCGGACGAGTTCGGGCGACAGGTTCGGCATGAGGGTCTTGCTGGCGGCGGCGTCGAGCGCGATGCCGTCGGCGCCCGCGTCCGAACCGACGTGGCCGCAGAGCAGGTGGCCGACCTCGTGCAGGAGGATATGCCGCCGGTGCAGGGCGGTCGTGTTGGTCGGGTAGAGGATGTAGTCCGCGCGTTCGGTGCTCATCAAGAGCCCGCACGGGCCGCTGGCGGGGACGTTGACCTGCATCAGCTCGATCGGGCGGCCGCGTTCGGCCGCCAGTTCGGCGGTGAGGGCCTCGGCGTCGAAAGGCTCGGGCAGGGACACGCCGTCAGCGAGATTCCGGCAGCGTCGCCACAATTCCTTACGGCCGCGGTCCACCTCACGCCTCCCTCTTCGGGCCGCCCCGTCCGGATTCCCTGCGGGCGATCGCGTCGATCATGTCGCTGATGGTGTCGAGCCCGTCGGGTGAAAGCGTTACAGCGCGCAGTGCCACATCGCGGACGCCTGCGTCGCGGAGGGCGCCGAGGAGCGCCAGTTCCTCGGCGATCTTGGCGCTCTGCTCGTCGTCGAAGAAGTACGCCGGCGAGACGCCGAAGAACTGGGCGAGCGCCTCGAGATGGCGTTTCGTCGGGTTGTCGCGGCGCCCCGTGCGCAGCTGCCAGAGGTAGGTCGTCGAGAAACTCTCGCCGGTGGCCTCACGGCAGGCCTTGGCGACCTCCTCGTGGCTGTACGGCTCACGATCGGGTCTCAGCACGATCTGGAACAGCTTGTCGATCTTTTCGGCGAGCGTCGTCTTGCCGGGCTCGGTCGCGGCCACCATCCCACTCCCTACATGTCGTGCCCGTTCATGCTAGTTGACGCGGTGCCCGCATTCATACACGACAGTTTTCACCTCACGCGAGGGCGTGGCTGGCATCGCGGGCAGGAGAACGACGAACGGTTCATGAAGGGATCACGACGGATGGCCGTCCCGCATCGGCCGCAGGGCAGGCCTTCCTGGCCGTAGGCGTCGAGCGACCGGTCGAAGTACCCGGACTGGCCGTTGATGTTGACGTAGAGCGCGTCGAACGACGTCCCGCCCGCGACGAGCGCGGCGGCCATCACCTCGGTGGCGGCGGTGAGCACGGCCCGGCCCTTGGCCGCGGTGAGTTTGTCGGTCGGGCGGGCCCAGTGGAGCTTGGACCGCCAAAGGGCCTCGTCGGCGTAGATGTTGCCGATGCCGGAGACGAGGGTCTGGTCGAGCAGGGCGCGTTTGATCTCGGTCCGCCTCGACCGCAGCGCGCGGACGGCCTGGTCGAGGTCGAAGCGCGGGTCCATCGGGTCACGGGCGATATGCGCGATGGTGCTGGGCAGCGCCGTCCCATCGACCTCGGTGAGTTCCGCGAGCGCGAGACCTCCGAAGGTCCGCTGGTCCACGAAGCGCAGCTCGGGCCCGTTGTCGGCGAAACGGAACCGCACGCGAAGGTGCTTCTCGTCAGGCGTCTCTTTGGGCTGGACGAGCATCTGGCCGCTCATGCCGAGGTGGGCCAGCATGGCCTGACCGTCCGACAGATCCAGCCACAGATACTTGCCGCGACGGCGCGCGGCGGTGATCTTGGTACCGGAGAGCCGTCCGCCGAAGTCCTCCGCGCCGAGTTCGTGGCGACGGATCGCACGGGCGTGGAGAACTTCGACCTCGGAGATCGTGCGGCCGGAGACATGCGCCTCCAGCCCGGCACGGACCACCTCGACCTCGGGGAGTTCGGGCATGAAACCGATTCTCCCACTGGCCTCGGTCAGGTCGTTTTCGGCGGCTGTTCGATGTCGAGTTCGGCCGAAAGCTGTCGCCAGGCCGTCTCGGCGGCCTTCTGCTCGGCTTCCTTCTTGGTCGTCCCCGAGCCGTAGCCGAGTTCACGCCCTCCGACGAGCACGGTGGCGCTGAACTCCTTGCGGTGATCAGGGCCGGTGTCCTCGACCTTGTACTCGGGCACGCCCAGCCCTGCCGACGCGGTTAGCTCCTGGAGACTGGTCTTCCAGTCCAGACCGGCACCGCGCAGCGGCGCTTCGGCGAGCAGACCGTCGAACAGGTGATGCACGAGCTTGCGCGCGAGGTCGATGCCGTGCTGCTGGTACGCGGCGCCGATGACGGCTTCGAGCCCGTCGGCGAGGATGCTCGCCTTGTCCCGGCCGCCGGTGAGTTCTTCGCCCTTGCCCAGCAACAGGTGCGTACCGAGCCCGCCTTCGCCGAGGCCGCGCGCGACCCGGGCCAGCGCGTGCATGTTGACCACGCTGGCACGGAGCTTCGCGAGCTGACCTTCGGCCAGGTCGGGATGCGTGTTGTAGAGGTGGTCGGTGACGACCAGACCCAGCACCGCGTCCCCGAGGAACTCCAAACGCTCATTCGGCGGCAACCCACCGTTCTCATAGGCATAAGAACGGTGGGTCAGCGACAGTGTCAGCAACTCGGGTTCGATGGTGATCCCGAGCGCTTCGAGCAGTGGTGCGGGGTCAGCGGGTGGTCCACCGGCCGACTTACCCCCCATGTCGTCAGCTGCCGATCAGGCGGGCTCGACGACCTGGCGACCGTTGTGCTGGCCGCAGGCCGGGCACGCGATGTGCTGGAGCTTCGGCTGCTTGCAGGCGCGGTTGGAGCAGGGCACCAGCTGAACCGGAGCCGCCTTCCACTGGCTGCGGCGCGCGCGGGTGTTGGATCGCGACATCTTCCGCTTCGGGACGGCCACGAGTAGATCTCCTTCAGACGGTCTGCCCGCGGTCGCGAGCGAACTTGCTTCTCCGGAACGAGCTGGTGCTCGTCAGGCTTGCTTTCCGGGGCCATCAGCCTGGTCATCGTCCGTTTCGTCACCGAAACGCCTCACCAGTGCGGCCCACCGAGGATCTATCTTCTCATGCCCGTGTCCGGGCTCGAGATCGGCCCACTTGACGCCGCATTCGATGCACAGACCCTGGCAGTCCTCGGTGCACAGCGGGGCCAGCGGCAGCGCGAGCACCACCGCGTCACGGACCGTCGGCTCGAGGTCGATCCGGTCGTCCACCAGACGGGGGATCTCGTCCTCGTCGGTGGTCTCCTCGGTCGCGGAGCCGGGGTAGGCGAAGAGCTCGGTCAGGTCGACCTCGACGTCCTCGGTGATCGGGTCGAGGCACCGCGCACAGTGCCCCGTCGCCACGGCGGACGCCGTGCCGCTGACGAGGACGCCCTCGACGACGGACTCGAGGATCAGGTCGAGTTCCAGGCTGGAGCCGACGTCGATGGTGATGACGTCGGGCACACCGAGCGCGGACTCGACGGGAATGGCGCGTTGGACGGCCTTGCTCAGGCCGGCGTGACGGCCGAGCTCGCGGGTGTCGAGCACCCAGGGGCTTCGGTTGTCCAGTTGCGCAGGCCTGGCCTGCGGCGACTTGTTCTCAGACATCGGATACCAGGGTACGCAGGTGCCGCCAGTGGTTTACGGCTGGTAGGCGGCAAGGGTCCTCGTGAGTGATACAGGTCCGCCCTAGCCGTCCTTACCACTCGCGACTCATCCGGCCGGAGCGTTGCGTACGGCCGCCATCCGGGGTGTCGCGAAAGCCACTTTCGGGACGTCTGATGTCCCGAAAGTGGCTTTCGCGACACTGCCACTGGGCAGTCGCGAGGAGGTCTTCACGGACCGAACCCGCGACCGAGTCAGGCTTGGTAGTCGTAAAGCGACGTCCGGCTGTTGCCCGGCAGGTTGATCGGAGACCGCAGGTGGTTGCGCCCGGAATCGACCGTCCGCAGCGTGGTCGCCAGCAGTTCGGAGAACTCGGCCAGCTTGCCGTCGACGTAGGCGTCGCAGTCACTTCGCTGCTTGTCGGCCTCGACGTGCGCCTCGTCGACGATGCGGGCCGCCTCGCCGTGGGCGGCCTGGACGACCTCGGTCTGCGAGACGAGCCGGGCCTGTTCGACGCGGCCGTCCTCGATGGCGCGTTCGTAGGCGTCGCGGCCCGCCTGGATCATCCGCTCCGACTCGGCCCGCGAGCGGTCGGTGAGGCTCTGGAACTCGGCCTGGCCGGAGGCGACCATCCGCTCGGCCTCGCCGTGCGCGTCGCTCATCATCTGCTCGGCGCGGGCACGGGCGTCGGCGAGGATGCGCTCGGCCTCGGCCTGCGCGTCGGCGACCGTGCGGTCCGCCTCGGTGTTGGCCGTCGAGACGGTCTCCGCCGCCTCGGTGCGCGCGGTCTGGATCAGCTGGTCGCGCTTGTCGAGGACGTCCTGTGCGTCGTCCACCTCGCCCGGCAGGGCGTCGCGGATGTCGTCGAGCAGCTCGAGGGTGTCCCCGCGCGGAACGACGCAACTGGAGGTCATCGGCACGCCGCGGGCTTCCTCCACGATGGTGACGAGCTCGTCGAGCGCCTCGAAAACCCGGTACACGGCCCACTCCCTACCTACAGCGATCCCCACATTCCCTGAGCTCAGTTTGCCCTCATCGCCGCCGGAAGGGGTGAAAGCGCGCGGTACCGGGCGTGTCCCGCCCGGTACCGCGCGCCATGATCACTTCGGGACGAACGCCGGATCCAGGATCAGCGCCAGCAGCTGCTGGTCGGTCAGGGACGGGCGAACGCGGTCGGCGTCGTCCAGCGTGCCGAGGTCGAAGATGTTGACCGAGCCGCCACCGGGCCGGAAGGCGATCGCGTTGCGGGTGACGGGATTCCTGACCGAGAAGCCTTGGCCGACGATGATGTCGCCTTCCGTCCCGACCGCCGACTTCGGGGTGGTTTCGGAGATCACCACAAAGTTCCCGTCCGGCTGGGGGAGCTCCACACACCGCATCGGCTTGCGGTCCGGCCCGATCCCGTCGGCCACCTTCTCCGGGTCGCACCTGCCTTCGCGCGGATATCCGTCCTTGGTGCTCGCCGGACCGCTGATCGTGAGGTTGACGCCCCGCGGCCTCCCTTCCTCGTCGGTGTACCTGATTTCCGAGGTCTTCAGGTCCCCGTACCCCACGAAGTTCCCCACTTCGATGTTCTTCGCGCCGACGATCACCTTCGGTACCACGTCCTTCAGGTGCTGGAGATCGTCCTTCGGCACGGGCGGGGCCTGCTGCGACGACGCGGCGGGCGCGAGCCGCTCAGGGCCATCTCCCGGCGCCACGAAGACCACTGCCGCCGCGATCACCGCCAGTGTCGCGACCCCCGTCGCGACGACCCCTCGCCGGTTCCGGGCCTTCTTCGCCGCCGTCCCGGCGACCTCGTCCGGGTCGAAGCCGAGCGGCGGCTCGGCCAGTTCGATCCCGCGCAGCCTGTTTTCGAGTTCGTCCATCACGCGCTCCTCCCGGAGACAGCCTCGTCGTGCTGTCTCTGCAGGGCCGCGCGGAGGGCGTCGAGCCCTCGCGCGGCCTGACTCCTGACCGTCCCTTCCGAACAGCGCAGCGCGACGGCGACCCCCGTGACCGGGAGATCGGCGCAGTAGCGCAGCACGACGGCGGCGCGCTGTTTCGGTGGAACCTCGGCGAGGGCGCGAAGCAACGAATCCGAAATCCCGGCGGTGGCCGGGGCCGCGGGCTCTTCGGGGACGACGCCGTCGCGGTTCTCCTTGCGCCGCCACGGTCGCCGCCGCTCGTCGAGCCAGCAGCGCATCAGGATCTGCCTCGTGTAGTTGTCGACGGGCCCCTTCCGGCTGACCTTCGGCCAGACCCGGTGGAGCTTGATGAGCGCGACTTGGACCAGGTCTTCCGCGAGGTGCCAGTCGCCGCAGAGCAAGTACGCCGTCCGTCTGAGCGGTAGCGCCTTGTCCCTGGCGAACTCCCTGAAGCTCGCATCGTCCCCAGACCGCATCGTGCCTCCTCGTCCGTGTTCCGGTGTATCTCACGGACGGGGAGGCACGTGGCGTTGCACGGGAGGATCAGGCGCTGAGATTCACCAGCTTGAACGTCGCGTAGCGGTCCGGGGTGTAGACGATCTCGCCGCCCTTGCCGGAGATCACGCGGTCACTCGTGCCGACAGGGAACAGCTGGTAGTAGCCGGCGGCGCACGACGGCAGCACGCCTTCGCGGTTCTCGTAGACCGTGCCGGTCGCGCCGCCGCGGGCCTTGTCCACCACGGACTTCGCCGCGGAGGACAGCGTCGAGTAGCCGACCTTCGTCAGCTTCGAGGTGTCACCGCACTTCGGAGCGGGCGTGCCGTTGGCGTCGATCACGGAGAAGGTCTTGTAGTGGTCCCCGGTGTAGAAGTGCTCCCCGGCGTTACCGGTGACGATGCGGCGCGCACCGCGATCGGGCGAGCCCGGGGTCGGGACCGTGTGCTCGTGGTAATAACCGGAAGCGCACTTCGGGAGGATGTTCTCCCGGTTCGAGAAGACCGTGCCGTCCTTGTCCGGGTACGGGAACGGGCCACCCTTTTGGATGAGGTTGTACGTCGTCGTCGCCTCGGCGGGCAGCGACGAAAGCGACACGTGCTTGAACCCGGTGAGATCCCCGCAAGGGTTCTGCTGGATCGAGACGGGGGCGGCCGTGGCCTGCGCGGCACTGATCCCGCCGAAGAAGCTGACAAGCAGAACGAGCAGCGCGGCGGCGATCCGCGATCGTTTGTTGGTCATTTTCGGACCGTAACCCGATCGTGTATTCACCAGAAGGCGTCGAGATGAACTCTTCATCGCCGCCTACCGCTGACCGACCAACGGCTTCGGCCGTTCGGGTCAACCTCGTTCGGAGTACTTCTCCCCGAGGCGTTTGAACACTACCGGCGGCACCAGGTGCTCGATGTCACCACCGAGCGCGGTCACCTCTTTGACCAGCGAACTCGACACGAACCCGTACTCCGGGTTGTTCGCCATCAGCAGTGTTTCGAGCCCGGTCAGCTCGCGGTTCATCTGCGCCATCTGGAGCTCGTAGTCGAAGTCGCTGACCGAGCGCAGCCCCTTCGCGACCGCGACAATGTCGTTCTCACGGCAGTAGTCGACCAGGAGGCCCTGCCAGGAGTCGACGCGCACGTTCGGCAGCTTCGCGGTGATCTCGCGCAGCATGTCGATCCGCTCCTCGGTGGTGAACAGGCCCTTCTTGCTCTTGTTCACCCCCACCGCGACGACGACCTCGTCGAACAGCCTTGCCGCCCGCTCGATGATGTCGAGATGTCCATTGGTGGCCGGATCGTAGGACCCGGGACAGACCGCACGCCGCATGGCGCGGACGCTACCAAGGAGAAGGCGCCCCTGCGCGTTCATCCGTGCGCCGTCTCACACTTGGAATTCCGCCCAGTAGAGCGCGGTGTCGCCGTAGCGTTTCGTCCGCATCGGCTCGAAGCCCGGCGGCCAGTCCGGCTCGCCGTCCCGCGCGGCCCGTTCGATCACCAGCAACGCCCCGTCCGCGACCCATCGGCCCGCCGCGAGCGCGGCCATGACTTCCCCCAGGCGGGTGGAATCCACAGCGTAAGGAGGGTCCGCGAGGACGATGTCGAACGTTTGCGGCGCCGGAGCGGCGACGACGGACTCGACGGTCCCGGCCCGGACCGTGCCGCCGAGCCCCAGCGCGGCGACGTTCCCCTTGAGCACTTCGACCGCGCGCCGGTCGTGTTCGACGAACAGCGCGCCGCCCGCGCCCCGCGACAGCGCCTCCAGTCCGAGCGCGCCCGAACCGGCGTAGAGGTCGAGAACCTGGGTCCCCCGCAGTTCGCCGGCGACCTCCAACGCGTTGAACAGCGCTTCACGCACGCGTTCCGACGTCGGCCGCGTGCCCTTCGGCGGGACCTTCAGCCGCCTGCCGCCCGCGGTCCCCGCCACGATCCTGGTCATTGGAGCATCGTGCCTCAACGGCTTCCGCCGTGACGTTCGACGGGACTTGGTGAACCCGCCGCTCACCTCGCGTAGAGTCGTCCTTCGCCCTCGTGAGGCGATAGAAGCGTTTAGGAGCGTTGCGTGTCCGAACCTCGGGTCAGACGGGCCGAGATCGCCATCGAGCAAGCCCATGTGGACACGGTCTACACCAGGCTGGCCGAACTGCGAGCCCAGGCTGAGGCCATGCGTACCAAGGGCTATGAGATCGGCCATGGCGCCGGGCGTGAAGCGATCTTCGAGCAGGCGTCAATGCTGTTCGAACGCGACATGATGGTCTTCCACGCCAACCAGACCCTCCAGACCCTCGACGCGGAGTACGAGGGCCTGGTGTTCGGCAGGCTCGACCATCTCGACAACGACCACATCTACGTCGGCCGTCTCGGCATCCGCGACGCCGAGTTCGACAACCTCGTCACCGACTGGCGCGCGCCCGCGGCGGCGGCGTTCTACCAGGCGACCGCCGAGGAACCGATGGACGTCGTCCGGCGCCGGGTGATCCGGTGCTCCGGCCAGAACGTGCTCGACGTCGACGACGACGTCCTGATCGCCGACGCGGTCCCGGAGAACATGCGGATCGTCGGCGAAGGCGCGCTGATGGCCGCCCTCGGCCGGTCGCGTGGCGAGAAGATGCGGGACATCGTCGCGACCATCCAGAAGGAGCAGGACGAGGTCATCCGCGCGCCGTGGCGCGGGGTCACGGAGATCACCGGCGGCCCCGGCACCGGCAAGACCGCTGTCGCGCTGCACCGCGCGGCGTACCTGCTCTACCGTCACCGCCGCCAGCTCGGCGGCGCGGGCGTGCTGGTGATCGGCCCGTCCGGGGTGTTCACCAGCTACATCTCGCGGGTGCTGCCGTCGATGGGTGAGACGAACGTCGAACTGCGCGCGCTCGGCGAGGTCCTCGACGGCCTCGAAGCGACCAGGCAGGACGCGGCACCGCTGGCGGCGATCAAGGGATCGCTACGGATGCGCAAGATCCTGCTTCGCGCGCTACGCGACCTCCCGCCGGACGCGCCCGAGGACATGAAGATCGTCTACCGCGGCGAGGTGCTGCGGCTGAACGCGCGCGAACTCGACAAGGTGCGCCGCAAGGTGCACACCGCGGGTGGTCCGCCGAACCGGTCGCGGATCCGCGCCGCGGAGATGCTGCTCGACGCGCTGGCCTCGAAAGCCGAGCAGCACGCGAAGGACGACGGCCGTCAGATCGACAAGGCCGAGCTGGTCAGCGAACTCGGCGAGCGCATCGAGTTCCACCGGTTCCTGGTGGTCTGGTGGCCGATCCTGTACCCGGCGCAGATCCTGCGCTGGCTGGGCGTCGAGAAGCGGCTCGCCGTCGCGGCGAAGGGCCTGCTCAACCGCACCGAGATCAGCATGCTCGCCGCCGATTTCGCCGACCGCTCGCGTGGCTGGACGATCGCGGACATCGCGCTGCTCGACGAGCTGCGCGTCCTGATCGGCCCGCCGCCGAAGCGGCGCAAGGGCAGGCAGACCATCGAGGTCAACCCGGAACGTGGTGGCGCCCCGACCCGGCCCGAGCACTACGACGAGTACTCGCACGTCGTCATCGACGAATCACAGGACCTCTCGCCGATGCAGTGGCGGATGGTCGGGCGGCGCGGCAAGTACGCGAGCTGGACTGTGGTCGGCGATCCGGTGCAGAGCTCGTGGCCGGATCCGGCCGAGGCCGCGATGGCGCGGGACCAGGCCTTCGGGCTCAAGACCACGCGGCGCCGGTTCACCCTGCGCACCAACTACCGGAACTCGGCGGAGATCTTCGACCTGGCCGCGAAGGTCGTCGCCGGGCACGCCGAGGCCGACGAGCTCCCGCGCGCGGTGCGGCAGACCGGCATCACGCCGGAGGTCCGTCCGGTCGAGGCCGCCGGGCTGGAGGCGGCGACGCAGGCCGCGGTGAAGGAACTGATGGGGGCCGTCGAAGGCACCGTCGGCGTGATCACCGCGATGGACCGGGTGGCCGAGGTCGAAGGCTGGCTCGCGGAACTGTCGGACGAGCGGCTCAAGGTCGTCGGCAGCCTCGACTCCAAGGGCCTCGAGTACGACGCCGTCGTCCTGGTGGAGCCGAACGACCTCATCACGGAGTCCACCACCGGACGCCGGGTGCTGTACGTCGCCCTCACGCGAGCGACCCAGCAGCTGACCGTCCTGGCCTCGAACCCGGACTGGATCCCGGCCGCCTGACTCCCGCCGCTAGACCCCGCAATTCGGCACCAGGTTGCGGTAGTTGGCAATGCGAACTACCGCAACCTGGTGCCGAATTGCGGGGCGGGACGGGCGCGAAAAAGCTGAAGGGCTCCTTCAGGGCACTGGTGTATGTCCTGAAGGAGCCCTTCAGACCCCCGGTGAGTGAACGACGTCGGGACGCATCGCACGTCCAGGGGTATTTCTAGCGCCTAATCGTTGTTCGGTGTCACGGCGTTTCCGCCGAACAACAACGCCGAACAACGATTCGGCCGTGGTCAGGGGCACGGAGGCCGGTAATCGAGCCCCGGCAGGTGTTGTTCCCACTCGACCGCCCTGATCCGCGGATGGACGGTCGCGCAGATGCGTTCGGCAGCCCGTTCGGGGCTGGTTTCCCACAACCGCACGCTGCCGTCCGCGACGGAGCCCGCGAGAGTGTGCCCGTCGGGAGCGAACGCCACCGCGTTGACGCGGTCGACATCGTCGGTCAGGGTCGCCGTTTCGCGGACCACTCCCGGATCGGCGACATCCCATAGTCGCACGGACCGGTCGTAGCTGCCGGTCGCGAAGGTCTTCCCGTCCCCGCTGAACGTCACCGAGATGACGTTGTCGGTGTGCCCGGTGAGGATCGCGGCCTCGCGAGGAGCCGCCGGGTTCGTCACGTCCCACAGCCGCGCGGTGCGGTCGGCGCTGCCGGTGGCGGCGAACTTGCCGTCCGGGCTGTAGGCCACCGAGAACACCGTGTCGGAGTGTCCCTCCAGTACCGAAAGCTGCTTCGGCGCCTTCGCCAGGGAGATGTCCCACAGCCTCGCGGTGTGGTCCCAGCCGCCGGTCAGCAGGGTGCGGCCGTCCGGGCCGAACGCGATCGAATGGACGTCGTCGCCGTGCCCGGTGAGGGTCGCGAGTTCGACGGGACGCCGCAGGTCGGCCACGTCCCACAGCTTCACCGTGTGCCCGCTGCCCGCGGTCGCGAGCGTCCGGCCGTCCGGGCTGAACGCGACCGGGTCGACCTCTTCCTCCGGTCTGGTGAAGACGCCGGTGTCGACCGGCTTGCGTGGATCGCTGACGTCGATCAGCCGCATGGTGTGGTCCCACGAGCCCGCCGCGAGTGCCCGGCCGTCCGGGCTGAACGCGAGACCGCAGACGCCCTTCCCGAAACCCGTGACCTTGCTCAGCTCGCGCGGGTTCCGGGTATCGGCGACGTCGACCAGCCGGACCACGCCGTCCTGGCTGCCGGTGGCCAGCAGTTTCCCGTCGGAGCTGAACACCGCCCGGCACGCCGACCTCGCCGGGCCGCTGATCGCGGGCCCCGGCAGATCCCACAGCCGCACCGTCTGGTCGTCGCTCGCGGTCACCAGCGTGCGGCCGTCACGGGAGAACACCGCCCAGACCACCGCCGCGGTGTGCCCGGTGAGCAAGGGTTTCTCGCGTGGGGCCTTCGGATCGGTGACGTCCCACAGCCGCGCGTTACGGTCGAAACCGGTCGAGACCAGCATCGTCCCGTCGGGGCTGAACGCCACGGACCGCACGATGGTCTTGTGCGCGGCCATCGTCCCCAGCGGCGACGGCGCCAGCGGGTCGGCGATGTTCCACAGGCGCGCGGTCTGGTCCGCGCTCGCGGTGGCCAGCGTGCGGCCGTCCGGGCTGAACGCCGCGGCGTGGACGAGGCCGGTGTGCCCGGTCGCCACGCCGAGCGGCTTGGTCTTGAGCGGGTCGGCGACGTCCCACAGCCGCGCGGTCTTGTCGGCGCCGGTCGAGACGAGCGTCCGCCCGTCGGGGGCATAGGCCAGGCCGCTGACGTTGCCGGTGTGCCCGGTGAGGGTGGCCACGAGCGCCGGCTTCGCGAGATCGCGGACGTCGAACAGCCGCACCGTGCCCTGGCCGTCCGCGGTGGCGAGCACCGCCGCCTTCGGGCTGAACGCCACCGCGTTGACCCGGCTCGGGTGCGCCCCGACCAGCACACCTGGCCCGGGTCTCGCCGGATCGGCGACGTTCCACAGGCGTGCGGTGTCGTCCCAGCCCGCCGTCGCGACCGCGCCGCCGTCGGCGCTGAACGCCACCGAGTTGACGTTGGCCGCGTGCCCGGACAGCGTGGCCAGTTCGGTCGGCCGATGGGGGTCCTTGACGTCCCACAGCTTGGCCGTCTGGTCCCAGCTCCCGGTCACCAGCAGCTGGCCGTCGCCGCGCAGGGCGGTCGAGTTGACCCGGTTCGCGTGCCCGGAGAGACGGGTCGAATACGGCGACTCGAACATCCCGAGCACACTGCTGCGGGTCTCCGCCCCCGGATCGATGCGATACGCCGCCAGCGCGAGCTGCGCGGCCAGCGCCGGGTTCGTCGCCCGCATCTCGATGGCCTGCCCGGCGACCTTCTGCGCGAGCGCGCTGTTGCGCTGGCTGGTCGCGGTCTGCTCGGCACGGACGGCGTACACCATCGCGGCCGTCGCCAGCACCAGCAGCACGGCCAGCAGCGCGACCAGCTGGCGCAGCCGCCGGGTGCGGCGCCGCGCGATGGCCTGCTCGTGGTTCTCGATGGCCACGCTCGCGTCGAGGAACCGGCGTTCACGCTGGGAGAGCGCGCTGTCGTGCTGCCCCGCCCACTCCACGGCGATGGCCAGCCGCGCGCCGCGGTGGAGCCAGCCGTCGTCGTGGCCGACCGATTCCCACGCGTCGGTCGCCTCGGTGAGCTGGCGGTGCACACGCAGGCCCTCACGGTCCTCGGCGAGCCACTCGCGCAGACGCGGCCAGCCACGGATCAGCGCCTCGTGCGCGATCTCGATGCCGTTGTCGTCGAGAGTGACCAGCCGTGACGACGCCAGCCTGTCCAGCACGACGGCGACGTCCGGATCGTCGGCGTCGACCTCGTCGCGGGTGATGCGGCGTTTGGTGTCCTCGGTGCCTTCGCCGAGCGCGGTCATCCGCAGGAAGATCTGGTTCGCGAGCCGCTGCTGACGTTCGCTCAGCGCGGTGAAGGTGTGCTCGGAGGTCTGCGCGACCGACCGTTCGATCCCGCCGGTGGACTCGTAGCCGGTGAGGGTGAGGGTGTTGCCGTGGCGGCGTCGCCAGGTCTCCAGCAGCGCGTGCGAGAGCAGCGGCAGCACACCGGGCTGCCCGGTCGCGTCGGCGACGAGCCGGGAGACCAGCGCGTTCTCGACGCGGTACCCGGCGTCGATCGCCGGCCGCGAGATGGCCTGCCGCAGTTCCTCGGTGCTCATCGGGCCGACGAGGATCTGCGCGTCCTGCATGGCCTCGACCAGCTCCGGATGCCGTGCGCAGTGCGTGTAGAAGTCGGTGCGGATGCCGAGGACGACCCGGGTCCGGCTTTCCGGCTCGGTCGTCGCGGTGATCAGCGCGGACAGGAAGGCCGCCCGCTCGCCGGCGTCCTGGCAGAGCGTGAAGACCTCTTCGAACTGGTCGACGACCAGCATGACGTCGCCCTCGCGGTCGGTGACCAGCTGACGGGCGGCGAGGCCGAGGTTGCGCGGGTGCTCGGTGAATTCGGCGAGCAGCCCGCCGGGCGCGAGCCCGAGCGCGGCGCCGAACTGGACGGCGCACTCCTGCAACGGCCGGGAACCGGGGGTCATCAGCAAGGTGACGGACTCTTCGCCGACGGCGGGCATCAGGCCCGCTCGGAGCAAAGACGACTTACCGGAACCGGACGCTCCCAGAACGGCGAGAAATCGCTGCCCCGAAAGCCTGGTGACGAGTTTCCCGACTAGTCGTTCGCGCCCGAAGAATCGGCCAGCGTCATCCGGTCCGAATGCGGTCAAGCCGATATAAGGGGCCGATTCCCCATTCAACGGGACAAGCGGTGAATCGCTGACTCCGGCGCGCGTCCGCTCGGTCACGTCGTGCCATCGGGCCTCCCACTCCGCCTCGGGCCCGTCGCACGCCCGGACGTAGGCCAAGGCCACCGCCAAGCTGGGCATCTTCTTCCCGCCGGCGGCTTCGGACAGGGTGCCCGCGGAGTAGTGGGCGCGCCTGCCCAGCTCGCGGTACGTCGGGTTTCCGGCTTTCTCCCGCAGGCGCCGGAGATCGGCGGCGAACTCCAGCAACGGATCGTCCCCGGGGTCCAAAGGTCGCTCCGGACGCGGCACCCTCAATCCTTTCTTTTCAGTGGTTTTCCCACGGTCGCATTCGGGGGCAACCGTACCGTGAAAAGGGATGAAGTCCGCCGAGTACCGGGCATATCACGTCGGTTAATTTCGATCGCCCGACAGGGTGCCCGAAGTCACGGGAAGGGATCGGGTACCCGCCGCGTTGTACCGGTGCGTGACCTCTTTGCCTGACATCCCGCTGTCCGTGCTCGACCTCTCGCCCGTCGTGGCCGGGGGCGGTGTGGGCGATTCGCTGCGCAACACGCTCGACCTCGCCCGCCGGACCGAAGAACTCGGCTATCACCGGTACTGGCTCGCCGAGCACCACAACATGCCCGGCATCGCGAGTTCCGCGACCGCCGTCATGATCGGCCAGGTCGCGGCGGCCACCGAACGCATCCGGGTCGGCTCCGGCGGGGTCATGCTGCCGAACCACGCGCCGCTGGTGGTGGCCGAACAGTTCGGCACCCTGGAGGCGTTCCACCCCGGCCGGATCGACCTCGGCATCGGCCGCGCCCCCGGCACCGACCAGCGGACCGCGCTGGCGCTGCGCGGCCCCGGTGGGCTCACCGCCGAGAACTTCCCACAGCAGTTCGCGGAGCTGCTGGCCTACTTCGAGCACTCCGACCAGCGCGCGGTCAACGCCGTGACCGCCGAGGGCAACAAGCCGCCGGTGTGGCTGCTCGGATCGAGCGGCTTCAGCGCGCGGATGGCGGGCGAACTGGGCCTGCCGTTCTCGTTCGCGCACCACTTCAGCGCCGAGAACACCCTTCCCGCCGTCGCGCTCTACCGTGACTCGTTCAAACCCTCGGACGTCCTCGACGAGCCGTACGTGATGCTCGGCGTGTCCGTGGTGGCCGCCGAAACCGACGAGCGGGCCCAGTACCTGGCCGCACCGAGCGGGTGTGCGTTCCTCAGCCTGCGCAAGGGCCGCCCGATCCCGCTGCCGACACCGGAGGAAGCCGCGGCCTACCCGTACACCGACATCGAGCGCGTGTTCATCGAGGACCGGGCTTCGAGCAGCATCATCGGGTCGCCCGAGACCGTCCACAAGGGACTCGAGACGCTGCTGACCGACACGGACGCGAACGAGCTGATGATCACGACCATGGTGCACGACCAGGCGGACCGGGTGCGTTCGTACGAACTGGTGTCCGACCTGGCGCGCTGACGCCTGCCTGCGGCGGCCTGCCTGCCTGCCTGCGCCTGGAGAGTTCCGCGTGAAGGCCCCCTTCCCTCGGCTGAGCCGAGGGAAGGGGGCCTTCACGCGCTTGGGGTGCGGCGGCGACCGAGCCTCAGGATGGCCTCGCCCACCGGGGAGCCCGCCCACTCGTGCTGCCACGCCGGGTCGCGAAGTAGTGAAGGCCTCCTTCCCTACCCTCAAAGTAGGGAAGGAGGCCTTCACGGCCTCCACGGACTCAAGCGGCGCTCGATCCTCCAGAAGAGTACTGACTCACCCACCCCAGCGACCCAGCCCGCCGAACACGAAAGAACCGACAAGGTCCCCACCCGCCTTTGTCACAAAGGAACAAGAATTCACCGGTTACCAGGACGTGACGTCTTGATCACACCGAAGTTCTTGTCACCAGGCAGGCACGTGATTAGCGTACCGACCAGTAGCAAACAGCACGGTAACACCCCGTTGACCCATTTCAACGATTCCGCTCCACCATTCGGAGCAAAGGAATAGCTCAACCTGGGGTTTATTCGCCGTGCCCGGAAAACTGGAGGGTCGGCGTGGGCGTCCGGACTAACGCACCCTCATTTCCCGGCGCGGGTGCGCTCCGGGAGACCGGCAGGCTCTACTCACTCGGCCTCGACGTCGTCCGCCTGACTTTCCGGCGGCCGTTCCAGGCCCGCGAGCTGATCCAGCAGTTCTGGTTCATCGCGAGTGTGTCGATCCTGCCGACGGCGCTGGTCGCGATCCCGTTCGGCGCGGTGATCGCGCTGCACATCGGCTCGCTGACCGCGCAGATCGGCGCGCAGTCCTTCACCGGCGCGGCCAGTGTGCTGGCGATCATCCAGCAGGCCAGCCCGATCGTGACGGCGCTGCTGATCGCGGGCGCCGGCGGGTCGGCGATGTGCGCGGACCTCGGGTCCCGCACGATCCGCGAGGAGATCGACGCGATGGAGGTGCTCGGGGTCTCCCCGATCCAGCGCCTGATCGTGCCGAGGGTGCTCGCCGCGATGGGGGTGTCGGCATTCCTCAATGGAATGGTCAGCGTGGTCGGCGTCCTCGGCGGTTATTTTTTCAACGTCATCATGCAGAACGGGACACCGGGTGCATATCTGGCGAGTTTCTCCGCTCTCGCACAACTGCCTGACCTCTGGATCAGCGAGATCAAGGCGGTCATCTTCGGTTTCGTCGCGGCGATCGTCGCGTCTTATCGCGGGCTCAATCCCAAAGGTGGCCCGAAAGGCGTCGGTGACGCGGTGAACCAATCCGTGGTGATCACGTTCCTGCTCCTGTTCCTGTTGAACCTCGTGCTGACGACGCTTTACCTGCAGCTCGTCCCGGCGAAGGGCAGCTGATGACCACGACGACACCCACCCGCGCGGCGCGGGTCCGCGAGGCCGTGGACCGCCGGTTCGGTTTCCTGGACACGCTCGGCGACCAGATCCTCTTCTTCCTCAAGGCGCTCGCCTGGGTGCCGCGCGCGGTGCACCGCTACCTCCGCGAGATCACCCGCCTGCTGGCCGAAGTGAGCTTCGGCAGCGGCGCGCTCGCGGTCATCGGCGGCACGATCGGCGTGATGATCGGGATGACCGTGTTCACCGGCACGGTCGTCGGGCTCCAGGGGTACTCGGCGCTCAACCAGGTCGGCACGTCGGCGTTCGCCGGGTTCGTCTCGGCGTACTTCAACACGCGTGAGATCGCGCCGCTCGTCGCGGGCCTGGCCCTGTCGGCGACCGTCGGCTGCGGGTTCACCGCGCAACTGGGCGCGATGCGGATCTCCGAGGAGATCGACGCGCTCGAAGTGATGGGCATCCCCAGCGTCCCGTACCTGGTGACGACCCGGATCATCGCGGGCTTCCTCGCGGTCATCCCGTTGTACGCGATCGGCCTGCTGACCTCGTATCTCGCGTCGCGGCAGATCACCGTCTGGTTCTACGGCCAGTCCGCGGGCACCTACGACCACTACTTCCTGCTGTTCCTGCCACCCGGCGACGTGCTCTGGTCGTTCGGCAAGGTGCTGGTGTTCAGTGTCGTGATCGTGCTCGCCCATTGCTACTACGGCTTCCGCGCGAGCGGCGGCCCCGCGGGGGTCGGCGTGGCGGTCGGCCGTGGGGTGCGGACCGCGATCGTGGCGGTCAGCGTGCTGGACTTCTTCCTCAGCCTCGCGATCTGGGGCGCGACCACGACGGTGCAGGTGGCCGGATGAGCCGGCGCGGGCTGCGCAAAGCCGGGGTCAGGACGGCCGGGGTGTTGTTCCTGGTGGTGATGTCCGCCCTCGTGCTGCTGTCGATCAAGATCTATCAGAAGGATTTCGTCGAGTCGGTCCCGGTGACGCTTCAGGCGGACCGGGTGGGCAATCAGTTGCGCGTCGGCGGGCAGGTCAAGGCGCGTGGCGTGGTGGTCGGCGAGATCCGCGACGTCCGCGCGACGACGGCGGGCGCGGAGATCGACCTCGCCATGGAGCCCGGCAAGGTCTCGCAGCTGCCGAAGAACGTGTCCGCGCTGCTCGTGCCGAAGACCCTGTTCGGCGAACGGTACGTGCAACTGTCCATTCCGGACGGAGTGGCGGCCGCACCCTTGAGCTCGGGCGATGTGATCACGCAGGACCGCTCGGCCAACGCGATCGAACTCGAGCGGGTCTTCGACAACCTGTTGCCGCTGCTCAAGGCGGTGCAGCCGCAGAAACTCGCCACCACGTTGACCACGGTCGCCACCGCGTTGGAAGGCCGCGGCGACCAGATCGGCGACACCCTGGCCACCGCGGCGGACTATCTCGAGAAGTTCAACCCGAACCTCCCTGCGCTGAACGACAACATCCGCGACCTGGCCACGGTTTCCAAACTGTACGGCGACATCGCACCGGATCTCCTCGACGCGTTGAGCGCCTCCGCGGTCACCCTCGACACCGTCAAGGAGAAGCGCGCGGAACTGGCGACGGTGTACCAGCAGGTGACGTCGTCTTCCCAGCACGTCACCACGTTCCTCGTCAACAACCGCGCCAACATGATCGCGCTCGCCGCCGACAGCCGGGCACCGCTGGAAATCGGGGCGAAGTACTCCCCGAGTTTCGCCTGCACTCTCGACGCGCTCGCCAAACTGAAGCCGCAGATGGACAAGGTATTGGGCAAGGGCACCGACGAACCCGGCCTGCACGCGGAGATCACCGTCACCCAGCCTCGCGGAAAGTACGTGCCAGGCAAGGACGACCCGGTCTACAACGCCACCGGTGAACCGCGCTGCTATCCGTCGAACGGCCTGATGAGCCAGGGAATCGCGGCCGTCGGCAGCGATTCGGTGCCCGGTACGGAAGGTGACCTCGGCTTGGCGAACTCACCGCAGGAAAGGGAACTGATCTCCACCCTGGTCGCGCCGTCGGCGGGTGTCCCGGCCAACCAGGTCCCCGCCTGGGGCAGCGTGCTCGTCGGCCCGCTCTACCGGGGCACGGAGGTGACCCTCCGATGAGGAACTTCGTGAGCCCCCTGATCAAGGGGCTGATCTTCGTCGTCGTCACGACGCTGGCCACGGTGCTGCTGGCGGTGTCCATCACGAACACCGGCCTCGGCGACACCAAGACCTACAGCGCCAAATTCCTCGACGCGACTTCGCTGAACGTCGGCGACGACGTCCGGATCTCCGGGGTGCGGGTCGGCCAGATCGAGGAACTCGAGATCGCCGACCACAGCCTGGCCCGGATCAAGTTCACCCTCGACTCCCAGCGCAGGCTGCCCGCCGACGTGAACGCGGTGATCAAGTACCGCAACATGGTCGGCCAGCGCTACATCGCACTCGAACGCGGCAAGGGAACCACGGAACTCCTCGAGCCCGGAGCGGAGATCCCGCTGGAGCGCACGACTCCCGCGCTCGACCTCACGGAACTGTTCAACGGCTTCAAACCGCTGTTCCAGGCGTTGTCCCCCAAGGACGTCAACCAGCTCTCCGGCGAGATCGTCCAGGTGCTGCAAGGCGAAGGCGGCACGGTGGAAAGCCTGCTGGCGCACACGGGTTCGCTGACCACCACCCTCGCCGGGCGCGACAAGGTGATCGGCGACGTGATCACGAATCTGGACACGGTGCTGAAGACCATCAACGGCAAGGGCGACGCACTGTCCACTTTGGTCTCCACGTTGCGGGAACTGGTGTCCGGCCTCGCCGGAGACCGCACCCAGATCGGGGAATCGATCTCGGGGATCGCGGACCTCACCACCGCGACGGCCGGTCTGCTCGAACAGGGCAGGAAGCCGCTCAAGGACAGCATCGAAGGTCTCGGCCTGCTCTCCGGACAGCTCGTGAAGGGCAAGGCGGACGTCGAGCAGTCCCTCACCGTCCTCCCGCGGAAACTGAACGAACTGGGGCGGATCAGCTCCTACGGATCGTGGATGAACTTCTACCTGTGCTCGGCCGTCCTCCAGAGCACCCCTCCCCGCGGGGTACCGGCGACGGCGGAGAGGTGCACGTCGTGAAACCCTTCAAGGAACGGAACCCGATCGTCATCGGTCTCGTCGGCAGCGTCGTCGCGGCCGGGCTGCTGGCCGCGACGCTCAACTACCAGGACCTCCCGATCATCGGCTCCGGAACCACCTACCAGGCCGAGTTCTCCGAAGCGGCCGGGTTGCAGGAGGACGACGAAGTCCGCATCGCCGGGATCAAGGTCGGCGAGGTGAGCGACGTCGCGCTGGCCGAAGACCATGTGCTGGTCAGCTTCCGGGTCAAGGACGCGTGGGTCGGCGACAAGACCGCCGCCGAGATCAAGATCAAGACCCTGCTGGGCCGGAAGTTCCTCTCGCTGCGCCCGACCGGCGAGACGGTGCAGAACCCGAAGCAGGTCATCCCGCGCACCCGGACCGTGACGCCCTACGACGTCACCGAGGCGTTCAACGGGCTGGCCGACACCGCGGGCGCGATCGACACCGAGCAGCTCGCGGAGAGCTTCACCACGCTCAGCGACACGTTCAAGAACTCGCCAGAGCACATCCGGAAGGCACTGGAAGGGCTGACGTCGCTGTCGAAGACCGTGTCCACCAGGGACAACGAACTCGCCAGCCTGCTGTCGAACGCCCACGGCCTCACCAGCACACTCGCGGACTCGAACGACGACTTCGCGAAACTCCTCTCGGACGGCAACCTCCTGCTGACCGAACTGGACAACCGGCGGCAGGCGATCCACGACCTGCTCACCGGCGCGCAAGACCTCGCCACCCAGCTTTCGGGCCTGGTGAAGGACAACAAGGACCAGCTCGGCGGCGCGCTCAGCCAGCTCGGAGAGGTGACCGACATCCTTCAGCGGCAGAACGACAATCTCGCCAAGAGCCTCGACCTCGCCGCGCCGTACTTCCGCGTGGTGAACAACTCGCTCGGCAACGGCCGCTGGGTGGACAGCTACCTGTGCGGTCTCGTCCCGGAGAACCGGGACCCGTGCACCCCGAAGATGCCGGGAGGTGGCCGATGACCAGCAGATTCGTCACCCTGGCACTCGTGCTGGCGCTGGCCGTCGTCGGCGGTCTCTGGTGGATCTTCTCCGGCAGCGGGCTCGACCGCGTCACCGTGTACTTCTCGCGTGCCGTCGGTGTCTACAGTGGATCGGACGTGCGAGTGCTCGGCGTCCGGGTCGGCCAGGTCGAATCGGTGGCCCCGGAAGGCGAACAGGTCAAGGTCGTGCTGACCGTCGACGGTGCGACGCCGATCGCCGTCGATACCAACGTCCTGGTCGTGGCGCCGAGTGTGGTGGCCGACCGGTACGTCCAGTTCACCAAGCTCACCCGCTCCGGGAACCGGCTGGACGACGGCGCGGTGATCCCCGTCGAACGCACCGGCACGCCGGTGGAACTCGACCAGCTCTACTCCAGCCTCGACACCCTCGCCAAGGCACTCGGCCCGAAGGGGGCGAACGCCGACGGCGCGCTCTCGGAACTGCTGCGCACCGGCGCGAAGAACCTGCAAGGCAACGGCAAGCCGTTCAACGAATCGGTGCGCAATTTCGCCGACCTCGCCAGGACCCTGTCCGGGAACTCGGAGAGCCTGTTCGCCACCGTCGACGAACTACAGCGGTTCACCTCGATGCTGGCGACCAACGACCGGAACGTCAGCGAGGTCAACAAGCAGCTCGCCTCGGTCACCGGCACCCTCGCGCAGAACAAGGACGAACTCGCCCGGGCCCTCAACGGTCTCGGCGGCGCGCTGGCCGAGATCCAGAAGTTCATCCGCGACAACCGCGCACTGATCAAGTCCAATGTGGACAAGCTCGCGGCGACCACCGGGACACTGGTCGACAAACGCGCCGCACTGGCCGAAACCCTCGACACGATCCCGCTGGCGGTGACGAACGTGCTCGAAGCCGTCGACCCGAAGACCGGGAAACTCCAGAGCCGCGGCAACCTGCACGAATACGCCCCTCTCCCGCTGCCTCCCGCCGGTGACACCTACGTCGGGGGGCGCTGATGACCGGGAAACGCGCCATCGCCGTGCTCGCCGCCTGCTGCGTCGCGCTCACCGGCTGCTCCGGCGACTTCAAGGGCGTCTACGACCTGCCGCTTCCCGGCGGCGCGGACATCGGCGACCATCCGTACCGGGTGACCGTGCAGTTCGCCGACGTCCTCGACCTGGTGCCGCAGGCCGCGGTCAAGGTGGGCGACGTCCCGGTCGGCCGCGTCGAGACGATCCAGCTCGGCGAAGACGGCTGGACGGCCGAAACCGTCTTGGTGGTCAACGGCGACGTCCTCCTGCCCGCCAACGCGATCGCACGGCTGCGGCAATCCAGCCTGCTCGGCGAGAAGTTCATCGAACTCGCGCCGAGCGCGGCGAAGGCCGAAGGCAGGCTGGGCGACGGCGCGACCATCCCCGTCGCGAGCACGAACCGCAACCCCGAGTTCGAGGAGATCTTCGGCGCGCTGTCCCTGCTGCTCAACGGCGGCGGCATCGGCCAGCTGCAAACCATCAACCGCGAACTGTCGAAGGTGATGGACGGCAACGAAGAGGAGATCCGCTCATTCCTGTCCACTGTGGAGCAACTGGTGTCCAACCTGGACACGCACCGCTCCGACCTCACTTCGGCGCTCGACGGGCTCAACCAGCTCTCGACGACGCTGGCCAACCGGAAGAAGCAGGTCGAAGGCGCGCTCACCGACCTCACCCCCGGTCTCAAGAGCCTTTCCGACCAGCGCACCCAGCTGGTCTCGATGCTGCAAGCGCTCGACCAGCTCTCCGGCGTCGGCGTCGACGTGATCAAGAAGAGCCGGGACGACCTCGTCGCCGATCTGACCGCGCTCGCGCCGATCCTCAAGCGGCTGGCCGACGCCGGCCAGAGCCTGCCGCAGTCGCTGGAGATCCTGCCGACGTTCCCCTTCACCGACGCCGTGCTGGACGGGATCAAGGGTGACTACCTGAACGTCTACGCCTCGATGATCCCCGCACCGGGCGTCGAACTCCCTCCGCCGGGCGAAGGCGTCCCGCCGGATCTCCCGACCTTGCCGCTGCCGTCCGCCGGAGGTAGCTGATGCTCACCGCCCGTATCCGGATCCAGGTGATCGCGTTCGTCGTCATCGCGTTGGCCACGACGGCGTTCGTCGGGGCCAACTACGCGGGGCTCGACCGTCTTTTCGGGGCGAGCGGGTACACCGTGAAGCTCGCGCTGACCGACGGCGGCGGCCTGTTCACCAACGGCGAGGTGACCTACCGCGGCGTCGCCGTCGGCCGGGTCGGCGAACTGCGGCTCACCGCCGGTGGCATGGAAGCGGATCTGCTGATCGACGACGACGCGCCGCCGATCCCCGCGAACTCGCGGGCGGTCGTGGCGAACCGGTCCGCGGTCGGCGAGCAGTTCGTCGACTTGCAGCCGCGGACCGGCGACGGCCCGTTCCTCGCCGAAGGTTCGGTCATCCCGCGGGAGGCGACGAGCGTTCCGCTGCCGGTGCAGCATCTGCTGACCGACCTGGACTCGCTGACCGCGTCCGTGCCGACCGAGGATCTGCGGACCGTTGTCGACGAACTCGACAACGCCCTGCGTGGTTCCGGCGCGAACCTCCAGGTACTGCTCGATTCCACCACCGACTTCACCAAGCAGGCCGCGAACCACCTGCCGCAGACCGAGAAACTGCTCACCGACGGCTCGACCGTGCTGAAGACCCAGGTCGACTCGTCACAGGCGTGGCGGCAGTTCAGCCACAACGCCAAGCAGTTCGCCGAACAGCTGTCCCGTTCGGACGGTGACCTCCGCACCCTGATCGCGACCGCGCCCGACGCGGCGACCCAGATCTCCGGGCTGCTGCGGGACAACGAACCGGGGCTGCCGATCCTGCTGGCGAACCTGCTCACCACCTCGCAGGTGTTCTCCGCACGCACCGACGGCCTGCGGCAGCTGCTGATCAACACCCCGAAGGCGGTGTCGGCGGTCGACGCGTCGGTCGACGACGAGTCCGGGAAGATCGAGCTGGTCCTGACCTTCTTCGACCCGATGCCGTGCACCAAGGGTTACGAGGCCACGAAGATCCGTGACAGCCGAGACCTCTCGGCCCTGCCGTTCAACACCGGTGCCGCGTGCACGCTCGAAAAGGGCAACCCGAGTTCGGTCCGCGGTTCGCAGAACGCGCCGAAGGGCGGCGTCCCGCCCGCCGCCGTCCCCGGCGGGTTCGGCGCCGACGGCCAGCCGACGTCCACCAGCCTCGAGGAGATGTTGTGGCTGCGCAACTGAAGATCGCGATCGCCGCGCTCGCCGCGGCCTGCGCGTTCGCGGGATGGGCCGGGTACACCTGGTTCACCGCGACGAGCTCCGAGGCCGTGGCCTACGGGACCTCGCGTGACGAAGCGCTGAAGACCGGACGTGAACTCGTCGCCCGGCTGACCAGTCTCGACCACCACCGGATCGACCAGGGCATCGCCGACTGGCTCGCCGCGTCGACCGGCCCGCTGCGCGATCAGCTCGGCAAGACCGACGACGCGACGAAACAGACGCTGACCAAGAACGCGACGGTCTCGACGGGCAAGGTGCTCGACGCGGCGATCAGCGAACTGGACGACCACGCGGGAACGGCCAAGATGCTGGCCTCGGTGGAGATCACGATGGCGAGGGAAGGCGCGGCGCCGACGACGAAACGCAACCGGTTCGCCGCCGGGCTGACCCGGACCGGCGAAGGCTGGAAGCTCAGCGCGCTCGACCAGCTCCCGGTGGGTGCGCGATGACCGCCACGGCCGATACCGACGCGGACGCCGTCACCGAGCCCGAGACCGAGCCCGAAGTCGTCGCCGACGAAGTCACCGAGAAGCCGTCCCGGCGGCCGAAGTTGCCCCTGATCCTGCTGGTCGCGGCCGCCGTGCTGGTGGCGGCGGGAGCCTGGTTCACACTGGAGGCTAGGTCGATCTCGGCGGCGCCGTCGGCGGCCAACACCGCACTCACCGACGTCGGCGCGACGGCCGAGGTCAACTCCGCGGTGACGGTGGCGCTCAACAAGGTCTTCTCCTATTCCTACGACCGGACCGACGTCACCGAAAAGGCGGCCGCTTCGGCGCTGAGAGGTAAGGCGCTGGAGTCGTACAACCTGTTGTTCGCCCAAGTCAGGGAAAAGGCTCCGGCGCAGAAACTCGTCCTCACCACCCGCGTCTCCTCATCCGCCGTCCAAGAACTCGACGGCGGTAAAGCGCGACTGCTGGTATTTCTCGATCAAGCGGCCACCCGGGCCGACAACAATTCTTCGACAACGGCCGCCGCTCAGCTTTCGGTCACTGCCGAACGCGAAGGCGACAGCTGGGTCATCACCGACCTCATCCCCCGGTGACAAACCGGGCATTCCCCCTTTCGTCCGCGTTATAAAACAGGAGAGAAAACAAGGAGAAACCCATGTTCGGTCGAACGCGCCCGAAAACCGCCCGTCGCCGTCTCGGCACGGTCGTCGCCCTCACCTCCGCGATCGCCGTGGCGGGCAGCCTCGCCGCCACCCCGGCCCTCGCGGACGACCCGGTGGAGATCCCGGTGTCCTACACCGTCACCGGGAAGACCGTGGTCAAGAAGACCGGCGGCTCCCTCGACCTCGGCCCCGGTCAGCTCAACGGTGCCCTCGTCATCGACGGTGACAACGTCGGGATCAGAGGCGACCTGTCCCTGCCGCCCTCGACCGCGAACATCTCGCTGGTCTCGGGCGTCTTCAAGATCAAGGCCAGGGTGCGGATCGAGCCGACCGGCCCGGTCACCGGCACACTCGCCAACGGCGATCTGACCACCCATTCTCAGGCGAACATGCTGATCGACAACATCGTGGTCGGCCTGTTCTGGCCGGTCATCCCGCTCCCGACGGCGCCGAAGGCCTGCAAGACGGTCACCCCGCTCGACCTGACCCTGGTGTCGAAGAACGTGGACCTGTTCGCCGAGACGATCCCGTCGTCGGGTGTGTTCACCATCCCCGAGTTCAAGGACTGCTTCATCAACGACCTCGCGCTGGGTGCGTTGATCTCCGGTCCGGGTAACACGATCAACCTGAACATGAAGTCGAACCTGTCCTGACGCCCAAGTCCGTGAAGGCCTCCTTGCCTACCCTCAAGGTAGGGAAGGAGGCCTTCACGGACGGTCAGCAGAAGTACGGCGCGGCCGGGTCCACCAGAGCCACCCCGGTGCTGTCACCTGCGGAAACGGCGTAGACCGGGACGCAGACGCCGGAGAACTTCCAGAAGTCCGTCGGCGGTTCGGTGCTGGTGTCCCGGCTTTCCGACTTCACGTTGCTGCCCCAGGCGAAGACGCTCCCGTCGGACTTCAACGCCACGTTGTGGTTGAAACCGGCGTCGATGGCGACGACGCCGGACTGCGCTTCCGGTGGAACCGTGGCCTGGCCGTAGCCGTTGTCGCCCCACGCGATGACGCCACCGTTCTTCAGCGCGATGCTGTGCCGGAAGCCGGCCGAGACCGCGGACACCCCCGACGCGGCCGCCGCGGGCACGGTGATCTGGCCTTTCCCGTTGCTGCCCCAGGCCACGACGCCGCCGTTCTTGAGCGCGAGCCCGTGGTCGCCGCCTGCCGAGATCGCCGTGACACCGGACGAAACCGTCGCGGGAACAGCGGTTCTCGAACCCCAGCTCAGCACGCTGCCGTTCGTTTTGAGCGCCAGGTTGAAGTACGCGCTGGTGGAGATCGCCCTGACCCCCGAGGTCGCGGCGGCCGGGACCACATTCTGGCCGTAGAAGCCATTGCCCCAGGCGATGACGCCGCCGTTCTTGAGTGCGAGTTCGTGCGCCCAGCCCGCCGCGATCGCGGAGACGCCCGACGTGGCCGCGGCCGGAACGGTGGCCTGGCCGTAACTGTCGTTGCCCCAGGCGATGACGCCGCCGTCCTTGAGCGCCAGGTGGGTGAGCGCGCCAGCGGAAACCGCGCTCGCCCCCAGCGCCGCGGCGGGAATGGTCCCCTGCCCATAGTCATTGCTCCCCCACGGCCGCGCTTCGCCGGTCGGTGCGGCGTCGGCGGTACCGGAAAGGGAAACCGTGGCGATCATTACGGCTATCGCGGTGGTCGTCACGCGCCGTGTCGTGGATAGTCGATTGACTGAAGCCATGCGCGAAATGTTAGCCCGGTTCCGCCGATCGGCCTCGTCTTTGTCATCGGCGGACAAACTTCATAATCGCTTTCAGCGCAGGCTGACAAGAAAGAACGGGCTCCTCGCCCACTCTGAAACATGTCGACATGAATCCTTGTTACGTACATAACTCGCGGGTAACCTCGGTTTACCCCACCACCGAGAAAGCCGCTCAAGTCGAGCATATTTGATCAGAAAAATCCGCCGAAAGGCGCATGGGGAAAGCCGCCCGAGACGTAAACTGGATCAAAGGAGATGACAGGTATGTCCCGTAGACTTGGCAAGTTGTCAGCAGGCGTCGCCACCACCGGCATCGTGATGGGCGCGGTCGCCGTGCTCACCGCGGGCACCGCCGCGGCCGTGACCAACTACGCCACCGGCAGCGTCGCGTACATGTGCAACTTCCCCGGCATCGGCCAGCAGCAGCTGGACGTGAAGGCCAACTTCAGCGGACCCGACTCGGTCGCGTCCGGCGGTACCTTCACCCCGGCGTCCGTCGGGGGCTCGGCCACCATCAACGCCACCATCAACGCGCTGCTCAACGCCGCCAACTACGACGGCGTCCGCGGCAAGGCGAACATGCCGGTCACGGTCACCAACGCCACTCCCGCTTCGGCGACGGTGACGAACCTGAACGTTCCGACGCAGATCAACCCGTACGTGCCGGGGCCGCGGACGTTCAACATCGTCCAGGACGCGGGCACCGGCGTCCCGACGTTCACGGCGGGCACGCCGGGTTCGTCGACCGCCTCGCTCGGCACCACGATCAACGCGCCGCTGGACTTCCACAAGAAGGACGGCACCTGGACCGCTTGGAACTTCAACTGCACCGTGAAGAACACCAACCCGGCGCAGAACCGAGCGTTCAGCCCGGCGATCCCGATCACCTGATGAACCATCCGTGCGGGGCGGGGACGCCCGCCCCGCACGGGCTCCATCGTATGACACGAAAGGACCCCCTATGACACAGCAGGTTCGCCGGGCACTCGGGAGGTTTCCCGTTCTGGCGGGCGTCATCCTGCTCGCGGGGGTCAACGGCGCGCTGGCCTCGTCAGCGGCGACCGATCCGACGGCACCGCCCACGACGCCGTTGCAGGGCGAGGCCGCCGCGCAGCGGACCCTGGCCAACACCTGCGTCTTCCCGGATCCCGTCGGGGAGCGACCGGTCACAGTGGACACCAAGGCCACGTTGCCGAAAGTCGTCCAAACCGGAAAACCGGTGCGGGTCAAGGACTTCTCCCTGACCTTCACCATCGGTGAAGGAGCACTCGGGGCCGCCACCGAAGTCGCGGGTGGAGCGACCGTCGAGCTCACGGCCGCGAACGGGGACAAGAAGACCCCGATACCGGTGTCCCTGACGATCCCGGCGACGAAGATACCCGCCACCGGCGAACTGAAGCTGGTCGCGACGGGCAAGGTTCCCGAAATCCTGATGAACGTGCCGTCCGAACTGCGGCTGAGCACCGGCGTACCGTCCCTGGCGCTGACCGCCGCCGAAACACCGCTCAAGCCGATCACCTGCACCCAGGCCCCGGACCAGGACACCCTGCTCGGCAGTGTCGCGCTGCTGCCCCTCGGGAAACCCAAGCCACAGTCCGGCAAGCCCGGTGAGCAGAAGAAGCCCGAGGCCGGCACGCGAGCCGCGGACGACGTCCACGCCAGCGGCCTGTATCCCATCGCGTTGCAGCCGTTCGAACTGCAGGGCACTTCGTCGATCACGAAACTCGGCGCGTTCGCGCGTCTGAAACCCGCGATCATGATCAACGCGGTCTGGGAAGTCGACCTGGAGAACACCGAGGGGCCCGGAAAGGTCACCGGCTCGCTCATCATGCCGCCGAGCCGTCTGACGTTCCTCGGTTTCGGCTTCGTCCCGATCAGCGCGACCATGGAACTGCTGCCCGAGGACCACGCCACCGGCAACCACATCATCGACGTCGACGGTGTGGCGATCCCGGAGCCGTCGGGGAGCTCGACGGTCCTCACTCCGCTCAAGGTCTACGGGAAGCTGAGCGAGGTCACCGTCAACGGGGTCGGCCTCGACGTCGGCGGCAACTGCCTCACGGCCGAGCCGATCAAGATCAATCTTCGCGGCGAGAAGTACGGGATGTTCACCGGCGGCGTCGTGCGCACCGATCCGCAGTGGGAGGACCCCGCCTACAAGGACTTCACCTTGCCCGCGTTCTCCGGTTGCGGAGTGAAGGAAGACCTCGACTCGCTGCTGACCGGGATGGCGTCGGGGCCGGGCAACCAGGCATGTGTCGGGATCAACCAGATCGGCCTGCCGTGGGACCTGGAACGCAAGTGTCCCAACGTGGATCCGCCGGTGGCCCGCCGCTGAGGGACAGCGGCGACACCGTCCCTCCCACGCACCCGCCGCGTGCCATGAACGGCCCGTTACTTGCAAATTTTGCAAGTAACGGGCCGTTCATGGCATCCGGGACTCGGCAGCGCCGGAAGGATCAAGACCCGCTCGGCGTCCACTGTGGACTCTTGCGCGGCACCGGGAGCACCTCCGGCAGCGCGTAACCGGCGGGCGCCGAGGCAGGGGCGACCCCCGCCCGCAGCGCGAGTTCCATTTCGAACCGTGCCCCCGGGTCACGCAGGTGCTTGCCGAAGGTCGCCTGTAGCTGCCGCATGCGGTACCGCACGGTCTGCGGGTGCACCTGGAGCCGCTCGGCGATGTCGACGACGTTGCCCTGGCTGTCGAGCCAGGCACGGAGGGTTTCGAGCAGCCGTTCCTGTTGTTTCCCGGTCATCTCGGCGAGCGGGGCGAACAGGCGGTCGCGCAGCTGGGAGGTCAGCGCGGCATCGGCGTTCACGAGCAGCGTCGCGAGGTGTTCTTCGGCGCGGATCACCCGGCGGGCCGGGATGATCCCGCGTTCGGACAGGTGCAGGGCTTCGCGTGCCCAGCGCAGCGAATCGGCGACGGAGTCCAGCGGACGGCACGGGCCGATCGACAGCCGGTAGTCCGGCAGCGCGGCCTGCAAGGTGGTCAGGCGGGCGCCGGAGATCTCACCGGGGATGAGAAGACGCGGCTCAGTGCAGTCGAGTTCGGCGAGGACGTCCGAATCGACCACGTTGTGCCGCCGGGGTCTGACGGTGTCGTTGACCGGATGCAGCACGACCGGGGTCGCGCGCTCGGGCACCGTCCAGCCGGTCAGCTGCGCGAGTTCCGCGATCGCCTTCGCCGGCGCGGGCGGGGTTTCCAGCACCAGGTGCAGCAGTTTCCGGCGCCAGGTGTCCAAGGCACCCGCCGTGCGCGCCTTGGCTTCGAGGTAACCGTCCAGCGCGACGGACGCGAGTTCGTCCATGAACGCGAGCATGGCGTCGGCCAGTTGCGACATCACCGCGGACGAAAGGCCGCTGCGACGGCCGACACGCATGATGCGCCGCCACGAGACGCGCGCGCCGACGCGATAGGCGGACTGCAAGGTGTCGAGGCTGCGGCCTTCGCGCATCTCGTTCTGCCCGAGCCGATGGTGGACCTCGTGAGACTGTTCCTTCGAGACGGTGGGGTCCGCGATCTGGGCGACGAACAGCGTGATCGCGTACTCGACGCCCGCGCGGATCGACTTGCCGTAGGGCCCGTCGAGCGGGCGCGCGTACGCGGGGATGGTCGCCCGGATCTCGTCGACGATCTCGTTGGCGAGACTGCCCAACTCCGGTCTCAGGATGTCGGCGAGTTTGCGCGGCAGCGCGGCCGGAGACGGAGTGTGTTCGATTCCGCGCTCCAACGACATCGCAGCTCCTTTGCTCCGCCCAGCGTCCGCGCACCGCACAATCGTCGTGAGGTGACAACGAACACATCGCGAACTCGCTCGTGAATGTGTCACCTTCCGCAGAAGAAACCGATTTCTTGTCACCATCGTGACAAAATCACCGGTCATCCCTGAATTTTGATGACAAGTGCCCGGCAAACGCCTCGCGCGATACGTACGAACGGCCGATGAATACGGAGCGTCACGGCCTGCCGGTGAGCAATTCCCCGAGTGCTTCGAGCACGGGCTCCAGCACGCGCACCTCGATGCCCGCGCATTCGGTGATCCCGGCACCGACGACCTCGAAGCCGCTCAGCCCGCGAAGCATCGCCACCAGACGCTCGATCGTCAAGCCACCGGGCTCCGGGTAGTTCAGGCCGTCGAACTCCCCCGGATCGAGCACGTCGAGGTCGAGATGGACGTACACCTTGTCCGCGCCGGCCAGCCCGGCGGCGACATCGGCGGATTCGACCACCAGCCCGCGATCGACCGCGGCCTGCTCGGCCTCGTCGAAGACCCGCGTCCCGGCGAGGACGACCCGGCCCGGTTCGACCGGCGGGTTCGCGGCGAAATCCGGGTCGCCCTCGCCGAGCAGCGACCGCAGCACCATGCCGTGGAAGGCGCCCGACGGCGACGTCTCCGCGGTGTTGAGATCCGCGTGCGCGTCGAACCACGCGACGCCGAGACCGGGGCCGAAGCGATAGCGCGCGACCCCGATCGGGACGAGTTCGACACCGCAGTCGCCGCCGATGGTGAGCACCGGCCCGCCCGGCGCCTCCAGCGCGGCGAGCTGCGCCGCCCGGTTTTCACCGACGAGGACGGCACGGTTGGCGACACCGTCGACGACCGGCGAGGTCTCACGGGTCTGGCGAATGTGGTGCACCGGCACGCCCAGGACGTGCCCCGCCAGCTCGGCGAGCGCGACGCAACCTTCGGGCAAGTCGGGCGCACGCTCGGTCAGCGCGCCCTGAAACTGGGGTACGGCGTTGATCAGCACCCGACCACGTTAGTGGCTGAAGGGGACTTTCCCCGCATTGAATCAGGGCTGGGCGCGTAGCGCCTCTGTTGAGGGTGGTGGCGGGGGCATGGATGGAGCGGTGAAAGTCCCCTTCGGCTCACGTCACTCCAGGACCAGCAGCAGGTCTCCGCCTTCGACCTGCTGGACGGCGTTGATCGCGCGCCGCGACACCTTGCCGCCGGTGGAAGCGGTGATCGACGCCTCCATCTTCATCGCCTCGATGGTCGCGACCGTCGCACCCGCCTCGACCTCGTCGCCCTCGGACACCTGCAACGTGACCACGCCCGCGAACGGCGCGGCGATCTGCTTCGGGTCGGACTTGTCGGCCTTCTCCGTCGCCGGGATGTCGGACGCGATCGAGGTGTCGCGGACCTGGATCGGGCGCAGCTGGCCGTTGAGGGTGGACATCACCGTGCGCAGGCCGCGCTCGTCGGCCTCACCGATGGCCTCCAGCTCGATCAGCAGCCGGACACCCTTTTCCAGGTCGACCGAGTACTCCTCGCCCGGGCGCAGCCCGTAGAAGAAGTCCTTCGACGGCAGGACCGACGTGTCGCCGTACTGCTCGCGGTGCGCCTCGAAGTCCTTCGTGGGCCCGGGGAACAGCAGCCGGTTCAGGGTCGCGCGCCGGTTCTCGGCCAGCCCCTTGCGGTCCTCTTCGGACAGTTCCTGCACCGGCTTCGGCTTCGCGCGGCCTTCGAGGGCCTTGGTACGGAACGGCTCCGGCCAGCCGCCGGGCGGGTCGCCCAGTTCGCCGCGCAGGAAGCCGATCACCGAGTCGGGGATGTCGAACTTGTTCGGCTCCGCCTCGAAATCCGACGGCGAAACGCCCGCGCCGACGAGGTGCAGCGCGAGGTCACCGACCACTTTGGACGAAGGCGTGACCTTGACCAGATGCCCGAGGATCTTGTCCGCGGCCGCGTACATCGCCTCGATGTCCTCGAACCGCTCGCCGAGGCCGAGAGAGATCGCCTGCGTGCGCAGGTTCGACAGCTGGCCGCCGGGGATCTCGTGGTGGTACACCCGACCGGTCGGCGACGAAAGCCCCGCCTCGAACGGCGCGTAGATCTTGCGCACGCTCTCCCAGTACGGCTCCAGGTCGCCGATGGCCTGCAAGTCCAGCCCGGTCGGCCGGTCCGAGTGGTCGGTGGCGGCGACCAGCGCCGACAGCGACGGCTGCGAGGTCGTGCCCGCCATGGACGCGACGGCACCGTCGACGGCGTCGGCCCCGGCCTGGATCGCGGCCAGGTAGGTGGCCAGCTGGCCACCGGCCGTGTCATGCGTGTGGATGTGCACCGGGAGGTCGAACTCCTTGCGCAGCGCGGAAACCAGCCGCGCCGCCGCCGGCGCCCGCAGCAGGCCCGCCATGTCCTTGATGGCCAGAACGTGCGCCCCCGCGCCGACGATCTGCTCCGCCAGCTTGAGGTAGTAGTCCAAGGTGTACAGCTTCTCGGCCGGGTCCGAGAGGTCAGAGGTGTAGCAGAGCGCGACCTCGGCGACCGCGGAACCGGTCTCGCGGACGGCTTCGATCGCCGGCCGCATCTGCTCGACGTCGTTGAGCGCGTCGAAGATCCGGAAGATGTCGATCCCGGTCGCCGTCGCCTCCTCGACGAAGGCGTGGGTCACCTCGGTGGGGTACGGCGTGTAGCCGACCGTGTTCCGGCCGCGCAGCAGCATCTGCAAGCAGATGTTCGGCACCGCTTCCCGCAGCTTCGCCAACCGCTCCCACGGGTCCTCGGCGAGGAACCGCAACGCGACGTCGTAGGTCGCGCCGCCCCAGCACTCCAGCGAAAGCAGCTGCGGCGTGGTCCGCGCGACGACCGGCGCGACGGCGAGCAGATCCTTCGTCCGCACGCGGGTGGCGAGCAGCGACTGGTGCGCGTCGCGGAAGGTCGTGTCGGTGACGCCGATGGTCGGCGACTCCCGCAGCCAGCGGGCGAAACCGTCCGGGCCGAGTTCGGTGAGCTTCTGCTTCGAGCCGGGCGCCGGTTCGAGGCCCTTGGGCAGCTTCGGCAGTTTGACCTGCGGGTCGAGGGTGCGCGGACGCTCGCCGTGCGGCTTGTTGACCGTCTTGTCGGCGAGGTAGGTCAACAGCCTCGTCCCGCGGTCGGCCGAATGGCGCGCGGTGAGCAGATGCGGGCGCTCCTCGATGAACGAGGTCGTGACACGCCCTTCGCGGAAGTCCGGGTCGTCGAGGACGGCTTGCAGGAACGGGATGTTCGTGGCCACCCCGCGGATCCGGAACTCGGCGACGGCGCGGCGGGCGCGGCCGACGGCGGTCTTGAAGTCGCGGCCGCGGCAGGTGAGCTTCACCAGCAGCGAGTCGAAGTGCGCGCTGATCTCGGTGCCGGAGAACGCGGTCCCGCCGTCGAGGCGGATGCCGGAACCGCCGGGCGAGCGGTACGCGCTGATCATCCCGGTGTCCGGGCGGAAGCCGTTCGCGGGATCCTCGGTGGTGATGCGGCACTGCAGGGCGGCGCCGCGCAGGTACACCTTGTCCTGCGAGAGCCCGAGGTCGTCGAGTGTCTCGCCGGAGGCGATGCGCAGCTGCGACTGGACGAGGTCGACGTCGGTGACCTCCTCGGTCACCGTGTGCTCGACCTGGATCCGCGGGTTCATCTCGATGAAGACGTGGTTGCCGTCCTTGTCGAGCAGGAACTCGACGGTGCCGGCGTTGCGGTAGCCGATCTGGCGGGCGAACTTGACCGCGTCGGCGCAGATCCGATCCCGCAGTCCGGACGGCAGGTTCGGCGCCGGGGCCAGCTCGATGACCTTCTGGTGCCGCCGCTGGACCGAGCAGTCGCGCTCGTAGAGGTGGATCACGTTGCCCTCGCCGTCGGCGAGGATCTGGACCTCGATGTGACGCGGCTCGACGACGGCCTTCTCGATGAACACCGTCGGGTCGCCGAACGCCGACTCGGCCTCGCGCGCGGCGGCCTCGATGGACTCGCGCAGCTGCGCGGGGTCCTGGACGCGGCGCATCCCGCGTCCCCCGCCACCGGCGACGGCCTTCACGAAGACCGGGAAGCCGATCTCTTCGGCCGCGGCGATCAGCGCGTCGATGTCGGAGGACGGCTCGGAGGAGCCCAGCACCGGCACCCCGGCCTCGCGCGCGGCCTTGACCGCGCGGGCCTTGTTCCCGGTCAGCTCCAGGATGTCCGCGCTCGGTCCGACGAAGGTGATGCCTTCTTCCTCGCACGCGCGCGCGAGGTCCGGGTTCTCGGAGAGGAAGCCGTAGCCGGGATAGACGGCGTCCGCGCCCGCCTTCTTGGCGGCCGCCACGATCTCCTCGACCGACAGATAGGCCCGCACCGGATGACCGGGTTCGCCGATCTCATAGGCCTCGTCGGCCTTCAGCCGGTGGAGCGAATTGCGGTCTTCGTGCGGGAACACAGCCACCGTGCCCGCGCCGAGCTCGAATCCGGCGCGGAACGCGCGGATGGCGATCTCACCCCGGTTGGCGACCAGTACCTTGCGGAACATGCCGGTCCTTCCCATCTTCGGATCGGTAGGTGAGGCACGTTACCTGTTCGGTCCCGGAGGGCGGGAGTTGTTGCCCAGGTGATGGACGTCATCCCCGCTTGAGTTGCGCGCCCGGACTCTGGAGCAACCTGTTCGCGGTACCCGCGTGGACCCCGGTCAGCACGTCGACCGAAGCGGTGTCCACGAGCGCCTTCGCGACGTCCGCCGCGGAGACCGCGGGGTTCAGGGCGCGGTACAGCGCGGCCACCCCGGCGACGTGGGCGGCGGCCGACGACGTCCCGCTGAGCACCCGGTCGCCGCTGCCCCCGGCGTTGGGTCCCGGCACGTCGACGCCGGGAGCGAACAGGTCGACGACCTCGCCGTAGTTCGAGGTGGAACCGACCTGGTCGCTGGCGTCGGTCGAGCCGACGGTGAGCGCTTCGGTCACCCTGCCGGGTGAGAACTGCCCCGCGTCGGTGGCCTCGCCGCCCGCCGGAAGGGCGACCGGGACGACCGCCGCGAGCGCGCGGACGGCGGTGTCGAGCTGGTCGTTGGCCTTACCGCCGATACCGAGGACGGCGACCGCGGGCTGCTGTGCGTTCTGCGTCACCCAGTCGATACCCGCGATGATCTTGTCCGTCGACCCGCCGCCCTGCGCGTCGATCACCCGGACCGGGACGATCTGCGCGGCCTTCGCGACGCCGTACGTCCTCGACGCGGCGACCCCGGCCAGGTAGGTGCCGTGGCCGTTGGTGTCGGAGGTGTCCGTGCCGCCGTTGAGGAAGTCCTTGCCCGGCTTCACCCTGCCGTCGAAATCCGGATGCGCCGCGTCGACGCCGCTGTCGATCACGTAGACCGTGACGTCCTTGGCGTCGGTCTTGTAGTGATAGAGCTGATCGAGGCCCGTTCGCTGGTCGATCCGGTCCAGTCCCCAGTTCGGCGGGTTCTGCTGGACTTCCGTCGCGGAGGCTGGTTGCGCCAGAAGCACCAAGAGGGGCAGCGCGGCCATGATCCGTACCAGTCGAATGAACATGCCTTGGGCCTACGCCTGTAACCCGCGGGCGGCAACCTCAACCACTCGATCGGCTGGGTCCTGTCGGAGGTGTCCGCTGACCGTCGATTCCGGGAAGCAGACCAGCGCGTCGAAGGCGTTGACGACGTCGACAGCGTTGAACATGTGCGCGTGACGGATGGTCTGGGGCCCCTCGGTTCCGCGTCGCGTGCGGAGGTTCACCAGCCCGGGCCCCTCGGCTTCGACGCTGCCGTCCGCCGGTGCGTCGAGTTCTTGGCGGTACACGGTGAACCCGAGCCGCGCGGCGGGATCCGGCTTGAGGCCGGTGGTCTCGCCCTCGACCGCGGTGAGCGCCAGCGCGAAGTAGTCGTCACCGAACTCGGCCGCGAGATGTGTTCCGGCCGAGGGCGAGGTGAGCCCGGGGAACGGCGAGAACGGCACACGCTGCAAGTGTCCGTTGTGGAGCATCACGACGATCTTCGTGTCGTCGCCGTGCAGCCGCCTGATCAGCCGCACGGTTTCGGCCAGATACAGGTCGCGCGAACCGCTCTGCAAGGCCGGAGCGTCGCCGGACATCATCGCGGCCACCTCGGCGAGATAGGTGTCGAGACGCAGCGCTCCTTTGGCGTGGTGCTCCGCGACGGCCGTGTTGCCGTACACCGGGCGCAACGAGGTGAGATGTGTCTTGAGCCTGGTGAGCGCGGCGGTGGCCCTGTCCCTGGCGGCCGTGTCGAGGGCGGCGTACTTGGCCGGGGATTCCGCGCTGCTGACCGACGCGTACCCCGCGGTCGCCTCGATCGCCTCGTCCACCAGTCGTTTCGCCGACCCGTCCACAGTGGACAGATAGGCGCGGACGGCTTCCAGCGACCGAACGGGCGAGCCCGCGGAACTCGGCACGTCGAGGCCGAAGTACCGGACGTCGCCGCGTTCGCGAAGCCAAGTCAGCATTTCGTGCGCCTCGGGCGACTCTCCGAGCGAGAAGGTGAAGCCGTCGCGGCCGACGTCGGCGACGTCGCCGGGAGCGCCGTTCAGCCAGTCGTCGACGAGCTTCCCCTCGGCGAAACCGGACTCGAAACCGACCACGCGGAAGCCGTGGTGTTCGACGAGGTGGCGGAGCAAACGATTGCGCAGGTCACCGAACTGGTGGATGTGGTGGTTGTTCTCACCGATGGCGACAATCTTGGCGTCCCCGATGAGTTCGGCGATCTTCGCTGGGTCTGACATACTGAGCAGACTAACGCAACAGGAGTAGCAATTGGCAACCTCCGGTACCCAGCGCCCCGGCGGGCGGACCGAACGCACCCGCCTGGCCGTCCTGCACGCCACCCTCGACCTGCTGGCCGAACGCGGCTTCAGCGAACTGACCGTGGACGCGGTCGCCGAGCGGTCCGGCGTGCACAAGACGACGGTGTACCGGCGGTGGTCGTCAGCGGACGGCCTCGTCGCCGCCGCGCTGCAAATGGGTGCGGAGGACGACTGGAAGGCGCCCGACACCGGATCTCTCGAGGACGACCTGTACGAGGTGGCCGCCGAGGTGGTGCGGTACTTCACCGAACCGGCACTGAAGGAACTGCCGACGGCGTCGGTACTGGCGGCCTTCCAGTCGCCACCGGCGGCCGAGGCACTCCACGAGTTCTATCAGGACCGGCATGTGCGGATGGCGCCGATCACGGAGCGGGCCGTCGCGCGGGGCGAGGTTCCTCCCGGCACGGATGGCGACGAGATGGTGCGCGCGGTGTGCGGGCCGATGTTCTACCGGCTGTTCTTGTCGCGGGAGGGGGTCACGGTGGCGGACGCGCGAGTGACAGCCCGGGCGGTGGCTGTCGCGGCGCGGGAAGGCGCTTTTGTGCGGGATGCGCGCATTTAGTCGACTACTTGCGGAGGTGATCGGCCGCGAGCAGTCGACTACTTGCGTGAGTCGAGGCGGCGAGTCGACCAGGGTGATCGCGAGTGGCGTTTCGGGTTCTGGCGGGGTGCCAGTGGCCGTCCCCGCTGCCAGGCCGGGTCCCTCACAGTCCCGCACGACAGTCCCGGTGACCACCAGATTCAGAAGGGATGTGTGGAAATAGGGACACTCAATCCAGGTCCTCGATCGAATCCGCCTCGGCGACCATGCCCGCCACCACCGACAACGCCTTCGCGCCGACCGGAATCCCCAGGTCAACCCGGCCTTCGATCAACTGGCCGAGACCGATGTCCTCGACCAGCCGCAGCACCGGCACCAGCCCTGCGCACGACACGAGCCCCGCATCATCGAACCTCACCGACACTGCCGAGGGGGTATGAGATGATCGCATCCAGCAGATGCCCTCTCGCTAGGTGGTTTTTGTTCCGTCGCAAGAACAATCATCCCAAGCCAGAGGGCATTTGCGTACCCGGACACACCCCAACCACACCGGTGGATCCAGGCTCAACGTCCCTATTTCCACACACCCCATCCGGCATCACCTTTGCCTTACCCCGCAATAGAACGTTGAACGTCCCCCATTCTCCGTTGATCAAGGTCTGAGACCGGCAAGACTCGGTGCTGGTGGGCACGTCTGGGGTCCGGGCATGCCGAGGGGCCCGTCGCCGGTGTGGCTGGCGGGCTCCTCGGATCAGAGTCAGGCAGGGAGGGTGTTGCGCCGGGATCTTCGCAACGGATCCAGATATTGGGGCGGAATGAACTCCGGCAACCCGTCAGGGGCTATGCGGACTTCCCAATCACCATGATGAATCAGCCGGTGATGGAAAGAACAGGCCAGCACTAGATTCCGCAGATCGGTCGGTCCGCCATCTGCCCAATGATGAATATGGTGGGCGTGACAGTTCTTGGGCCGTCGGTGGCAGCCGGGGAACGCGCACCCCCGATCGCGGATGTTCAACGCTCTCCGTTGGCCTGGGGTGACGAACCGCCTCAGCCGCCCCACATCTAAGGGCTCCCCGGCAGCGTTGAGGACCACCGGCAGCATCAGACAATCGCAGGCCGCCATCCGTGCGTCGCGGGCGGTCATCGTGCCGACGAAGTCGAGGCAGGCCGTTCCGAGGCCGGTTTTGAGTTCGTCGAGGCCGATGGTGACGTGCACGAGGGTCCGGTAGCCGTTGGTGCCGGGCTGATCGGGGCAGGCGACCGCGAGGTCCACGAGGTCGACCCAGGCGTCTCCCTGCCGTTCGGCTTTGGTGCGTAGGTCGGCCTGACCGAACTCATCGACCGGGCGAGGCTTCGCATAAGCCTCCAATGCCGCCGCGGTCCGAGCCCCGGACTCGTCATCGAGCAGGCCCTTCAGATTCCAGAAGCCGTCTTTGCGGCGTTGCAGGGTCAGTTCGCGGCGCGGCTGGGCAGGTTCGGGGTCCTTCGGTTCCTTGCCGTCCGGGTCGAGCCATCCCAGCAGTTGCTCTCCGAGTTCCGACACCTGCCGAGGACCCGCCTTCCGGGCCAAGTCGGCGAGTGTCTTCTCCGCATGCTCCCGATTCTCCACCGGCACTTCGGCGGGGATCTGCCGCAAGATCTCCAGGATCTGTTTGATCCGTTCCTCGCCGATCGCACCCTCCGCCGCCGCAGCAGCAGTCGCGGGCGCGAACGCCGGGATCTCCGTGCCATCCAAAGCACGCGTCGGATTCAAATCAATCGCACGATTCACATACGGCCGCGCCTCACCAACAGACAACCCGGCGATATCGGCGAACCACGAAACCGTCGTCCCATAACCGTACAAGTCTTTCACGCCACGAGACTCGACCTCCGCCAAATACTGCCCCAGCCCGGCGGACGCAACCCGCATCACCTGCAAGAACTGCTGCACGCCATGGGCAAGCTCCAGCTTGCCAGCGCGCCACAACTCCTGCGGCAACTCGGGAAGGATCGTCTCGGACACACCCCCACAATACCGCATTTCTGTCGAACATGTGTTCGTAATTTTACGTTACCGCGAACCGGCACATTTACCACTGAAGGGTGATTTGACACCGAAAGGCCGCTACCGCCGCGTGGTTGAGGACAGTTTTACCGTCAACGCCAACGACTTCCAGGACCAGACTGGCCTCTTCGTGTCGAGAGAGGGAGCCCGTCATGACCGAAGAAGTCCGGAACCGGACGCTGGAAATGCCTCGCCAGCTCAAGTTCGTCCGCGTCTTCCTCTGGATACAGGCGGTCCTCAACCTGCTCGTCAGCGCGCTCGTGACGTCTCTCGCGATCAACGAACTCGACCACGGCAACGAGGAAGCCGGGCTTTCCCTGGCGTTGGCGGTGCTCGGTTTCGTGGTCGCCGTCGTGCTGGTCGCGTGCGCGGTGCGGATTTCCCGTGGTTCGCCCTGGGTGCGGCCGACGGTCATCGCCGTGGAAGGGCTGTCCGTGGTCATGGGGGTGATCAGCCTGGTCAGCGGCGGGGCGGTCACTCAGCTGATCGGGATGGCCATCGCCGTCGCCATCATCGTCACGCTCAACAAGCCCGAGGAACGCGCCTGGTTCACCCGCTGACGAGGTCGATCCGGTAGCGCACTTCGGAAAGCAGGACGTCCTCGCCGGGCATGGTGTCGGATTTCGTCGCCCCGTCCGGCACCCATCCCGCGGCCGAATAGAAGCGCTGGGCGCGCACGTTGGAATCGAGTACCCAGAGCGTCGCCTCGCGGTGTCCCGAATCCCGCAGCGCGGCGACGGCGGTGTCGAGCAACAGCCTGCCAAGACCGCTGCCCCAGCGCTCGGGCGCGAGGTAGATCGCGCGCAGTTCGCCGCGGATCCGGTCGACGGCGGTGAAGCCGTGGACCGTGCCGTCTTCGAGGAGGACCAGAATGTCGCCCTGGTTGGCGGGATCGGTGAGGATCCGCTGCCACCGGGCGGCTCTGCCCTCGACCGACAGATCACGCAGGTAGATCTCGGGCAGCAGGCCCTGGTACGCCGACTGCCACGACCGGACGTTCACCTCGGCGATGGGCCAGGCGTCGTCGACGGTCGCGGTGCGGATCGTGGCCATCGTCAGGCCTTTGCCTGCTTCCTGAACGCCGCGAAACCGGTGACGGCGGCGAGCGCGAGTACCGCCCCCAGTGCGATCCCCCAGCCCACGCCGGTCACGGACGAACTGCTCGGCATCCCGTAGAACAGCACGCACACCATGACGATGCCGCCCCCGGCCACGCCGCCGAGGAACGCGATCCCGAACGCCGCCGGCCGCAGAAGCGCGCCGAGCACCGTCCCGATCAGGAGAATCACCGAGACCATGAGATAGCTCGCGGCCTCATCGGCGCGACTCGACGAGTAGTCGATCAATTCGCCCGCTTCGATCGCCAGCCCGGTCATGGCAACGAGAGCGAGAACGAGGGCCACCACGGCGAACCGGTCACGGGGTTTACCCAGTCCGAGCCGGAAACTCCGATCACGCCGCACCGCCACCAAGGCGCAGACGGCCGCGATGAGCAGGCACCCGTCGGCGAGTACGAAGACAGCCGAACCGAACGGGATCGTCATGAGCAGCGCCAGCCCGCACAGCCACCCTGGACCGATCATCCGGCGCGTCATCGGAGCGAACATCGCGACCACCCCACCGAGAGCGAGCGCGATGAGCGGGATCGCGGTCCAGCCGCCGTCCTCGAAGAAATCTTCCACGCTGCTGCTGAGCGTGGACGCGATGACCACCAGGTAAATCGCGGCCGCGATCGCGAACCCGCCAGCCACGCGGGTGAACGGATCGACCTTGGCCCGCGAAACCGTGGGTGCGGGCACCGGTGGAAGAACGAGAACCGGCTCGGGTTCCGACGAAGGCGCAGGCGCAGGTTCCGGCGAGGGCTCGGGTGCCGGACGCGTCTCCGGTTCCTGGACGATCTGCCCCTCGACCCGTACCACCAGTTCCCCGGTCGGCCCGGTCACGGTGATCCGCCCGTCGAACGCCCCGATCTCCATCAGGTCGAGGGAAATCTCGGCCCCGTCGGCGACTTCGGTCACCAGCAGCCAGGTATGCGACGACGCGAAGCGGCAGGCCCGCGCGATCGGCGGCCCCTCCAGCCGGATCCTCGCCACCGGACGCGATCCTCGGACGACCTCGCCGAAACGCACCACATCGGACTCGGCGCGCACTCGCGCCTCACGGCGGGCCAGATCGGCGGCCTCAGCGAGATGCTGGATGTCGGTCTGCGCCATCGTGGTGAGGACTTCGTGGGCGCCGATGGCGACGGAGAGGTTCTCACTCGTCAGCCGCCGCTGGAGTTCCGTCACCGCGCCGAGGCGGGTGAACATGTTCGGATCCTCGCTCGCCGCGCGCAGATCGGCCGGGACCGGTGCCGGTTTGATCCGGCGGCGCCTGCTCCGCGCCAGGTACAGCTCGCCCTGCATCTCGATGTCGCGGCTGGGCGTCTGGTTCGGGTTTCGCTCGCGGACACTGTCGAACAGGTAGTCGTAAAGCTCGCTGAGCGCGATCCAGCCGTCTTCGTCGCGGTCCGCGTCGCCCGTCCGGAGACCGTCGACCAGCGCCGAAGTGAACACCGACGGCCGGACGTGGTCGTCGGCGAGATGATCACCCTCGAAGGCGTACTCGATGGAGTTCGACGCGGTGATCACCGCACGGCCACGGCCGCCGAAACCACCGCCGGGGAACGCGTCGAGCACGTTGGCCTCACCGGAGGCGCGCACCGCGACCCCCTGGCTGAAAGCGCCGCCGTAGCAGCAATCCAGCAGGAGAACGATGCTCCGCGACCGGCTCATCCGCATGCAGCGCTGCACGAAATCGGCGGGAACGGCACTCGACGCCAGCCGTTCCGGCCGGGTGTTGCGGGCGGCGAAGAACAGCTCGCCCGACTCGCTTTTCAAGCCATGGCAAGAGAAATGCACGAGCAGGACGTCGTCCGCCGCGCTGTCGGCGAACAGATCCTCGACCCGGCTCGCGATCACGTGCGCGGTCTCGTCGCGGACCACCTGGACGTCAAACTCGCTGATGTTGCGGTCGGCGAGGACTTCGGCGAGCGCCTCGGCGTCGGCCGCCGGGGACCGCAACGCGCTCAGCCCGGGGTTGTCGTACTCCCCGTTCGCGATGATCAAGGCACGGCGCTCGCCGGTCATGACGCCGAATGCCTGCTCACGAAGAGATCGACGAGCTTGTCCTGATCGGTGACGCTCGCTTCGGACAGCTCCAGCACGTCGCCGTCGATCTCCAGCCGTACCGTGCGCTTCACCCGCCCGCCGCGCGAAAGCCACTCCCGCACGGCCGCGACGACCGAGCGCAGGCCGTCGGCGGACTGTCCCAGCGTGACCAGCAGTCCGCCCACCGTCGCGACGTCGAACGTGCGCGAGCCGGGCGGCGCCGGACCGGCGGGAAGCGCCTTGACGTCGGCCACCCCGCGATCGATCAGTTCACTTCGGAGGTACCCGGTGAGCTGGTCGACGCGCTCGGCGTCGGCCCCGTCCTCACCGAGCTGGACACGAACCGCTGACGTCATCCCCGGCCTCCCTCGCCCGCACAGAACGAGGCTGTGCAGAACAAGGGAACCCCTCGGCCCGCCCGGCGACAAGGTCCGATCGGGCAGAGATGTTCATGTCAGCTTTTTTCCAGATACTCCACGCGATCTTCGTCGACGACGTCGGCGATCATATGCGCCAGCCCCAAGTAATTCCCCAGAGCCGGGTCCTTCTCGACGATTTCCAACGCGCGGGCCCTCGCTTCGGCGATGACGTCCTCGTCGCGCAGCAGCGACAGCAGTTTCAGGGTCGACTTCTTCCCCGACTGCGCGGCACCGAGGATGTCGCCCTCTCGGCGCAGTTCCAAGTCCATTCTGGACAGTTCGAAACCGTCCGTTGTGGACTCGACGGCGGCCAGCCGCTCGCGGGTCGTCGTCCCGTCCAGGGTTTCGGTGACCAGCAGGCAAAGCCCCGGCACGCTGCCCCGGCCGACCCGGCCGCGCAGCTGGTGCAGCTGGCTGATGCCGAACCGGTCGGCGTCCATGATCACCATCGCGGTCGCGTTCGGCACGTTCACGCCGACCTCGATCACGGTGGTGGCGACGAGCACGTCCAGATCGCCCCTGGAGAACGCCTGCATCACGGCGTCCTTGTCGTCACTGGGCATCCGGCCGTGCAGGACGCCGATCTTCAGCCCCTTCAACTGTCCTTCGGCCAGCTCGGGGGCCACGTCGAGGACCGCGAGCGCGGGCCGCTTGTCGCCCTTGTCCGACGCCGGTTCGTCGCCGATGCGCGGGCAGACGATGTAGGCCTGGTGTCCCTTGCCGCATTCCTCGCGGACCCGCTGCCACGCCCTGTCCAGCCACGCGGGCCGCTCCGCGACCGGCACGACCGAGGTCGCGATCGGCGACCGGCCGACCGGCATCTCGCGCAGCGCGGAGATCTCCAGATCGCCGTAGACGGTCATCGCGACCGTGCGCGGGATGGGCGTCGCCGTCATGACGAGCACGTGCGGACTGGTCTCGTCGGAGCCGCGGGAGCGCAGCGCGTCCCGCTGTTCCACCCCGAAACGGTGCTGTTCGTCGACCACGGCCAGGCCGAGGTCGGCGAAGGACACCGTGTCCTGGATCAGCGCGTGGGTGCCGACGACGATCCCGGCTTCGCCGCTGACCGTCTCCAGCAACGCCTTCTTGCGTTCCTTGGCGCCCATCGAACCGGTCAGCAGGGTCACCCGGGTCGCCTTCTCCGCGCCACCGAGTTCACCGGCCTGTCCGAGGTCGCCGAGCATCTCGCGCAACGACCTCGCGTGCTGCGCGGCGAGAACCTCGGTCGGCGCCAGCATCGCCGCCTGCCGCCCGGAATCGACGACCTGCAACATCGCGCGCAGCGCCACCACAGTCTTGCCGGAACCGACCTCGCCCTGGAGCAGCCGGTTCATCGGATGCTCGGTGGACAGATCCCTGGCGATCTCCTCGCCGATCTCCTGCTGGCCCGACGTCAGCGCGAACGGGAGCCGCTTGTCGAAGGCATCGAGGATGCCGCCCTCGGTGTGCGGACAGGCTTTCGCGGGCCGGGAGACCAGCGAATGCCGTCGCTGCGCGAAAATCAGCTGCACCGCCATGGCCTCGTCCCATTTGAGCCTGTCGCGCGCGGAGTTCAGCGCCTGCCAGCTCGACGGACGGTGGATGCCGCGCAGGGCGCTTTCCAGGTCGGGCAGGCCGTACCGCGCCAGCAGCTCCATCGGCATCGGGTCCTCGTCGACCTCCAGCACGTCCAGCACCTGCCGTACGGCCTTGGCGATCACCCAGGTCGGGATCCCCTGCGCCGCCGGGTAGACCGGGATGATCTCGGCGAGGAAGTCGTCCATCGCCTCCGCTTCCCGGTCGGCTTCGAACAGCTCGTACTCGGGGTTCGCCAGCTGCAGGACGTCGCGGAAGGCGGTGACCTTGCCCGCGAAGAGCCCGTTCTTGCCGGGAAGCAGGTCCTTTTCGCGCCAGGCCTGGTTGAAGAAGGTGCACTGCAAACGGCGTTTGCCGTCGGTGATCACCATTTCGAGCAGTGTGCCGTTGCGGGCTTTCATGCGGCGCTTGTTGACCCGCTCGATACGCGCCATCACGGTCGCGTGCTCACCGAGTTCGAGTCCGGCGATGTCGGTGAGCTGGCCGCGTTCGGCGTAGCGGCGGGGATAGTGGCGCAGCAGGTCGCTGACCGTCTCGATCTTGAGGCCCTTGGCGAGCGCCTTGGCCGTCGCCGCGCCCACGACCAGCTTGAGGTCCGCGCGCAGGTTCGTCATGCGGTCACTCCACCCCCATCAGCAGCACGGCGTCGGGCTGGCCGCCGGCGTAACTCGTCAACTCGATCTCGGGATGTTCCAGGCGGAGCTGATCGGCGACTTCGCCGGGCAGCCGGACCGGCACGTCGACACCGGTCAGCACGGTGACCAGCTCGCCGCCGAGGGCCAGCATCCGGTTCAGCACGCTGACCGCGGCCGCGACCAGGTTCGTCTCCGAGGCGGGCGCGGGCTCGATCAGCACGACCTCGCCGTCCACGAGGCCGACGACGTCGCCTGCCTGCGCCCTGCCCACCCAGGTTAGCGACTCCTCCTGCGCGATCCGCAGCTCGCCACGCCTGGTGGCGGCGGCCGCTTCCGCCATCGCGACGACGTCGTCGTTGGTACGGCGGTCCTTGTCGTGCACGGCCAGCGCCGCGAGCACCTGAACGGGGGACACGCACGGGATGACGACGACGTCGCGGTCCGCTGCCATCGCGTGGCTCGCCGCCGCGTCGGCGGCCGCGGTCAGCCGCTGGCCGCCGGGGAGGACGGTGACGTGGTGCCCGGCGGCCTCGTTGATCAGGCCCAGCATCTCTTCGACCGTCGGCGAGGCCCCCGGCGGCACGGACAGCACCGCGACGCCCTCGGCCCGCAGCAGTTCGGCCAGCGGCCCGCCGTGGACCACGGCGACCACCGAGCGGTCGATACCGCCGCCGACCTCGACCGGGGTGGGCGTGATCAGCGGCTCGACCCGGACTTTCCGGGGACGGCCCAGCTCGATCCCGGCCTCCAGCGCCGCGCCGATGTCCGCGCAGTGCACGTGGACGGCGAAGCTGCCCGCACCGTCACCCGCCACGGTGACGCTGTCGCCGAGGCCGCTGAGGGTCTTGCGCAGCGCGGGGAGGCTTTTCTCTTCGACGCCGTCGAGCAGGTACATCACCTCCCAGGCCGTCGGTGCCTCGATCGTGTGGTGGTGATGCGCCTCGAGCGGGTGTTCCGGCTCGGTGACTCCGCCGGAGATCACGCCGGACAGGGCGTCGAGGACCGCGACCAGGCCGCGGGCACCCGCGTCGACCACTCCGGCCACGGCCAGGACGGGCAGCTGCTTGGGGGTCTCCTCCAGGGCCTCGGCGGCGACCCGGGCGGCGAGCACGGCCACCTCTTCGAGTGACCCGGTCGCGTCGCGGACGGTCGCGGCGACGGTGTGGAGGACGGTCAGGATGGTCCCGGCGACCGGACGGCTCACCGCGCCCGTAGCGGCCCTGTCCGCGCACCCGAGCGCCTCCGCGAGCCCGGGTCCGTCGAGCTCCCTTGCCGCCGCCGACTCGGCGATCCCGCGCACGACCTGCGACATGATCACGCCGGAGTTGCCCTTGGCCGCGGCGACCGCGCCCTTGGCGAAGGCCGACAGCGCCTCGGCGGTGGTCACGGGCTCGGCCTCCGCGAGCGCGTCGCGGGCCGCGGTCATGGTGAACAGCAGGTTGGAGCCGGTGTCGGAGTCGGCGACCGGGTAGACATTGATGCCGTCGATCACCGGCCGCAGCACCGACAGGCTGCGCACACAGGCCGCCGACCAAGCCGACACCGCCGCCACGTCCAGCACCCGCACGCCGTAACCTCCTAGCTGTTCCAGCGAGGGTATCGACCCGGTGCCGGAGGGCTCTGAGCCACTGGTTACTATGGTCGAGTTGCCCAGCATGCTGGGCGCATCATTCTTTGTCCCAGATCCAGAGGAGTTCGACGTGGCTGCCGTGTGCGACGTCTGTGGCAAGGGACCGGGCTTTGGCAAGTCGGTCTCGCACTCCCACCGGCGTACCAACCGCCGGTGGAACCCGAACATCCAGACTGTTCACGCCAAGATCGGTCTGTCCCAGCGCAAGCGCCTGAACGCCTGCACCTCGTGCATCAAGGCGGGCAAGGTCGTTCGCGGCTGAGCAAGGTTTTTGGGGAATGGCGGGTGCTCTTCGGAGCACCCGCCATTTTTTATGCGCGCGTTTCGTCCTCTGGTTGCGGTAGTTGCGCGTGCAACTACCGCAACCAGAGGACTACTTGCGGCGAGGTTGGGGTCTCGTGGCGCGCGAGAAGCGCCCTTCGCTCCCATGAAGACATGAAGGTCCCCTTCCTTGCGCATAGGTACAGGGTCCCGGCAAAGTCGAGGTCTTGCAGGTCAGGCGGCTGTTCGTCGCCTGTGTGAGGCTGACGGTGAAGGAATTGGGACGTTGAGTGTCCCAATTCCTTCATCGTCAGCGGGCACACCGGTTGCGGAGCCCCCTTGAGCGGGGAGGATTCCGGACGTTGGACGTCCGGAATCCTCCCCGCTCGACCCTTGCGGGCATCAGCGATGCCAAGCCCGGATTACCAAGAGCACCGCTGACCAGCAGCCCTGCGACTTTGCCGGGACCCTTGCGCCTAGGTACAGGAAGGAGTCCTTCACGTACTTGGGGGTTACCTCAGCCGTCACAGTTACCACGACCGTCCCGGCAGTCACGTGGCAGCGCGCGAGAGACCTTTCGCAACCAGAGGACTACTTGCGGCGGAGGGTCAGGGAAGCTTCCAGTCCACGGGGCCGGCACCCTGGTCGGCGAGCAGCTGGTTCGCCCGGCTGAAGGGACGCGAACCGAAGAACCCGGAATGCGCCGAAAGCGGGCTCGGGTGGGCCGACTCGATGCACGGCACCTTCCCCAGCATCGGCTTCAGGTTCCGCGCGTTGCGGCCCCACAGGATCGCCACCATCGGCTCGTCCCGCGCCGCGAGGGCCTTGATGGCCTGCTCGGTGACGTCTTCCCAGCCCTTGCCCTGGTGCGAGTTCGACTTGCCGGGCTGGACCGTCAGCGCCCTGTTGAGCAGCAGGACACCCTGGTCGGCCCACGGCGTCAGGTCGCCGTTCGACGGCAACGGGTGCCCGAGGTCCTCGCAGTACTCCTTGTAGATGTTGATCAGGCTCTTCGGGATCGGCCGGACGTCCGGCGCCACCGAGAAGCTCAGCCCGACGGCGTGCCCGGGCGTCGGGTACGGGTCCTGGCCGACGATCAGCACCCGTACGTCGTGGAACGGCTGCTGGAAGGCCCGCAGCACATGTTCCCCGGCCGGGAGGTAGGTCCGGCCCGCGCCGATCTCCGCGCGGAGGAACTCCCCCATCGCGGCGACCTGCGGCGCCACCGGTTCGAGGGCTTGCGCCCAGCCTGCTTCGACGATGTCCTGCAGCGGTCGTGCGGTCACGGCGAGCGAGCTTACTCAGGCCGGTCGAGGCCTGTTTTTCCGGTGGGCTGAGACGCCGGTCACCGGCGTGTGCGGCTTGTCGTATTCTGGTCGTAGCGGAGAACGATGTTCGGGCAAGGAACGTCGCGAACTCCCGTCGGACGCCTGCCCGGTCTAGCAGGTTTGCGACATGCGGTGTTCCGCCTGACCTGTCTGCGACCGGGTCACCCGGGGCCGGAACGCCCAGGCATCACCACGCACCACCCGCACACCAACCCTGACCGGCTGGTGGGGACGCCTCGGGACTCGTCGGCAGGTGAGGGCTGGGCTGTGCCGTTCGAGAGCTTCTTCGTCCGTCTGCTCGGGATGTCCGTTCCCGCACTGCTGGTGACGGCGGGCATCCTCCTGCTGGTCTTCCTCGCGGGCTGGCTGACCCAGCGTCAGCAGTTGCACAACGGCAAGGGTGCCCCGTTCAAGATCAGGCTGCCCTTCTATCACGTCGAATCGGGACAGCCGGACGAGCCGGAACCACCGGAGAAGCCCGACGCCTAGGGTCGCGTGACTGGATGGCGAACACGCGTGATTGGACGGCGATCTCGCGTGACTGGACGGAGAACTCGCGTGATTAGACGGCGATCTCGCTAGTCCAGCCGCCGGAGTTCGACCCGGAACCGGGCCGCCCGCTCGACATACCCGTCGACGACGAGTTTGATCAGGTCCGGCCCGAACGACGTGTTCGGCCGCGTCTTCGCCGGGACGCCGAGCGCGATGTGCCCACTGTCCACATGGGACCCGTAGGAGAGAACCGCGCCCGCGCCGACCATCCCGCCGTCCTCGACGACGGTTCCGTTCAGCACCACCGATCCCGACGCGATCAGGCAGCCCTCGCCGATGCGCGCGCCCTCGATGTGCACGGAATGCCCGACGGCTGAGGACTTCCCGATCACCGTCGGCTCCTTACGCGTGCAGTGCACCACGCAGCCGTCCTGGACGTTGGACCGCTCGCCGATCTCGATGTAGCCGTGGTCGCCCCGCAACACCGTCTGCGGCCACACCGACGCGTACGCCGCGATGCGGACGTCGCCGATCACCGTCGCGTCGGGATGGACGTAGGCGTCCGGGTGGATCGAGGGTTCGAGGTCGCCCAGTGCGTAGATCGGCATGTGTCTCCTAAACCAGCGCCTTGCCGAAGCAGATGCTTTCCGGCTCGTCCTTGTAGTACCCGAAACCCGGCATCTCCCGGTAACCCGCCGATCCGTACAGCGCGATGGCCTCCGGCTGTTTGTCGCCGGTCTCGAGCACCATGCGCAGCCGCCCGGCCTCGGTGGCCGTCCGCTCCAGGCCGGCGAGGATCGCCCGCGCGATCCCTCGCCCCCGCGCCGAGGCCATCACGAACATGCGCTTGATCTCGGCATCGCCGGGCAGCAACGGCTCGGGGCCCTCATGCGATCGCCAAGCGCCACACGCGACCGGGACGTCATCGAGGTACGCGGCCAGGAACACCCCTTTCGGCGCGGCGAACTGTGCCGCGTCCATCGGCGTCTCGTCTTCGCCGCCGTACCGGGCGGCCAGTTCGAGCTGGGCCTCGGCCAGCAGCTTCACCGCGTCGGGGTGGTCGTAGGGCAGCACACGAAGGTCCATGAGCGCGAGATTAGCGAGCGGCCAGGCAGCGGGGAAAGCAGAATTGGCCCAAGCGGATGTGACGTGATCGGCACTGTCACCGAAGCCGTTCCTCACCTTAGGTTCCGGTCATGTCGATCGAAGCCGAGGCGCCACTGCGCCAGGCCCGCAACTCCGCCGCGTTCTGGGCCGCGACCGCCCGGTCCCGCGGCCACGAAGTGATCCGCCGTCGAGGCTTTCTCGCCGTCGCCGGTGACGAGCGCGCGGGACTGCGTGTCCTGATCCAGGAACCCGAGCTCACCACCGAAGAGCTGGCGGAGATCACCGAGCTGGCCGCACGGGCGGCGGGACCGGTGGACGCCGAGGATCCCTTCAGCGTCACCGATCTGCACCATCTCGGGGATATGCGCAGCTGGCAAATGCCCGTCATGCTGCGCCCGCCCGCCCCCGTCGCCGAACCCGCGATGGAGGTGATCCGGGTACACACGGAGACGGACCTGCGGGCGGCCGAACGCGCGGTGATCGCGGGCTTCGAACTCACCCGGTTCGAGCCCTACCGCGCGGGTGAGATGTTCCCCATGGCGCTGCTCGGACAGCCAGGGATCGACGTGTTCGTCGCGCGACTCGACGGCGAAGTCGCCGGGGCGTGCGTCACGGCCGTCGAGAACGGCTTCGGCAGCCACTACTGGGTCGGCACACCGGAAGCCTTCCGCTCTCGCGGCGTCGGACGGGCGGTGATGCTCGCTTCCCTCGCCCCGCTGGGGGATCTGCCGTTCACCCTCACCGGGTCCCGCCTCGGCAGACCGCTCTACGAATCCCTCGGTTTCACCGTCGCCGCACCCTCGACATGGTGGGCCTCTCGCTCCTAGCGCCAGTGCTCCCAGCCACCGTTGTGTCCGTACTGCTTCCCGTCCACCGTCACCCCCGAATCCGGCATGGTCACGACGCCGATCTCGGACCAGCCCTCCGGCAGGTCGGCGAAGGCGGGGAAAGTGGCCGCGAACGCGTGGTCCTCGCCGCCGGTGAGCACCCACTTCAGCGGGTCGGCGCCGAGCGCGGTGCCGACTTCGGTCAGCCTGCTCGACACGTCGAGATCCGCCGTCCGCACGTCGATCCCCACGCCGGAAGCCGAAGCGATGTGGCCGAGGTCGGACAGGAGCCCGTCGGACACGTCGATCATCGACGTCGCGCCGCCGTCGGCCGCGCGGACGCCCGCCTCGTAGTCCGGTTCGGGACAACGCTGCGCGTTGACCACGCTGACCGGTGAGCGGAAACCCCGGCCCAGCACGGCGAGCCCGGCTGCAGCCCAGCCGAGCCGCCCGCAGACCGCGACGACGTCGCCGGGGCGAGCGCCGGAGCGCTTCACCGGTTCACGGCCGCCGAGGTCACCCAAGGCGGTGACACTGATCACGATCTGATCGGCGCGCACCATGTCGCCACCGACGATCCCGACGCCTGCCCGGTCGGCTTCGGCCCACATGCCCTGCGTGAGTTCGGTGACGAGCGACGTCTCGGTGTCCGGCGGGCAGGCGAATCCCATGAGGACGGACGTCGGACGCGCACCCATCGCGGCGATGTCGGTCAGGTTCACCGCGACCGCCTTGCGCCCCACCTGTTCGGCGCTGGACCAGTCGAGGCGGAAGTGAACGCCCTGCACGAGGACGTCGGTGGAGACCACCGTCCGGCCGTCCGGGGTGGCCACGACGGCCGCGTCGTCCCCTGGTCCGAGCAGTGTCGTCTCCGGCTGCTTCCGGCCGGACGTCACCGCTTCGATCAGCCGGAATTCACCGGTCCCGGCGACCGTGCCGTCATTCGGTGACACCCGTCACCTCCACTTTCCCTTGTCCGGACAAATGTCGATCACCGATAGTCGGAAGCCCTAGGTTTTTCCCGGGGCTGGCGATACGTTGCTACAACGTTCCTACCTTGAGCCGACTTTTACGAAGGGGCGCGCCGTGGTTCACGCATACATCCTCATCCAGACCGAGGTCGGCAAAGCCGCCGCGGTCGCCGCGGAGATCTCCACCATCGACGGTGTCACCAGTTCGGAGGATGTCACCGGCCCTTACGACGTCATCGTCAAGGCCGCGGCCGACACCGTCGATCAGCTCGGCCAGCTCGTGGTCGCCAAGGTGCAGAACGTGGAGGGCATCACTCGTACGCTGACCTGCCCGGTCGTGAATCTGTAAGAGATGGTGTAGTGGTCCGGTGGCTGACACGGACACCGGCGCTCCCCCGAGACCACTGCTGATCGCGGCCGCCTGCCTGGCGGTCCTGCTCGTCGCGGGCGTGGCCGTCTTCGGGCTGACCCGCGGCGCGGACTCCATCGCCCCGGCCGCCGACGGCCCCCTCCCGCTCGTCCCGGTCCCGGCGCCGCAGTCGGGATCCCCAGAATGCGCGAAACTCGTCGGCGCGCTCCCGCACGAGCTCACGTCGTCCGGGAACACCCTGGTCCGGCGGAAACTGGCCGACCCCGCCCCCGAGGCGACGGTCGGCTGGGGCACCGGCGACCCGGTGGTCCTGCGATGCGGGCTCGGCAAGCCGCCGGAGCTGACCCGGACCTCGCAGCTGCGGACGATCAACGGCGTCCAGTGGTTGCAGGTCGAGGGCGAGGGCACCGCGACGTGGTTCGTGGTGGACCGGCCCGTCTACACGGCGCTCACCGTGCCGAACTCCGCGGGGACGGGGCCGCTCCAGACCATTTCGGACGTTCTCGCCGCCAACCTCCCCGCGGTGCCGCTGCGCTTCTGATCACGGGACGAGAAGAGTCTTCCCGACATACCGTCGTGCCTCGATGTCCGAGTGCGCGGCGGACGCCTCCGCCAGCGGATACGTCCGGCCGATGATCGGCGTCAGCGTCCCGCCGGCGGCCAGCCGCAGCACCTCCCGCACGCGCCGGGGCGTCTCGGGCCAGAACTCCGGGAGCTGCGCCATGTCCACAATGGTCAGCCGGTTCCGGTCTTCGGCGCCGATCACGGTCTCCGCGCCGCTGGACATGCCGTAGCCGGAGAACCGGCCGCCGTCGGCGAGCAGCGCGACGGCCGACGCGCCGAGGGTTCCGCCGACACCGTCGAACACGACGTCGAACGTGCCCTCTCCGGTGAGCCGTTCGCCCACCGAATAGTCGAGGGGCTCGGCGCCGAGTTTCCTCGCGATGGCCACCTTTTCCTCACCTCGGACCGCCGCGACGACGGTGGCGCCCGCCGCGTGCGCGAGTTGCACCAGCAGACTGCCGAGACCGCCGACGCCCGGCGCCACCAGGATCCGCTCCCCGGCCTGGACCGGGGTCTTCTCCAGCAGCGCCAGTGCGGTGCTGCCGTCGTCGAGCAGCGCGACCGCCTGCTGGGGATCGAGACCCGCCGGGATCGGGAAGACGCCTTCCGGCAGCGCGATGACCGTGTCCGCGTATCCCCCGCCGTAGCCGCCGGACGCGCTGGAGACGACCGGCTTGCCGAGCCAGGTCTCGTCGACTCCCGCGCCCACCGCCTCGACGGTGCCCGCCACCGCGCTACCCGGCACGTACGGCGGTTCGATCCCGAAAACGGTGGGCCCCTCGCCCCGCCGGATGAGGGCGTCGAGCCAGCCGACACCGGCCGCCGCCACCGCGATGCGCAGCTCACCCTCGGCGGGTTCGGGGGTGGGCAGTTCGACCTGTTCGAGAACGCCGGGATCGCCGAACCGGGACACTCTGATGACCTTCATGATCGCAAGGTATGACCTCCAGCAAGGTGGAGGTCAACCACCGAGGACGGCGAGCAACGGTTTGAGCGAGGAGTGGAGCGCTTCTCGCGAGCAACCCGCGTAGCCGATGAGATTCCCGAACACCGTCGGCGTCCCGGCGAAGTGCCGGGCCAGCCCGTCGAGCCGGATCCCGGCGCGTTCCGCCGCCGCCATCCGCGCCGCTTCCTCGGGAGCCGATCCACAAGGGACGACCAGATGCGCGCCCGCGTCGTCGCCGAGTACCGGGATCCCCGCCGACGTCAGCGCGGCCGAAACCAGCGACCGCCGCTCCGACAGTTCTCGCCGGAGCTTCCGCAGGTGCCGTCCCAGATCGCCGTGCCGCGCCAATTCCGCGAGCACCCGCTGACCGGCTGGCGACGGACGCGTTCCGGTCCCTTCGCGGTACTCCAGCACCGCGGCCGCGATCTGGGGCGGCGCGACCATCCACCCCGCGCCCAGCGCCGGGGTGAGGATCTTGCTCGTGGTCCCGAGATGCGCGACGACGTCGGGAGCGAGCGCGGCCAGCAGCGGCAGCGGCGCGACGTCGAACCGCAGCTCGCCGTCGTAGTCGTCCTCGATCACCAGCATGCCCTCGGCGCGGGCGAGTTCGACCAGTTCGACCCGGCGGGACGCGCTCATCCGGCTGCCGAGCGGGTACTGGTGCGCGGGCGAGCAGTACACGGCGCGCACGTCGGCGGGAACGGCGTCCGGGCGCAAGCCCTCCTCGTCGACTCCGACCGCGACGACCGCCATCCCCGCCCGCCGGAACGCCTGCACCGCGCGCTGGTAGCCCGGCTCCTCGATCGCGACCCGGTCGCCGCGCGAGAGCACCGCGCCCGCGAGTTCGATCACCGCCGCCGTCGTCCCGCCGGTGGCCAGCACGGTCCCGGCGGCGAGGCCGCGGTGGCGCAGCAGATGCTCGGAAACGGCGTCCCGATAGGCGGGCAGCCCGGCCCTGTCCTCGCGATAGGTCGGACGCGGATCGGCGGCGGCCCGCCAAGCCCGGCGCCAGGCCGACTTCTCGATGCCGTCGGCCCACGGCACGCCAGGGGTGAGGTCGACCAGCGTGGGCGGCGCGGCGGCCACGCCCGGCGCGAGTCCTTTCGACGGCCTGTCCGCGGGCGGTGTCGTGGTGACGTAGGTGCCGGAGCCGTGGCGGCCCGCGATCCAGCCCTCCGCGTGGAGCTGCTCGTACGCCGCCGACGTCACCGTGCGGCTGACGCCGAGCCGGTTCGCGAGCGCCCTGGTCGAGGGCAACCTGTCGCCGCCGCGCAGATGCCCGTCACCGGCGGCGGCGCGCAACGCGTCGGCCAGCTGGACCGCGAGCGGGACCAGCGAATCGCGGTCGAGACTGACCGGCAGAGCGGTGTCGGACATGCTGTGCTCCGCGCTTCCGGGAAAGTGGACTTCTCAAGTATAGGAGAATTGGCCATTATTACAGGCCACTCTCGTGGGTGAGACTGCTCGCATGTCCACCCCGCTCTCTCCCACCGACCGGACCACTCTCGGCCGCAAGAAGAACCGCGCGCGCACCGACCGCTCGGCGCTGTACGCGGTGCTCGACGAAGGCCTGATCTGCCATCTCGGCGTCGTGCGCGACGGCTTCCCGCTCGTCATCCCGACCGGCTACGGCCGCGACGGAAACACGCTCTACCTGCACGGATCCACCGGTGCGAAGAGTATTCGCGACTCCGACGGCGTCGAGGTCTGCGTCACGGTGACCCTGCTCGACGGCATCGTCTACGCGCGCTCGATCAACAACCACTCGATGAACTACCGCAGCGCGGTGATCCTGGGCAAGGCGGCCATGGTCACCGACCGTGACCAGAAGATGCACGGCCTGCGCGTGCTGACCGACCACCTCGCGCCCGGCTCGTGGGAGCACGCGCGCGATGTCAACGCGAAGGAGTTCGCGTCGGTTTCGGTGCTGGAGCTGGACCTCACCGAGGCGTCGGTGAAGATGCGCGGCGAGGGGCCCGACGATCCCGAGGACGAGGTCGCGGCCGATGTCTCGTGGGCGGGGGTGCTGCCGGTGCGGACCGTGTTCGGGGAGCCGGAGCCTTCGGTGGACCTGGTTTCGGAGTGGGTCGTGCCGGACCACGTGAAGGGGCGGGTCGGGTAGGGCGGTCGCGTGGATGCTGGGCCGTGAAGGCCTCCTTCCCTACCTTCAGAGTAGGCAAGGAGGCCTTCGCTACGTCGCTGACCAGGTGTGGGGCGGAACTCCCGCGACCTCGCCACGCGAAGGGCGCCTTCCCCGCATGGCATGCGGGGAAAGTCCCCTTCAGCCCCCACCCAGGACGAAAGGTGCAATGAAGGACGCTTTCATAGCAAAATTTGCAATGAAAGCGTCCTTCATTGCACGCCGCGAGGGCTTACGAAGGGGGTCGCAGCGGAAGCCGCACGGTGAAAGTCGTCACCCCCGGCACGCTCGCGACCTCGATCGTGCCGCCGTGCGCGGAGACCAGCGACAGCACCACCGAAAGCCCGAGCCCGGTCCCGCCGTTGCCGCGTGTGCGGGCGGTGTCGACCCGGTAGAACCGGTCGAAGATCTGCTCACGCGCCTCCGGCGGGATCCCCGGTCCGGCGTCACTCACCCGCAAGAGGACATCCGAACCCGAGACCGAAGCCGAAAGCGTGACCGCCGTACCGGGCGGCGTGTGCACCGCGGCGTTGGCGAGCAGGTTGTCCAGCACCTGCCGCAGGCGCACCGGATCCGCTTGCAGGACAACACCTTCCGGTAGCGGTCCGATGGTCAGGGGATGCTCCGGGCGACCGGCGGCGAAGGCCTCCCCCGCGTCGGTGATCAGTTCGGCGAGGTCGACGTCGACCAGTCGCAGCGGCGCTTCGGTCTCCGGTGCGTCGAGGCGCGCGAGGAGCAGGAGGTCGTCGACGAGCACGCTCATCCGTTGGGTCTCTTCACGGATCTTCGACAGATGCGCCTCGCGTTCGGCGGGTTCGTTCGCCGCCGCGTAACGGAAAAGCTCGGCGTAGCCCCGGATCGACGTCAGCGGGGTGCGCAGTTCGTGGGAGGCGTCGGCGATGAACCGGCGCAGCCGCTCATTCGCTTCCCGGCGCGCGACCAGTGAGGAATCGAGGTGCGCCAGCATCAGGTTGAACGCCGTCCGCAGTTCCTCGACCTCGGCGCCGTCGCCGTTGGCCCGCGCGCGTACCGGGAGATCGGCGTTCGTGGTCAGGTCGTGCGACGCGATGTCGTGCGCCGTCCCGGCCATGTCGCTCAGCGGCCGCAGCCCGCGCCGCAGCACCAGCCGTCCCGCGATCACCAGCACCGCCAGCGCCAGCAGGAACGCGACGACCTCGACCATCACCAACTGGCTCACCGTCCGGTCCAGGTCCGCCTGCGGCGCGGCGCTGACCAGCACGATGTTCTGGCTCGGCTCGATCGGGCACGCCCGGACGCGGTAGGTGCCCTTGTCCTCGATGTACACGGTGCGCAGAACTTCGGTCCGCGTAGCGTCTTCGGCGACCTTTTCGAGCGCCTTCGTGTCCGGCGGCAGGGAGCCGCCCGACTGCGGCAGCGCGTCGCCGTTCTGCACCGAGAAGACCGCCGAGAACCAGCCGTAGGCCTGCTGCGGTTTCCCGCCGTGCGTGGTGCGCAGCGACGGCACCTGGCTGATCTGGGTCTTGGCGAGCTGCTCGTCGAGCCGGTCGTTCAGGTAGCCCTTCATGATGCCGACCATCACGGTGCCGACGACGGCGAACACGACCAGCGCCAGCACGCCGAGCCCGAGCGCCAGCCGGGTGCCGAGCCTCGACCGGCGCCAGGCGTCGTACCACCGGCGCACTATTTTCATCTCGCCGCCTGCCGGACGACGTAGCCGACGCCGCGCACGGTGTGGATCAGCGGCTCGTGGCCGGCGTCGAGTTTGCGGCGCAGGTGCGAGATGACGAGTTCGACCACATTGGACCGGCCGCCGAAGTCGTATTCCCAGACGTGGTCGAGGATCTGCGCCTTGGTCAGCACCGACGGCGAACGCCGCATGAGGTAACGCAGCAGTTCGTACTCGGTCGGCGTCAGCTCGGCGACGTGGCCGTCGCGGGCGACCTCGCGGGTGTCCTCGTTCATGGTCAGATCACCGACCCGCAGCAGCGCGGCGGGCTTGGCCTGAGTGCTGCTGCGCCGAAGGACGGCGCGCAGCCGCGCCATCAGTTCCTCGACGGAGAACGGCTTGACGAGGTAGTCGTCACCGCCGCGGGTGAGACCAGCGACGCGGTCGGCGGTCGCGTCCTTCGCGGTGAGGAAGACGACGGGCACCGCCGTCCCGGACTCGCGGAGCCTGTCCAGCACGGTGAACCCGTCGATCCCGGGCAGCATCAGGTCGAGCACGACGATGTCGGGCCCGAACTCGGCGGCCCTGGCGAGCGCGGCCTCCCCCGATCCGGCGGTGACGGCCTGCCAGCCCTCGTACCGGGCGACGGTGGCCACCAAGTCGGCGATATGCGGCTCGTCGTCCACCACGAGCAGGCGGACGGGGTTCTCGGTGTGCACGACGTCCATCCTCCGTGACCGCGCGCGCGAGGGCGAGGCGGGAGCGCATACGACAGGAAGCCGACAGCTTGCGCCAAGAAAGGTCACAGGTTGGCACAGGAGGCTCGGCACTGAACCGGATCGGAAGGAACCACGTGTGACAACCATGACGCAGACCGCCGTGAGACCGCGCCCGGCGATCCGTCCCAGGATCGCCGCACGCGCCGGGCTCTTCACCTTCATCGGGGCCAACGTGGCCGCCGTGACCATGCTCTTCTTCGCCGCTGGGCCGTCGGACAACGTCCTCATCAGCATCGGCAGGCTCGCCGGGCTGTACGGGGCGCTGACGATGGCGTTCCAGCTGCTGCTGGTCGCCAGGCTGCCGTGGCTCGACCGCCGTCTCGGCATGGACCGGCTCACCGTCTGGCACCGCTGGACCGGGTTCAGCCTGCTGTGGACGCTGCTCGCGCACTTCGTCTTCATCGTCTTCGGTTACGCGCAGGTCGAGGACAACGGCGTCGTGGACGAATTCGTCACGATGGTGACCAAACTGGAGGGAATCCTGCGCGCGGTCGTCGCGCTCGCGCTGATCCTGCTCGTCGGCGCCGTTTCCGCGCGTTTCGCCCGGCGCCGGCTGGCGTACGAGACCTGGCATTTTCTCCACCTCTACACCTATGCCGCGGTCGTACTGGCGTTCAGCCATCAGATCGCGCTGGGCGGATCGTTCGCGTCGTCGCCGGGAGCGCAGGCCTACTGGTGGGCGGTGTGGGGTGTCGCACTCGGCTCGGTGGCCGCCGGCCGCGTGGTGCTGCCGCTGGCGCGGAACCTGCGTCACCAGTTGAAGGTCGTCGCCGTCGTCCCCGAATCCCATGACGTCGTCTCGGTGTACATGACCGGCAAGCACCTCGACAGGATGCCCGCGAGGGCGGGCCAGTTCTTCCTCTGGCGCTTCATGACCAGGGATCGCTGGTGGCAGGCCAATCCGTTCTCGCTTTCGGCCGCGCCGGACGGCCGGACCCTGCGGCTGACCGCGAAGGCCGCCGGTGACGGCAGCGCGTCGTTGCGGTCGCTGAAGGTCGGCACACGGGTGTTCGCCGAAGGGCCGTACGGCGCGTTCACCACGCTGCACCAACGGAAACCGGACGCGCTGCTGGTCGCGGGCGGCGTCGGGATCACACCGATCCGCGCGCTGCTGGAGGAGATCTCCGGACACGTCGTGGTGCTCTACCGCGTCCGTACCCAACTTGACGCCGTCCTGCTGCCGGAGCTGCGGGGACTGGCACAGGCGCGCGGCGCCGTCGTCCACGTCCTCAGTGGACCGTCCGATCAGGCCGGTCCGCACGGCCCGCTGCTCGGCGCGCACAACTTGCGGCAGATGGTCCCGGACGTCCGGGACCGGGACGTCTTCGTCTGCGGCCCACCCGGGATGACCTCGGCGACGCTGCGCAGCCTGCGCGAACTGGGCGTGCCGAACCACCAGGTCCACGCCGAACGTTTCAGCCTCGCCGCCTGAGTCAGGGAGTCCCGATCATGAAGAAGACCATCGTCGCCGCCACGGTCGCCCTTTCGGCCGCCGGCTTCCTCGGTGTGTGGCTGTACGAACCGGGTCCGCTCGGTTCGGAGACCGTGGCCGTCGCCGCACCCGCCCCGTCATCGTCTACTTCGGACGGTGGCGCGTCCGAAGGATCCGAACGCACCATCGACGGCTCGGTCGAAAGCAACCGCTACGGCACGGTGCAGGTACAGCTGGTGATCTCGGCCGAGGACAAGATCTCCGAGGTCCGGCTGCTGAAGCGGCCGACCAGCGGGCGCGGTGTGGACGCGATCCCCGTGCTTCAGCAGGAGACGCTGACCGCGCAGAGCGCCGACATCGACACCGTCTCCGGGGCGACTTCGACCAGCGAGTCGTACGTCGACTCGCTACAGGCGGCGCTGGACGCCAGATGAACCGGGTCGAGCACGCGATCGACGGCGTTTTCGGCTGGCTGCGGGAGGTCGACGCCCGGTTCAGCCCATTCCGGGCCGACAGTGAGGTCTGCCGTTACGACCGCGGCGACCTCGCGCCGTCGGAACTGAGCGACGACCTGCTCGAGGTGCTTTCGCTGTGCGATCACTACGAACGGCTGTCCGGTGGGGCGTTCACCGCCCGGATTCCCGGACGGCGGCTCGACCCGAACGCGGTGGTCAAGGGCTGGGCGGTGCAGCGGGCGGCGGGACTATTGCGGGCCGAGGGCCTTGACATCTTCTGTGTCAACGCGGGTGGGGACGTGGTCACCTCCGGCGAACCGGAACCCGGCCGCGCCTGGCGGGTCGGCATCCGGCATCCCGAACGGCCCGACGCGATCTGCGCCGTGGTGGAATCGTCCGGCGGCGCCGTCGCGACGTCGGCGGAATACGAACGCGGCGCGCATATCCTGGACGGGCGGACCGGGCGACCGGCGACCGGGCTGCTGAGCGTCACGGTCGCCGCCGACGACCTCGTCACGGCGGATTCGCTGGCCACGGCCACTTTCGCGATGGGAACCGAAGGGATCGCCTGGGTCGCTTCGCAGCCGGGTTGCCAGGTGCTGATCATCGACGCGGAACGGCAGGTGCACCGGTCGCCGGGGCTGCGGCTGGCCTAAACCGCTGGCCGGGATTCGAGGGTTCGGGCAGACTGCGACGTCATGACCTGTGTCGTACAGAATTTCTTCTTCGACTGCGCCGACGCCTACGAACTCGGCCGGTTCTGGAGTGGCGTCGTCGGCAAGCCGATGGCCGACGACGACGTGCCCGGCGACCCCGAAGCGATCATCGAGATGGACAACGGCGTGACCCTGTTCTTCGGACAGGTTCCCGAACCCAAGACGGTGAAGAACCGGATCCACCTCTGCCTGGAGCCCGACATCCCGCGCGACGAGGAGGTGGAACGCCTGCTGGCGCTGGGCGCGACCATGCAGCACGACCGGCGCAAGCCGGACGGCACCGGCTGGGCCGTCCTCGGCGACCCCGAAGGCAACGAATTCTGTGTGCTGCGCAGCGCCGCCGAAAAAGCCGCGACGGCGTGAACGAGTACCTCACCCTCAATCGCGCGAACTGGGACGAACGCGCTCCGGCGCACGCGGCGTCGGCGGACTACGGCTACGAACGGTTCGTGAACGACCCCGCGCATCTCAGCGGTGTGGTCACCTTCGACCGGCCGCTGCTCGGCGACGTCTCCGGTGCGCGCGGCGTCCACCTGCAATGTCACATCGGCACGGACACGCTTTCCCTGTCCCGCCTCGGCGCGCGGATGACCGGACTCGACTTTTCCGCACCGGCGCTGGAGATCGCGCGACGGCTGGCCGCCGAGACGGGCGCGGGGATCGACTACCACGAGTCCGATGTGTACGGTGCCGCCGACGTGCTGGGCGCCGGGGAATTCGACCTCGTCTACACCGGAATCGGCGCGATCTGCTGGCTTCCCGACATCGCCCGCTGGGGACAGGTCGTCGGCTCGTTGCTGAAGCCGGGTGGGCGGCTGTTCATCCGCGACATGCACCCGATGCTGGGGACCCTCGACGAGACGCAGCCACTGATCACGCCGCACTACCCGTACTTCGAGCAGGCCGAGCCGCTGGTGTTCGACGAGCCGGGGACCTATGTGGACACTGACGTGTCGTTCGAGCAGAACCGGACGCACGAGTGGAACCACGGGCTGGGCGAGATCGTCACGGCGCTGCTCGACGCGGGGCTGACGCTGACGAAGCTGGTGGAGCACGACAGTGTGCCGTGGAACGCGCTGCCCGGCTTCATGAGCCTGGACGCCGCGACGGAGGAATGGCGGCTGGCGAAGGATCCGCAGCGGCTGGCCGCGAGCTTCACCATCGAAGCGTTCAAACGCCCCTGAGTCCCGGGCGTCCGGCGCAATTGGTCACCTGAATGCGCCGGACCCCAGGCTCGTGAAGATCGCAAGTAGGTGACTACTTGCGGCGAGATTGGCCCACTTTGAAGAATGACGGAATGTCGAGCGATCCCCGACGGCCCCTTGTCGCCGTCGCCGCACTGGGCGGCACCATTTCCATGGTCCCCGGCGACGGCGAAGACCACGCGGTCCCCCGGCTCACCGCGGCCGATCTGCTCGGCGACCTTGGCGAAAACCTGGCGATGGACGTCCGCGCGGAGACGCTCGCGGGGATTTCCAGTGCGTCGATGGACTTCGCGACGCTGATCAAGACCCACGACTGGGCCGCGCGAGCCGTCGACGAAGGCGCGAAAGGCGTCGTCGTGGTCCAGGGCACGGACACGCTCGAAGAGACCGCGTACTTCTTCGAGCTGACGTGGGCTTCCGAGGCGCCGATCGTGATCACCGGCGCGATGCGCAACCCCAGTCTGCCCAGCGCCGACGGCGCGGGGAACCTGCTCGCGGCGCTGACCGTCGCCGCCGAGCCCCGCAGCCGGGGCCGCGGTTCGCTGGTCGCCTTCAACGACGACGTCCACCTGGCCCGCTGGGTCCGGAAGGCGCATTCGAGCCACGTCGAGGCGTTCTCCTCTAACCCCGCCGGGCCGCTCGGACTGCTCGCCGAGGGCGCGGTGCACTACTTCCACCCGGTCGCGGACCGCCCGCCGGCGTTGTCGCTCGAGAACGCGGATTTCTCCGGGCTGGTGCCGATCGTCGAGAGCGGCGTCGAGGACACCGGCGAACTGCTGGAGACACTGGTCAAGGCCGGGGTCAAGGGTGTGGTGCTCGCCGCGAACGGCGCCGGGCACGTTTCGGCCGGATCCGCCGACGTGATCGAGCGGGTGTTGCCGGAGGTGCCGATCGTGGTCGCCGGGCGCACCGGCGCCGGGCCGACATTCCGCGGTACCTATGGCTTCCGCGGTTCGGAGTCGGACCTGATCGCGATGGGCGCGACCATGGCGGGCTGGCTGGACCCACGAAAATCCCGGCTCCTGCTGCACACCCTGCTCGCCACCGGTGCCTCGCGAGACCGCGTCGAAGCCGAATTCCGCCTGCGCGGCGACCTCACCTAGCCTCATCTGCCGCAATTCGGCACCTACTTGCGGTCCTTGCACACACAACTACCGCAAGTAGGTGCCGAATTGCGGAGGGGGTTAGTCCCGGATCGGGCCCGAGATGGGGTCCAGGTGGTACGGGCGCATGGCGCGGGGCTGGTGCCGGTAGACGTGCACGCTGACGGCGGGATCCGGGCCCTCGTTGCGCACTTCGTGGATGTAGCCGGGACCGAAGACGCGTGACTGGCCCGCCGACAGCGAATGCAGTTCCGTCACCGCCCGCCCGTCGGACGCGCGCCGGGCGACGGTCTCGCTCAACTGCCCGCTGACGACGGTGAACGCACCCGCGGCGAATTCGTGGTCGTGCAGGTCGGTGTGCTGGCCGGGCAGCCAGCTCATCAGCCAGACCTCTTGCAGTTCGTCGCTGTCGACGAGTGCGGAGAACCGCTCCTCGGGGTCGTAACGCAGCAGGTGCCGCCAGCGGTCACGGTCCGCCGCGAACTCGATCGCGACGCGCACCGGGTGACGCAGGGCGGGGTTTTCGGGAATGACGAGCGTGTTGTCCGGGACGGCGAACATGAAGGAGTCCTCGCAGAAGGAAGATGGTGTCTAGCTGGGCCGGGGCGGGTTCACCGACAACAGGGACACGACGCACACGCGACAGCGCCAAGACCCGAGAGGCCCCGCGACACAGTCATCCCACGTGCGAACATGCCCTCAGCGAACCAGTGCGGAGCCCGGCGGTCAACCGATCTCACACCGTGGACCGTGAGTTCTGCACCTACCGACCATGCTGGCAGCACGAATCGGACCCGGTCTGTCGCGATCCTGCGGTCTTGCTCAGGACCACTCGTGCTTCTGCGACCGGCCGAGCAGCTCGGCTCCGGCACGCCGCGGGTCGACCCCTTCGTGGCACACGCGGTGCATCGCGTCGGTGATGGGCATGTCGACGCCGAGGCTCAGCGCGAGTTCCCGGATCGACGTGCACGATTTGACGCCCTCGGCGACCTGCCCGCCCCCGGCGTCCAGCGCCTGCTGCAAGGTCTCGCCACGGCCCAGCCGCTCACCGAAGGTCCGGTTGCGCGACAACGGCGACGAACACGTCGCCACCAGGTCGCCGACGCCGGCGAGCCCGGCGAAGGTCAGCGGGTCGGCCCCGAGTTTCGCGCCGAGCCGCGCCATCTCGGCCAGCCCGCGGGTGATCAGCGTCGCCATGGTGTTGGTGCCGAGTCCCATCCCGGCCGCCATCCCGCAGCTCAGCGCGATGACGTTCTTGCACGCGCCGCCCAGTTCGCAGCCGACGACGTCGGTGTTGGTGTACGGCCGGAAGTACTGGTTGAAACTCGCCTGCTGGATCGCCTTGGCGTTGTCGTGGTCCGTGCACGCGAGCACCGCGCCCGACGGCTGCCCCAGCGCGATCTCCTTCGCCAGGTTCGGCCCGGAAACGACCACGATCTGGCCGTCGTCGACCCGCGCGATCTCGGCGATGACCTCGCTCATCCGCTTGAGCGTGCCCAGTTCGACGCCCTTCGCGAGGCTCACCAGGATCGTCCCGGACGGCAGCAGACCGGACCACTCCGACAGATTGGTCCGCAGGGTCTGGCTCGGCACCGCGAGGACCACGGCCTGCGCGCCGTCGAGCGCCTCGGCCGGATCCGCCGTCGCGGTGATCCGCTCCGGCAGCTCGATATCGGGCAAATAGGATGAATTGCGATGCCGGTCCCGGATCTCTTCCGCGACCTCGGGCCGTCGGGCCCACATGGTCACGTCACGGCCTGCATCGCCGAGAACCTTGGCGAACGCCGTCCCCCACGACCCCGCGCCGAGCACGGTCAGGCGCTGGACCTCGGCGGCGGTTCCGGCCATCAGGCGTCGTCCTCCGGCTTCTTCGCGGGCGGTTCCTCCTGGCGGATCTCCGCGAGCAGGGCGGTGATCTCGGTCATCATCAGGTCGGTGACCTCACGCAGTTTGGACGCGCTGCGCGTCGACCCGTCCTTGAAGGCCGACAGGTCCATCGGCTCCCCGACCAGATGCGTGATCTTCTTGCGCGGGAACGGTGTGAACTTCTTCGTGTAGCCGTTGAAGATGTGGTTCGTGCCCCAGCGGGCGATCGGGATCACCGGCACGTCGGTCTCCAGCGCGAGCCGCGCGGCACCGGTGAACGGCTTCTTGGGCCAGCCGTCGGGGTCCTTGCTGATCGTCCCCTCGGGATAGATCACGACGATCTTGCCGTCCCGCAGCGCCTGGTGGGCGGCCTTGAGGCTGTCGCCCGCGGCGGCCGAACCACGCGAGACCGGGATCTGGCCCGCGCCGACGAAGATCTTGCCGAAGACCGGCGTCCTGGTCAGGGCCTCCTTGCCGAGGAAACGCGGCACCCGCTTCTGGCGGTGCACGAACACCGCGTCCACCGCCGGGTCCATATGGGACACGTGGTTGAGCAACAGCAGCGCGCCGCCTTCGCGGGGGATCCGCTCGGCGTTGCGGTAGACCCGCTTGCCGATGGCCGTCGCCGGGTAGAACAGTGCGGCGGCGATGCCAACCCAGATGCCGCCCTTCTCACGCCGGGCCAATTCGTCCTCCTCGAAGTCACACGTGTCGTCCCAGGCCACTGATCCTGCCGCGCGCACGCGAGCGCGGTCCAGGGAGGGTCGGGTAAGAAGAGAGATGTGGACAGTGTGGGCATCGACCTGATCGTGCCGATGAAACGCCCGGCGGAGGGCAAGTCGCGGCTTCGCGGCGCGGTCGTGCCCGAGCGGCACGCCGAACTGGTACTGGCGCTGGCCTACGACACGCTGTCCGCGGCGACCTCGGCGGACGGGGTCCGCCGCGTACTGGTGATCGCCGCCGACCCGGCGTCGGTGGCGGATCTCACCGAACTGGGCGTCGAGATCGTCGCCGAGCCGTCGCGAGGCGGGTTGAACGCGGCGCTGCGGCACGGCGCGGAGTTACTGCGCCGGGACACGCCGTCCGGTCTCGTCGGTGCCTTGCAGGCCGACCTGCCCGCGCTGCGGACCGAAGACCTCACCGCCGCGCTCGCCGAAGCCGCCGGAGATCGGGCATTCGTCGCCGACCGGCAGGGAACGGGCACCACGCTGTTGCTCTCGGGCGCGGGCCGTCCACTGGAACCCCGGTTCGGCGGGGGTTCCGCGCGGGCGCACACCGCGTCCGGTGCGACCCCGCTCACGCTCGCGGCGGGATCGCTCCGCGCCGACGTGGACACCGCGGATGATCTCGCTCACGTCCGCACCCTGGGTGTCGGAAAGCGCACTTCAACGCTGTTGGAGACACCCTGCGTGGTGATGTGACGAGAGTTCACCCCGGCGACCCGCGCGCGGTGCACATAATCGGGCCGAGTGGTGAACAATGAGCCCGTGAGCACAAATGACGGCGGCACCCCGAACTCGGCAAGGAAGCGGAAGACCTCCGCCGCGAAACCGGAACCCGACAACGGCGCGACCAAGCCCGTGCGGGCGAGAAAGACCAGTCCCGCGCCGAAGAGCAACGGCAGCACTCACCGCACTCCCCGCGCGACCCGCGGCGGGGCGGCGAGCCGTCCCGCGCAGGAGTTCCGCGCGCTGCCCGCCGCGCCTCCCGCGGTGACGTCCGCGCCCACCGCCGTCGAGACACTGCCCGACGACCGGTATTTCAACCGTGAGCTGTCATGGCAGGACTTCAACGCGCGCGTGCTCGCGCTGGCCGAGGACGAATCGCAGCCGCTGCTCGAACGCGGCAAGTTCCTGGCGATCTTCGCGTCCAATTTGGACGAGTTCTACATGGTGCGGGTCGCCGGGCTGAAGCGCCGCGACGAGACGGGCCTCCCGGTCCGCAGCGCGGACGGGCTCACCCCGCGCGAGCAACTGGCGTACATCGCCAAGCGCAACCAGGATCTGGTCGAGCGGCACACGAACGCCTTCGAGCTGCACCTGCGGCCGCAACTGGCCGACGAAGACATCCACATCGTCGGCTGGAACGACCTCACCGGCGCCGACCAGCTCCGGCTGTCCAACTACTTCAGCGAGCAGATCTTCCCGGTGCTCACACCGCTGGCCGTGGATCCCGCGCACCCGTTCCCCTACATCTCGGGCCTTTCGCTCAACCTCGCGGTCACCGTCCGCGATCCGGAGGGCGGCACCGAACGGTTCGCGCGCGTCAAGGTGCCGAGCAACGTGCCGCGCCTGATGCGGATCGAGCAGCAGCCGAGGGAAAGCCGCACCGGAACGTTCCTTCCGCTGGAGGAACTGATCTCCGCTCATCTCGGCGAGCTGTTCACCGGGATGGAGGTCACCGAACACCACGTGTTCCGGGTCACCCGCAACGCGGACTTCGAGGTCGAAGAGGACCGGGACGAAGACCTGCTCCAGGCACTGGAACGGGAACTGGCCCAGCGCCGGTTCGGCCCGCCGGTGCGGCTCGAAGTCGCGCAGGACATGAGCGAGCACATGCTCGAACTGCTGCTGCGCGAACTGGAGGTCGACCCGCGCGACGTCGTCGAGGTCCCCGGTCTGCTGGACCTGACCTGTCTGCACCAGCTTTCCGGTGTCGACCGGAAGGAACTCAAGGACCGGCCGTTCGTGCCCGCGACGCATCCCGCGTTCGGTGAACGCGAGACGCCGAAGTCGGTGTTCGCGACGCTGCGCGAAGGCGACGTCCTCGTGCACCACCCGTACGACTCGTTCTCCACCAGCGTCCAGCGGTTCATCGAACAGGCCGCCGCGGACGACAAGGTGCTGGCGATCAAGCAGACGCTGTACCGCACCTCCGGCGACTCCCCGATCGTCGACGCGCTGATCGACGCCGCCGAGGCAGGCAAGCAGGTCGTCGCGCTGGTCGAGATCAAGGCACGGTTCGACGAGCAGGCCAACATCACCTGGGCCCGCACGCTGGAACGCGCGGGCGTGCACGTGGTCTACGGGCTCGTCGGGCTGAAGACGCACTGCAAGGTGTCGATGGTGGTGCGCCAGGAGGGTTCGACCATCCGCCGCTACTGCCACATCGGCACCGGCAACTACAACCCGAAGACCGCGCGCCTCTACGAGGATCTCGGCATCCTGACCGCCGACCCGACGATCGGCGCGGACCTGACGGATCTGTTCAACGTGCTCACCGGGTACTCCCGCCAGGACACCTACCGCAACATCCTCACGTCGCCGCACGGGATCCGCCGCGGCATCGTGCGCGCGATCGGCGAGGAGATCGAACTCGCCCGCGCCGGCCAGACCGCCGGCATTCGGATCAAGTGCAACTCGCTCGTCGACGAGCAGATCATCGACGCGCTGTACCACGCTTCGCAGGCCGGAGTGCCGGTCGACATCGTCGTGCGCGGCATCTGCGCGCTGAAGCCGGGTGTGGAAGGGCTGAGCGAGAACATCCACGTGCGCTCGATCCTCGGCCGTTTCCTGGAACACTCGCGCATCTTCAACTTCCGCGCGGGCGACACGCACTGGATCGGCAGCGCGGACATGATGCACCGCAACCTCGACCGCCGGATCGAGGCCTTGGTCCGGGTCAAGGATCCGAAGCTGACGACGCAACTGGACTACATCTTCGAATCCGCGCTGCATCCGGCGACCCGGTGCTGGGTGCTGAACTCGACCGGCGAGTGGACCCCGTTCCCGGCCAGCGGTGACGACGTCCGCGACCACCAGGTCGAACTGGCGAAACGGCACGGAGCCGCCGGATGAGTGGGGTCGTGCGGGCGGCGGGAGCCGTCCTCTGGCGCCGGGACGGGGACCGGGTCGAGGTCGCGCTGGTCCACCGGCCGCGCTACGACGATTGGTCGCTGCCGAAGGGAAAGCTGGATCCGGGCGAGACCATCGCGCGGGCCGCGGTCCGGGAGATCGAGGAGGAGACCGGGTTCGAGGCGGTGCTCGGCCGGTATCTGTTCCGTACCGAGTACACCGTGGCGGGAGCGCCGAAAACCGTCGACTACTTCTCCGCGCACGCGGCTTCCGGCGCGTTCGCGCCGAACGAAGAAGTCGACGAACTGCGCTGGCTCGACGCGGAGACCGCGGAGAAACTGCTGACACGGCCGGGGGACGTGCGGGTGCTGCGCGAGTTCTCCGCGCTGCCGCCCGAACTCACCACGGTGATCCTGGTGCGGCACGCCAAAGCCGGTAAACGTGACGAGTGGAACGGCGACGACGACCTGCGGCCGCTTTCGGACGCGGGCCAGCGTCAGGCCGAGGCACTGCGTTCGTTGTTGCGGCACTACGCGCCGGACAGGGTGCTTTCGGCGCCGCGGCTTCGTTGCGTCCAGACGGTGAACGGGCTCGCCGAAGATCTCGAAGTCGAGATCCGGCACGAGCCGCTGCTGTCGGAAGAGGGCTACTGGCCGGACCCGGTGCTCGGTGTCGCACGGTTGCTGGCCATCGCCGGCGACGGCGGGACACCGGTGATCTCCAGCCAGGGCGGCGTGATCCCGGACGTCATCAGCGCGCTGGCCGATCGCGACGGTGTCGAACTGCCCGCCGCGCGCGGTGGTGTGGTGCCGTCGAAGAAGGGTTCTTTCTGGGTGCTGTCGTTCCGGGCGCCGACCGAAGAGGATGGGCCGGTGCTGGTGGCGGCGGACTATTTCGCGTCGCCTTTGCCCACGCCCGCTCCCGCGCATCCCTGACGTTTTGTCCGTGAAGGCCCCCTTCCCGCGAGTCGGGGTGGCGTGATGTTCCCAATGCCTCATTGGAGACGCTGAGTGTCTCCAATGAGGCATTGGGAACACGGACAGACTGCTGCCCCGGGGGTCGCGAGTGGCGATCAGGGTCAGGGCCAAGAGTGTTGGCGGCTGGGTCGGGCCCCCAAGTACATGAAGGCCCCCTTCCTTGCGCTAGGCGCCAGGGTCCCGGCAAAGTCGCAGAGCTGCTGGCTGGCGTCGTTTTGGCATCGGGACCGGGCATTGCCGGGCGAACGTGGCGTGTCGCGAAAGCCACTTTCGGGACGTCTGGTGTCCCGAAAGTGGCTTTCGCGACACGAGCATCGTGGCAATATGCACGATTTTCGGGCGAAGCCGTAAGTCCCTGATGCCCCACCTGATCGGCCGGTATACGACTTTGCCGGGACCCTGGCGCTAGGCGCAAGGGGGCCTTCATGTACTTCAGACGGCAACGGGCCGGTACCGAGTGGCCGCGGTTCGGAAAGCGACTCCCCCACGTGGGTGACGTACCTCTACTCCGCCCGTGTCCAAAGCGAAGCAAAGCCCGCCGGGTCCGAAGTGCTTGCGAGTAGGCGGATCCGCCGCGAAGTGAGTTCCGCCACCGCGCCGGGGTTCGGTCTCGCGGGGCGTTGTCCAGCGGCAACAGCCCAGTGCGGACGATCGTCGCTCCACTGTGGAGGGCGGTTCGGCGAACGGGACGATGCGCCATCGGGGTGATCGGGGCGCCCGCGCGGTTCTACGAAGAGTGGTTCCGTTCCGAAGCGACCGCCCTAGGCGCGGCACATTCGTCCACAGACCGCCGCTGATCCGTTCCGGGTCCCTTTTCCCCGGACGCCCGCTCTCAAGGGCGTTGAGGGGCAAGGAGACGGTCGCAGCGCACTGACCCCGACTGGGCCCGCTCCCAAAAATGCGGCAGGGCCCCGCGCGATAACGCGGGGCCCTGCCGTTGGCTCGCTCTGGAAGAGGGAGCTTACTTCTTCTTCGCGGCCGCCGAAGTGCGCTTGGCCGGAGCCTTCTTCGCGGGAGCCTTGGCGGCAGTCGCCTTGGCGGCCGGCTTCGCGGCGGCCTTGGTGGCGGTCGCCTTCTTGGCCGTGGTGGCGCGAGTCGTGGCCTTGGCCGCGGTCTTCGGCGCCGCCTTGGTGGCGGTCGTCTTCGCGGCGGCCTTGGTCGCGGTCGCCTTGGCGGCCGGCTTCGCAGCCGTACGCGTCGTGGCGGCGGCGGCGCGGGTCCGCGTGGTGGTGGTACGCGTCGCGGCCGGGCGGCTGGCGGCCGTCCGGGTCGTCGTCGCGCGGGTGGCGGCGGCCCGAGTGGTGGTGCCGGCGGTCGCGCGCTTCACAGCGGTGGCCTTCGGCAGCTTCTTCGAACCGCTGATGACGTCCTTGAAGGTCGTGCCGGCGCGGAAAGCGGGCACGTTGGTCTTCTTGACGCGAACGGTCTCACCGGTGCGCGGGTTCCGCGCGGTGCGGGCGGCGCGGGCGCGCTTCTCGAACACACCGAAGCCGGTGATGTTCACCTTCTCGCCCTTGTTGACCGTCCGGATGATGATGTCGACAAGGCCATCAACGGCCTCCGACGCGACCTTCTTGTCGCCCAGGCGCTCCGACAGCGCCTCGATCAGCTGGGCCTTGTTGGCCATTCCAGTCCTCCAAGAAGAACTTGTTGTACACGGCCCCGTCGGCCGACTTAGCGCACACGGTATTACCAATGCAGCACAAATTCCAAACGACGCGCGGAAATTTCCCTTGCCTCGGGGGCGGTTCCGCCTCTTGAGGGACCCCTCCGGGGCCTCTCAAGGTGCCGTTCGGTGTGGTTTCGGGGCTGTCGTGGAGGCCCTCGGCCGGGGGGCGGATTCCCTGCTCAGCAAGGGAATCCGCCCCCTTTGACCGGTGCTAGGAGAAGGCCGCCGGGAGGGTCACCGGCTTCCAGGAGGGGCGCTGAATCTCGAAAGTGTCGATCTCATCCGCGTGGCGGAGTGTCAGGGCGATGTCGTCGAGCCCTTCGAGGAGCCGCCAGCGGGTGTAGTCGTCGATCTGGAAGGGCGCGGTGAAGTCCTTGGCTCGTACCGTCTTCGACTCGAGGTCCACCGTGACCTCCGTGCCGGGCTCGTTTTCGAGCAGCTTCCACAGCAGTTCGACGTCGGCCTGCTCGACCTGAGCGGCGACCAGACCCTGCTTGCCGGAGTTACCGCGGAAGATGTCCGCGAACCGGGACGAGATCACGGCACGGAAGCCGTAGTCCATCAGTGCCCAGACCGCGTGCTCACGGGAGGAACCGGTGCCGAAGTCCGGGCCCGCGACCAGGACCGACCCGCTTTTGAACGGCTCTTCGTTGAGGATGAACGACTCGTCGGAGCGCCAGGCGGCGAAGAGCCCGTCCTCGAAGCCGGTGCGGCTCACGCGCTTGAGGTAGACCGCCGGGATGATCTGGTCAGTGTCCACGTTGGACCTGCGCAGCGGGACCCCGATGCCGGTGTGGTGGGTGAACGCGTCCATGTTGGGAACTCCTTCGCGGATGTCAGCGATGTCAGCGGACGGTGGCCGGTTGCAGGTCTTCGGGGCTGGACAGGGTTCCCCGCACGGCCGTCGCGGCCGCCACGAGCGGGGAGACCAGGTGCGTCCGGCCGCCCTTGCCCTGCCTGCCTTCGAAGTTGCGGTTCGAGGTCGACGCGCTGCGCTCGCCCGGCTTGAGCTGGTCCGGGTTCATGCCGAGGCACATCGAGCAGCCCGCCTGACGCCATTCCGCGCCCGCTTCGGTGAAGACCTGGTCCAGCCCTTCGGCTTCGGCCGCCTGGCGGACCCGCATCGAGCCGGGGACGACGAGCATCCGGACCGACCCGGCGACCTTGTGGCCGCGCAGGACGTCCGCGGCGGCCCTCAGATCCTCGATACGGCCATTCGTGCACGAGCCGAGGAAGACGGTGTCCACCGCGATCTCACGCAGCGGGGTGCCCGGCTTCAGGTCCATATAGGACAGGGCCTTCTCAGCGGCGATGCGCTCGTTCTCGTCGCCGATCCGCTCGGGATCGGGCACCTCGGCGCTCAGCGGGAGTCCCTGGCCCGGGTTCGTGCCCCAGGTCACGAAAGGCGTGAGCTCATCGGCGTTCAGGTGCACCTCGGCGTCGAAGACGGCGTCGTCGTCCGTGCGGAGTTCGCGCCAGTTCTCGACGGCGGCGTCCCAGTCCGCGCCCCGCGGCGCGTGCGGACGGCCCTTCAGATACGCGAACGTCGTCTCGTCCGGAGCGATGAGCCCGGCGCGCGCGCCGGCTTCGATGGACATGTTGCACACCGTCATCCGGGCTTCCATCGACAGCTTTTCGATGGCTTCGCCGCGGTATTCGAGGACGTAGCCCTGTCCGCCGCCGGTGCCGATCTTCGCGATCACGGCGAGGATGACGTCCTTCGCCGTGACGCCGGGACGGAGTTCGCCGTCGACCGTGATCGCCATCGTCTTGAATGGACGGAGCGGCAGGGTCTGGGTGGCCATCACGTGTTCGACCTCGGAGGTGCCGATCCCGAAGGCCATCGCGCCGAAAGCGCCGTGTGTCGAGGTGTGACTGTCGCCGCACACCACGGTCATCCCGGGCTGCGTCAGGCCCAGCTGCGGGCCGATGACGTGCACGATGCCCTGCTCGGCGTCGCCCATCGGGTGCAGCCGGACACCGAACTCCTTGCAGTTGTTGCGAAGGGTGTCGACCTGGGTGCGGGACACGGGATCCGCGATCGGCAGCTCGATGTCGATCGTCGGGACGTTGTGGTCCTCGGTGGCGATGGTGAGGTCGGGGCGGCGCAGTTTCCGGCCCGCCAGGCGGAGTCCGTCGAACGCCTGCGGGCTGGTGACCTCGTGCAGCAGATGCAGGTCGATGTAGAGCAGGTCGGGCTCGGCCCCCTCGCCGCGCCGCACCAGGTGCGACTCCCACACTTTCTCGGCCAGTGTCCGGGGCATTTCCGGCTCCTCACATGCGGTGAAATCGGTACTTCCCACCATCTGGACATCTCAAACTTCGGGAAGATAGTATCGGCTTGTGGGACAGCATAGCGGTATCGGAGTACTCGACAAGGCCGTGGCCGTGCTTCAGGCCGTGGCCGAAGATCCTTGTGGCCTGGCGGAACTGTGCACGCGGACCGGTTTGCCGCGCGCGACGGCGCACCGGCTCGCGGTCGGTCTCGAGGTGCATCGCCTGTTGCGCCGCGGCCCGGACGGACGCTGGCGGCCGGGCACCGCGCTCGCGGAACTGGCGGGCGGTTCGACCGACCCGCTGCTCGACGCGGCGGGTTCGGTGCTGCCGAAATTACGCGACATCACCGGGGAAAGCGTTCAGCTCTACCGTCGCGACGGCGTCCAGCGCGTCTGCGTTTCGACCGCGGAACCGCCCAGCGGTCTCCGTGACACGGTGCCGATCGGTTCACGGCTGCCGATGACCGCGGGCTCCGGCGCGAAGGTGCTCGCCGCGTGGTCGGATCCGCATACGCAGCGGACGATCCTTTCCGAGGCGGTGTACGGGGAGCGCACACTGCTCGAAGTCCGCCGTCGCGGCTGGGCCCAGAGCGTGGCGGAACGGGAGCCGGGTGTGGCGAGTGTCTCGGCGCCGGTACGGGATTCGACGGGCACCGTGGTCGCCGCGGTGTCGGTTTCCGGGCCCATCGAACGCATAGGGCGTAAGCCGGGGGCCCGCTGGGCCGCGGACCTGCTCGCCGCCGCGGACGCGCTCCAGGAACGCCTCTGATCTCTCTCGAAATACGTGAAGGGCCCCTTGCTCACGCCGTCGCGAGCAAGGGGCCCTTCACGTACTACCGTCCTATCAGAACTCGTCGGCTCGGGTGAGTTCGTGTTCGAAGGCGTCCGCGCGGGTGACGAGGGACGTCAGCGGATGCCCGAACTCGTTCTGGAGGTTCAGGTCGGCCAGCGGGATCGTGTGCTTGAGCAGGGCGACGCCGTCCACGATCGCCGCGCCGCCGACCGAGTCGCCGCCGGCCAGTTCGAGCAGGCGCCGCAGGTCGATCTTGTCCGCCCAGCCGACCGGGGACGAGAGCTCGACCCACTCCAGCCCGTCGTGGTCCGGCAGATGGTGCAGGGTGACCTGCTGGCCGCGGCCGTCTTCGGTGTCGACCCGGAACCGGAGCCAGTCGCCCCGTTCTTCGAGCACTTCGTACCGTGCCCGGACGAAATTGATCACGCCTGCCCAGATGGACACCCTCGTCACCTCTCGGTTTCGCCGCCTCGTGCGCTGTCGAGCATGGCACATCAGGGGCGGGTTCAGCCCGCGGGCGGGGCTGAAGGCGCCATGCGGTATCCCGAGCCCCGCACCGTGTGGATCAGCGGCGGATCTTTCAGCTTCCGCCGCAGCCGCGCGATCACGACGTCCAGCACGTTCGACGCCGGATCCGCCATCTCGTCCCACGCGTACCGGATCAGTTCCGGTCGCGAGACCGGCCGCCCGGACGCGGCCATCAGGCGTTCCATGACGAGATACTCCTTGCGGGTCACGGTGAGCAGGACGCCCGCCCGCGAGATCTGGTGCCTGCCGGTGTCGAGTTCGACGTCGGCGCAGCGCAGCACCACCGCCTGCCCGGCCATGTCACGACGGCACAGGCTGCGCACCCGTGCGATCAGTTCCGGCATGGCGAATGGCTTGACCAGGTAGTCGCCGCCGCCGACGCGCAGCCCGTCGATCCGGTCGGCGACGCTGTCGCGCGCGGTCAGGAACAGCACCGGCATCGGCCATCCGGCGCTGCGCCGGTTACGCACGTAGGCCAGGGCGTCACCCGAGGGCAGCATCCGGTCGAACACCGCGCAGTCGTAGGCGTTCACCATCAGCGCCTCGTCGGCGCCGGGCAGGTCGGCGGCGGTGTCCACCGCGAACCCGTCGCCGCGCAGGGCGAATTCCAGCGCCACCCGTAGATTCTCGTCGTCCTCGGTCACCAGCACCCGCACACTCGCACGTTAGCGTGCGGTGGCGAGCTCCACGTCGGCCACGTGCAGCCCGCGCAGTTCCTCGACGGCGGGCATCCGGCCCAGCAGCCGTAATCGTTGCGACTGCGCCTTGCGCACCTTCTCGAACAACCGGCGCGCGTCCCGCGCGTTGCCGAAGTTGGCGTCGCCGGAGATGAGCCGGAAGTGGTCGGTCAGCACCGGGGCGGCGTCGGGATCGAGTTCGTAGTCCCCCGCCGACGCCATGCGCCCGAAGATGGCGAGCAGTTCGCCGGGACTGTAGTTCTCGAATTCGATCGTCTTGCCGAAGCGGGACGCGAGACCGGGGTTGGCGGCGAGGAAGTCGACCATCTCGCCGGTGTAGCCGGCCACGATCACCGCGACCTCGTCGCGATGTTCCTCCATCAGCGGGACCAGGGTGTCGATCGCCTCCTGGCCGAAGTCGCCGCCGGAACCGGCGAGCCGCGAAAGCGTGTACGCCTCGTCGATGAACAGAACGCCACCTTTGGCCTCCTCGAACACGGTCGCGGTCTTCTCGGCGGTGTGCCCGATGTACTGCCCGACGAGATCCCGGCGGGACACCTCGCGGAACTGGCCGTGCGGCAGGACTCCCAGCGCCTTCAGCAGTTTGCCGTAGATCCGGGCGACCGTCGTCTTCCCTGTGCCGGGCGCGCCCGCGAAGATCAGGTGGTGGCCGGTGGCGCCGATCGGCAGCCCGGCCCGGCGTCGCCATTCGTTGACCTGCAACTCGTCGACCAGCGCGCGGACCTCTTCCTTCACCCCGGGGAGGCCGATCATCCCGTCGAGTTCGGCGAGCATCTCGTCCAAGGCGTTGTCGGCGACGATGCCGGGATCCGCGGTCTCGTTGAGCGTCGGGGTCGCCCCCTCGGCGATCGAAATCCCCGGTTCCGCAGTGTTGCTGACCCGGCAAGCGGAGATCTCACCGCCGCAGCCGGACGCGAACGCGATCCCCGCGCCTCGCGTGTCGGTGACCGTGCACCGCTTGAGCACCGGTACCCCGTGGTGCGCCACAGCGATGCCCTCGTAACCGGTGTGCGAGACCACGCAGCCTTCGATGACCGGCCGGGCGTACTGATAGACGTAGATGCCGCGCAGCCCGCAGCCGGTCACCGTGCAGCCTCGGACGACCGGATCGGCGCCCTGCCCGAGGACGATCCCGTCTCCCGTCACGTCTTCGACAGTCGTGTCCTCGATCCCGCCGGGCGCGCCGTCGACGAGGATCCCCTGCTCCGCCCTCGAAATCACGCAACCGGTCACGGTGAACGCCGTCCTGCCGCGGATCGCGATCGCCGGGCCGCGCCCGCCGGAGACGGTGCAGCGCTGGACGCTCAATTCCGTGTCGTCGGCCTGTATCGCGGACGCGTCACCAGCCAGGAGTTCGATCCCTTTCAGGACGAGCGCTCCGCCGGTGGAGCGGAAAACGGGCCGGTCGGCGCCGCGGCCGTCGACGACGACGGTGGCGCCGTCCGCCGCGGCAAGGGTCACCCGCAGGCCGGTCAGCTCGACGGTCTCCGCGTATTCACCGCCCGTGATGGTGATGACGGCGCCGTCGGACGCTTCCGCCAAGGCGTCGCCGATGGTCGGATACGCGCCGGGCCGTCGCGCCACCAGCAGGACACGGCCGGGGGTCGAGGTCGTCATCAGCCCGCCTTGGCCATCAGCCAGCCGCGGTCGACGGCCTTGGCGCCCGCCTGGAACCGGCTGCGGGCACCGAGCCGGTTCATGATGTCGGCGACCATCCGGCGCACCGTGCGCACCGAGATACCGAGCCGCGCGGCGGCGGATTCGTCGGTCGTGCCCGAGAAGAGCAGCGTCAGTAGTTCCTGTTCGCGGCAGGTCAGGATCGAAGCGTCCTCGGGCTCCGGGAGATCCAGCGGGACGAGCGGCGCGGCGGCCTGCCAGATCCGCTCGAACAGGCCGACCGTGGCGGTGACCACGCCGGGCAGCCGGAACACCGCGGAACCGGCCTGCCTGCCTTCCGCGGGCAGGACGACCGACGTCCGGTCGATCACCAGCGCGTCCATCGGGATCTCGGCGTCGGTCCGTACTTCGGCACCGGCCCGCGACATGCGGTTGAGCGCACCGGACATCCGCGCGGAGTCGGGGAAGAGCACCTTGTGACGTACCCCGGGACGCACGTTCGCGAGCGCGATCCGCTGGAACGTCGAGTCCGTCCCCGTGCTCATCACGAGCACCTCGCCGGTCGCTTCCGCCAGCAGTTCGCCGAGCCCCGTCCGGTCACGGGCTCCCATGACCAGGCTGAGCTGTCCGGTCTGCACGGTCATCGCAGGTACCTCCCTCTTCCCCCGGCGCGGTGCCGCCGACGACGTCCTGTTCATGCCAGTTCCTCCCGCCCGGGCGGGCCCGGGCTCCCGACGCGTTAGCGTTCAGGGGCACCGCGAACTGCATGCGTCTACTTTCGCTGTCCGAACATGAGGTTTTGATGACACGGGTGATGGTCGTCGAAGACGACGAGAATCTGCGGCTCGCGCTGGTCACGCAGCTGCGTTCGGCCGGCTTCGTCGTCGACGAAGCCGGCGACATCGCGACAGCGGACCGGCTGCTGCGCGGAACGCACCACGACTGCGTGGTGCTGGACCGGATGCTGCCGGACGGCGACGCCATCGAGTACGTCCACATGCGACGGCAGCTGGGCTGGCGGGCGCCGGTGCTGTTCCTCACCGCCCGTGACGCGCTCGCCGACCGGGTGGCCGGGTTCGAGCACGGCGGCGACGACTACCTCGTGAAGCCGTTCGTGATGGCCGAACTGACCGAGCGGGTGAGCAACCTGTGCCGCCGGTCCGCGTTCGACCGGCCCTCGGTGCTGCACCACGAAGACCTGGTGATGGACTGCGCGCGGCGCGAGGTGCGCCGGGCGGGCGTGCTGCTCACCTTGACCAACAAGGAGTACGCCGTGCTCGAATACCTGCTGACCAGGGCGGGACTGCCGGTGCGGCGGGCCGATCTGATCGAGCACTGCTGGGACGAGCAGGCCGATCCGATGTCCAATGTGGTCGATGTGGTGGTGAAGCGGTTGCGCCGCAAGTTGAAGGAGCCCGAACTGATCCACGCCGTCCGAGGCCTCGGCTACCGGCTGGGCAGCCGATGAACACCCATTCCTCGGCCGACCGGCTGCGCAGGCTGCGCTGGACGCTGACCGCGTTGTTCACCGTGATGAACACACTCGGGCTGGTCGTCTTCGCGTGGCTGCTCATCGGCGAGGACGGGGAACAGGGAGAGCAGCGGATCGACGCCGAGCTGAACCAGGTCACGTCGTCGGTCAGCAGGCTGGTCGCCTTCGACGGCACCATCGACTTCGGCTTCGTCAACACCGACGTGCTGAACGACCGCTGCCCGCAGTTCGCGATCCTGCCCGGCGGCGCAGCCGCGTTCCAGGCGCACCTTTCGCGGGCCGAGTGCGTCCCGATGAGCGCGCAATTGTTGAACGGCCTCGCCACCGAAGCGGTGCGGACCGGCAAACTGGTCCAGGGCCATCAAAAGGCGACTGACGGCCAAGTGGTCAAGGTCCGCGCCGAACCGTTGCGCGACACCGACGGCAAGGCGTTCGCGGCCGTCGTCGCGGTGAAGTCCACCAAGGCCGAAGCCGACGCGCACACCCAGTTCACGCTGTTGGTGATCGGCGGCGGCGTGCTGCTGATCGCGATCATGGGTTTCGCGGGCCACCTGCTGTCCGGCCGCTCGATCCGGCCCGCGGCCGCGGCCTTGCAGCAGCAGGAAGTTCTGCTGGCCGAAACCGCGCACGACCTCCGCACCCCGGTCGCCGCCCTGCGCGCGCTCGCCGAAACCGCGATGGCCAACCCCGCCCAGTCGGCGGAACTCCTGCCGCGCACCGTCCGCCTCGCCGCGAGAATGGGCGGGATCATCGACGACCTACTCGTGCGCGCCCGGCTCGCCGCGGGTGTGGAACAGCTGAGCATCCAGCCGATCTGGCTCGACCAGCTGGTGGTGGGCGTGGTCGAGGACACCGCGACCGAAGGCGCCGAAGTCACCGTCACCGCCGCGCCGACGAAGGTCAACGCCGATCCCGCGCTGCTGCAACGGGCGATCGGCAACCTCCTCGACAACGCCGTCCGCTACGGCCGCCAGCCGGGCGCGGCGAAGGCGTTCGTGCACCTGACCGTCGCCGGTGGCACCGTGACCGTCGCGGACCACGGCCCTGGCATCGACACCACGATGGCGGGCGACGCCTTCGACCGGTTCGCCAGCACAGGCGGGTCTTCCGGGCTCGGGCTGTCCATCGTGCGGTGGGTCGCGCAGGCGCACGGCGGCACGCTCGCGGTGTACAACGCCGACGAGGGCGGCGCGATCTTCGAACTGCGGTTCCCGGTCATCACGAACTGAGAGAAGGCGAAGAAGGTGACCTTCGACATCATCGGCCTGTGCCGCGACGAACCCGGCCCCGCGACCGTCCTCCCGGCGTTGGCGGCGGCGGGCCAGGAGCTGCTGGCGGACATCCAGGACGAGCAGCCGCTCATCCGGCTTCTCCATCCCGACGGCAGGCTCATGACCACCGTCGAAGATGTCCGGCTGGTGCGGGTCCCCGATGAGGTGCGGCGGCTGCTCGGCGTCGGCGCCGATGTGCCGCATCCGGTGTGGTGGGTCGAAATCTGGGCGCCCGGCGATGATCCCGAAGCGGAGACGGTCGCCAGGGCGTTCACCACGGCGCTGGTCACCGGGACCGGAGGCCTGTCGTGGTCGAACCGGTGAAGGAAGCGTTGGTCTTCGAGCAGTTCCGCACCGTGGTCCCCGCCTCACCCAGGTTGATCGACGCCGCTTGGGCGGCCGTCGGTACCGGGCGGACACTCCAGGTGGTCACCGCCGGACACAGCAGGATCACCTACCCACTCGAAAAGCTGCTCGCGGAGGTTCAGGGCGAGTGGGTGGTGCGGGACGACCAGGGGCGGCATCGCGAGGGGACCAGCGGAATCCCGCTGGACTGGAACGGCGGCCGGTTCGAGCGTGCTCCTGGCGCCTCGCCGACGATCGCGGTCGACACCGCACGGCGTTCGGGCGATCTGGAGGTGCGGATCACCGCCCTGCACCCGACCGGAGAGCCGCTCCGGCTCGGCGAGATCATCGAGGCCGCCGTGGCGGTGCTCACCGGCGGTGCGCCGACCGGCTGGGGTGTCGCCGAGCCCGCGACCGAACCCTGGTCGGCGGCCGATCTCACCGCGTTCTGCCGGGACCGCTCTCCCGAAGCGAGCGGACTGGTCGTCGTCGGCCCCGGCCTGACCGGAAGGCTGCGCGTGTCCACAGTGGATACCGGCTTGCTCGAGGAGATCGAACTCAGCGGTCCGGCCGCCGGAGCGGTGCGGCAGGAGGCCATCGAGGCACTGGCCGCGGCGCTCGCCGGGATCGCCAGGCTGATGCTGGTCGCCGCCCACCCCGGCAGGCAGGACGGCCTGCGCTCCAGCACGCCGACCCTGCCCGCCGTGCCTTACGGCGTCCTCATCGGGCACGAAACCGTCGGCGGGAAGGGGTCCCTTCCGGACGCCGAGGTGAAACTGCTCGGCGCCGAAGGGCACAAGGCCGCCTGGTTCCGGCTCGACTCCGGCCGCCGATCCCCCTTCGAAGAACTCGACGGCGTCCTCCGCCACTTCGGCGAAGAGAGCTGAAGGGGACTTTCCCCTCGTCTCACGCGGTGAAGGGCGCTTTCCCCGCATCACATGCGGGGAAAGTCCCCTTCAGCCCCCGCTTCACGCGACCACCGCGACGTTAGGTGCGCGGATACCGCCGTGCCCATTCCGTGGCGTAACGCTCGTCCGCCGACGGGGACCGCGCCGAGAAGTGCCAAAAGGCGTCCCCCGCGACGGTTTCGATCAGGTCGGCCAGTTCGATCCGATCGAGCCACCCGGTCGGCAGGCCGGGGATCCCGACCCGCGAGCCGACCACCGCACCGGCGATCGCCCCGGTGATCGCGCTGCGGCCGGAATGGTCGACCGCGGCCTGCATCGCCCACCGGGGGTCGAAGAACCGTCGCGTCACCGCGATCATGGCCCGGCCCAGGGCGTCGACGGCGGTGCCCCCGCCACCCACGCCGTCCAGCTCTTCGGGATCGGTGCGGACCAGTTCCACTCGCGCGCGCACCGCGTTGGCCAGCACGTCCGTCACCGGCCTGCGCGCGGGACCGCGCTGGATGATCTGCTGGAGAAGAGTGTGCGGCGGCAGCGGTTCCCCGCGCCGGAACAACTGGCCGAACAGCGCGGCCACCACCCCTGCTGCCTCGGCGGTGGGGCCATCGGCACCACCGCCCGTCGCCAGCAGGCGCCCTACCTGCGCCGCCGTGTCCACATCGGACTCCGGGCCGCCGCCACAGAGTGCCGCGACCATTCCCGGCACGAGAAAGGCGACGTCGTCTCCGGAAGACGGCGGGGTCCCTCCTGGTGCGCACAGCTCCGGGACATGGGAGAGCCAGCCGTCGCGCTCGCCCCGTTGGGCGTCTTGCCAGCGCTGCAGGGACAGGGCGCCCAGCGCCATCAGCCCGCCGGGAGCCGCGCCACTGAACCGGGCGGGCAGGCCTCGCAGCAACCCCTCGGTGTGGAACAGCAACTGCCGGGTCAGCGGACCGATCGCCCCGGTGGGTTCGAGGACGCCGTCCTCGCCGAACCGCGCCCTGATCTCGGGCAGGCTCATCGTGTCCACGGCCGAGCCCAGCGACTCCCCGAGCGCGAACCCGGCGAACGCGCCGGCGACTCGGTGCCAGGCGAAACCCGTGCCGTCGGCGTCCTGGCGGAAGAACTTGCCGGAGGTCGCCGCGTGCGGCCGGATCCGCCCTGCCGCGTCGTATCCCGCGGTAAGGCCATTGGCCCGCAGGTCGGACGGCCACCGCTGACCGGAGACATCGTCGTCCGGCGAGTCGACACCGGCGGTCGTCACCCCGTTGCGCTGTTCCCACGCCCGGCCGAGAACGAACCGCTCGCAGTCCTCAAGGGACAATTCGAACCCGGCGGCCCTGGCTTTGCCCGCCGCTTCCGGGAGCCCGGAGACGGGCTCGGGGAGCCCTAGTTCCGATCGGATCTCCTCCGCCGCCTTCGCGACCTCCTGGGAATATTCGGGCGAAACCTCCACGCTCCGGACGGTCGCCCGGAAGTTCGGCCACTGCTCCCGGGTTCGCGCGAGTTCGGCAGCGGTGACCACGTCCGACGGGAACGAGCCCGGATTGATCGACAGCCCGGTTCCGGGGAACTCCGAGGCGAACGACAGCGCGTCCGCTCGCACCCATTTCGCGGTGCCGGGCGGCAGCCGCCTGCGGGAACTGAACACCGTCATCGTGCGAGGGTTCTGCTGCCACAGTGTGGAAACAGGCTGCTCGGTCCGGTGGTCGACGGGATAGTAGAGCTCCGCCGCCAGCAAACCCGCGAGATACCGCGGCCGGTCGAGCCGCCCCGTCTCCAGGCAGCCGAGCAGCTGCTCCAAGGTGGTGTCCATGGGCGGATGACCGAGTCGTTCGGGTCCGAGCCGGTAGTCCGGGTTGACCCGGATCTCCCCGCCTCGGGGGCCTCGTTTGCGCCAGGCCATGACGGCGACGGCCGGGACGCCGAGGTGAGCCACCCCGCTCCGCGCGAACTCGGGTTCCAGGATCTCCTGCCAGTCTTCCTGACCGGCGACGGCCACCGCGACGCTCGGCCCGGTGCCGTCGGGGCCGGGATCCGGATGGCGCAGGCTCCCGTCCTCGCGCACGATCAAAGCGGGTTTGGGCACGAGCGCCGCGAGCCGTTCGCCGCCGTCCAGCGCGCGAACCGCGTCGTAGGGCACGAACCACCCTTCCGGGATCCGCAGCAGGTTCTCGTGGTCGACCCGCACCGCGTGCTCCCCACTGGTCAGGTCGACCGGATTGCCTGCTCGCAACCATTGTTCGACCTTGGCGATCGCTTCGGAAGCCTGCACGATCAGTCCTCCCGTCCCGCTCACTTGAACTCCCTCACCAGTTTCCACTCGTGGTCCCAGATACGGGCAGGCCACCGCTGCCCGGCGATCCTGCCCAGCCGCTGGATCTCTTCCAGCCGGTCACGCGCCCCGTCCGCCGCCTCGTCCCCGATCCCGGTCGCGACGAGCATCCGCACCAGCCAGGCCGGATCGATCGCCCGGATCGCCGCGAGCACCTCCGCGTCGAACGGTTCATCGAACCAGGCGGCCACGAAGCCTGACCTGATCCCGATCAGCGGGTCGGCGTAGTCCGGGAAGGACTGGCCGTTGTCGATCACGATCGCCTCCCCGTCCGGACCGGTCAGGCAGTCGTTCGAGCTTCTGTCCAAACTGGCCGCGACGTAGTCCAGGAAGGCGATCAGCTGTTGCTGTTCGCGCGGATAGGCCGACACCTCCAGTGCGGGACCGGCGTCCCCTCTCCACACCTGGCTGGAACCGGGTCCCAGCGGGCCGTCGAGGTACGCGGTCGGCGGGACGGCGTCCGAGCCGACGGCTCGCGCGAGCCGGTACATGGCGTTCTCACGATATCCCTGTCCCGCCAAGGGAAGATGCGACCCCAGCGCGCGAGTCTCCCCCGAAGCCGGTTTGTAGATCGTCCGCGGGTGGTCGGCGTAGGTCAGGTGATAGGTGGCGTTGGCACTCTGGCGCCCATCGCCGAACTCGACACAGCCGAGCGGCTCGGCCGCGGTCATGGCGGTCTCCGCCTCGTCCCCGAACGTTTCCGGCCCCGGCGGCGGAGGCGAGGGCAGGCCGCGTTTCGTCGCCTCGTCGAACAACTCGGCCCGCCGTCGCAGGATCGCCACTTCGAGCGCCTCCTCGCCGCGCGACAGCGGCCGCGTCCGTTCTTCGGCCTTGCCGATGAGCGTGCCGACGGTTTCGTCGAGCGCCCGCGCGGTCTCCACGACCTCCTCGATGGCCTTGAGCCGCAACTGGAGTTCGGCGAGGTGCCCATTCGGCAGCCGCAGGACCAGCCGGAGATCGCGGTAGCCGTCGTGCCGAGGCCGGACGAACCGGTCTTCGAGGCCCACGATCTCCATGGGATCGGTGCCGAGATGTTCCCGCACGACGTCCAATGCCTGATAAGCCCAAGACACCTTGTCGAACACGACGAACGCGGCGGTTGTCTCAGCGTCACCGTGCCCCGACGTGCCTCCGGCGGCTTCCGCCAGCCAATCGGCGAGCTCGTTCACCCGCTCCAGGTCCTCCGGCCGGAACTCAGCGGCGGGGAGACTGTCCGGGATGCCGTCGATACGCTCGCGCACGGCCCGGACGGCCGCCCACTGCGCATCGGTCAAGTCGATCGGACCGGGAGGAGACGCCAGCACGCTCTCGTGCAGGATCTCCTCGGCTCCGCGCCGCGCGACTTCGGCGGTCGCCGCCGTGAAGATCGCGGCGTGTCCGCGCGGTGGCAGCTCCGCGTCGGTGAAGGTCAGCAGCCCGATCCCGGTCACCCGCCTCGGCAACCGCATCAGCCAGCCGTTGTGCGGCTCCAGGAAAACGACGCCGTTCGCGTCCCGGCTCACCAGCGCCACATGGTCCCGGACCGATCCGCCGCGCTCGGTGGAGGTCACGTGGATGACGGCCAGCGCCCCGACCGGCCGGTCCGTCATCGCGGCGATGACACTGTCGTAACTCGTGCCGTGACCATGGTCCCAGGTCCCGCCGAGCCGATCCGAGATGTACTCCAGGCTGGACATCTCCTGCAGCCGGTCCAGCGGTACCGGCGGTGCCGTCACGTCCTCGCCGCGCAGGCGCCGCACGTAATAGACGACGGAACGGGTGCAGTTGGTCAGATACCCGTCGTCGAGGGCGTTCGGCGAGTAGTAGTCCGGATTGGTCGCGGGAAGCTGGCGGTGGTTCGCGAGGAGGTAGGAAACGGCGGTCGCCCAACGGCCGACCACGGTCTTCGCGTGCATCGCGGGCAGCGCGTTGCGCCGCGTCGTCCGGAACAACGCGGAGACTTCGTGTGGCCCGGAAACCGCCGGATTCCCGTTCTCCCGGTAGGCGGCGTGGCCCGTTTCCCTGGCGCTGATGGCTTCCACTTCGGCCGAGCCGAGCCGGACGCCGTCATCCTTGCCGTTGTATCCCTGTTCCCGCCCCAGTTCGAGGAACGAACGGTACTGGGCATGCCCCTCCGGCGAGACCACCACGACCCGATCCTGTGGCCGGAGTTCCGGCTCCGGCAGGTGGAGATCTCCTCTCGGCGGCTGGACACCCTTCGGCGTGACGGCGGGCGGCAGGTCCACATCGGTGAAAGGCAACAGGTCGAGCTTTACCGGGCTCTCCGGCAGGCTCAGCAACCAGCCGTCCTGCGGGTCGAGGAACACGATCCTGCCGTTGTCGTTGGCCACCAGCGCGACGTGCCGTTTGATCCTCCCGTCCGCCACGCGGTATTCCATGGCCAGCACGGCCATCGCGCCGGAGGGCCGGTCCATCATCGCGGCGATGACACTGTCGTAACTCGTGCCGTGGCTCTCGTCCCAGATCCCGCCGAGCCGGTCCGAGATGTAGGCCAGGTTGCCCAGCACCTCCGAGTCCGCGGGCCGGAGGGGCGGAGCCGTCACGTCCTCGCCGCGCAGCCGTCGCACGTAATAGACGACGTCGCGCGTGCAGTTGGTCTGGTAGCCGTCCTGGCGCGCGTTGGGCGAGTGGTACTTCGGGTTGGTGCGGGGCAGTTCGGGGTGATGCTCCCGGATGTACCGCGCGATGCCGTACCTGCCCGCGCTCGGGATACCGGCGTGGATCGACGGCAGGTGGTTCAGTTCCGTGGTTCCGATCAGCCGGGCGAGGTAGCCGTCGCTTCCGTGACCGAACGGCAGGTCGGCGTCGCCAGGACGGCCGCCTGGCCGCTCGGACGAACCCTGCCACCCGCCCCGGTGGTCGATCCAGTTCCTCCGTACCGGCGGGTCCCGGTACTGGAGATGCCTGACGGCGGCTTCCTCGGCCTGCTTGACCTCGGGATCGTCGCCAGGGCGACGGGGCGCGTCGGGTGCGGGGTCCAGCGCCTTCGGCCACTCCGGCGAGTTCAGCCAGCGGTATTCGTCGATGGCGTTGCTCAGATCGGCGTTCGCTTCCCAGACGGGCAGGCCGTTCCCGGTCCGGTGGTGGTCGTCGAGGTACGTCGCCGCCCGCTTGGCGAGGACGAGGAGTTCCTCGATCGCCACCCGTCGCTCACCGAGCGTCCGGTAGTCACCCCAGTCCCGTCGGGGCTGATCCGGGTTCAACCGGGCCGCCTCCGCGTCGAGAGAGCGCCGCAGCTCCCGGAGCGCGTCCTGATAAAGGCTCGCCCAGTTCCCGTACGGATACTCGTGCACGTTGATCTTGATCGCGGTGAACTCGGGGACGGCCGCCGTTGTCGACGCGACCTGACGCGCTTGCGATCGATCGGCCCGCTCCAGCTCGGCCGCCACCGTCGCGGCGGAGAGCATCACCTGGGTGTCCACGAAAGCCGACGCGGCCGTCAGCACCGCGGCGCGCTCGGCCGCCTTCCCCTGGTTGGTCTCGGCGATGTCCTTGTCCCCGAGTTCCAGCTCGTGTCGCCGGTGCCACCACTTGCGCCAGCCGATCACCGGCCCGAACAGGCCGGCCACCAGCGCGGCCATCGCCAACGATTCGCTGGCGCCGAACACCTCCACGAAGACGACGGTCACTCCGGAGCTACCGAGCGAAAGCCGCGTGTAGGTCTTCATGAACTCGGCGCGCGGCGCGAAACCCGGCCGTGTCTCCGTCGACGGCTCACTCGGTACCACCGGGCGCACCGGTTCCGGCTTCGGTTTCGGCCGTCCGACGAAGGGAAGCGCCGCGAGCAAGCGCCGCAGCGGACCGGGCTTGGCGGGGTTGACCATCTTCTCGACCCGGTCGAGCAGCGCCATGCGCTCCGCCAGGACGTCCGGCCGCATCAGACGGCGGATATCCCGCTCGTCGAAGGACCTTCTGTCCACTGTGTACCCGAGCTCGCTCTGATCCAGTTTGTTCAGCTGCCAGATCGCGATCGGCAGCATGAGCAGGCTCTTCCCGGCCCCATAGGCGGCCAGCCCCTGGAACAGCGTCAGGTGCTGGGCCAGCAGCGCGGTGTTGTCGATCGTGCCCGCCGCGGTCGGCCGCAGTCCTCGCCGGAGGATCTCGCTGAGGTACTGGGAGAAATCCGGCAGATTGGCCGCGACGCTCAGCTCGGGCACGGACAGGTGGGCATCGCGCGGGTCGGGCACCTCACTCGGTTCGGGCGGCCGCTCCAAACCGAGTCGCTGCCCGATGGCCGCGTAGACGTCCGCTTCGGCTTTGTCCAGCCCCCTGGCCCGCTTGTCGATCGCTTTGAGCTCGGCCCCCTTCTGGACCCGCGTTCGCGCACGTTCGGCGAAGGGCAGCCAGAGCGCGGCCCCGACCGCGTACACGCCGAGACTGAGCCAGGAGGGCAGCCCGACCCCGGTCTCCGTCAGTAGTTCGAAGGACACGGCGGTCACGGACCCCGCCCCCAACGCGGCCAGCGGCGGGACGCTGAACCGGTCCACGTGCTTGCGCAGGCTTTGCGCGAGATCGGGCTTGGGCCCCATCGTCTGCTCGTCCACCGGTTTGTCCGCCGGAACGTCGGGACCGTCCTGGGGAGACCAGCCCAGAACCTCCAGCAACGAACGCGCCCGGGTGGCGGGAGCCGCGGCGGCGTCGATCTCACGGGCCTTGAGGTCGTACTTCCGCCCTTCGGCGACCTGCTCGTCCTTCTTGATATCCCAGTCGCGGGCGAGGAATCCACTGTAGACGGCGTTGACCAAACCGAAAACGCCCCAGGCGACGCCGCTGGCGGGCGAACCCGACGCCGCGAAGACCGCCGCCGCACCACCCGCCGGCAGAAAACCGGTGATGAGGCCGGTGGCGACATGGGTCGACGTCAGCGGATAGCCGTCCGTTTTCGTGGGCGGGAGGTGACGCGTGACCACCCACCTGACGGGTTCGTTCTCCAAGGCGGCCTGGCGGTGACCGTGGTTCGCCTGATTCGGATCGAGGCCGAGCTTGCCGAGCACCTCGCGGATTTCCTTCTGGAGGCGGAATCGCTTCGGCAGGTTCCACCTGGCGCCGTCGAGCGCGCGTTCGAGGACGACGAGCTGAGCGAGATAGCCCCGGTCGGCGGGGGTCGGCGCCGGCTTCGCGTCCAGATTCCCTTCCGGGCTCAGGAACCTCGCGCCGGGGTCCGCGGCGCGATCTCCGCTGAGGCTCGCGTGTCCGGCGGCGAGCCCGTGTACGAGCAACCGGAGTGCCTCGTCGAGCGGCATCCGGCTCGACGCCGTGATCCTGACGGTGTCCGCCTGCTTGACCATCGAGTCACGTCGCGGTACAGACCACTGGCCGGTCGCGTCACCGAGGTCGGCGACGACGACGTCGACGAGGACGGTGAACGTCCGGCCGTCCGGATCGGCGACCACGGCCGACCTGGTGTACCAGCCGACGATCGTCATTCCGGCGGCGGATACCGCGTCGGGGAACGCGCGCCACAACGCCTGCTCGACCGCGGCGGGATCGGTTTTCCCGGTGACCGGCTTCCCCGTTTCGATGGGAACCGGTCCGGCGGTGGCGGGCGGTGCCGCCTGCTCGAGTGGCCGGGGGTCGGCCGCGCCCTCGCCGAGGAAGTTCGTCAACCGGTGTGCGAGTTCTCGACGCAGATCGGCGGGGAAAGACGTCAGCACCGCGGGCAGCTGGCCGACGGCCGAAGGCTTTGTCTCCCCTGCCACCGCCGCGGTCAGCGCCGTCAGCGTCCCGAGGGCGTTCAAGCCGTCGACCCGGCCGATGTCGGTGAGCGCGCTTCGCTCGGGGTCGGTCAGCACCGCCCAAACCGCGGTCGGCACCCCTGCCGACAATGGGACGATCGACGCGGTCAGCTGCTCGCCGAGGACGTCGAACCGTTCCGGATGCCCTTGCAGGTCAACGATCTGTTCGAGGATCCCGCCATCGCTCGTGGTCAGCCCGGCGACCCGCTCGGCCAGCTCCGTCGTCGCCGCGGCCGCACCGACGGCGGCGATCAACTCCGTGAAGGCCCGCTGGGCGACGGCCGGAAGCGCGTGCCAGACCAGCGTCCATTCGGCGGGCAGACCGGTCGGCGGGGCGATCCGTCCCAGCCACCTGGCCAAGGAGGCTCCTGCTTCCGAGGGAAAGCCGTTCTTCCGTGCCAGCAAAGTGGTGAAGTTCGTCAGCACGGGAAGTCCGGCTCGGGGGCCCACTTCGGCGGTGAGATCCGCGAGCGTACGTCGTTCCTCCGCCGCCAATGCCTCCCAAAGGGGCTTCAGCTCGGCAGGCAACCCTGGCGGTTCCACCGGTCGAGGGGCAGTCACACCACCACGCTGGGGATGCGGTGCCTGCCGTTGCGGATGCCGAGGCCGCCGGTTGCCCTGTTCGAAGGGGAAACCGTGGCCGTGGCCGACCGGATCGATCATGGGGTCGGGCCAGATCACGTCCACCTGGCCGCCATACGGCCGTGGCGGTTGGAACGGCGGTGGAGGGTACTTGGCCGCGAAGCCCGCCGGATCGGCCTTGAACTCCTGGACCGCCGGAGTCAGGATCGGCGGATGCCCGTCTTCGGCGACGGCCCGGTGGATCTGCGCGATGTCGCCTTCGTGATCGAATCCGATCGCCCGCAGCTGCTCGAGAAGAACCGCCCGGCGCGCTTCGGGAAGGCCACTGAACTCGATGTCGACAAGGCGCTTCATCCAGTGGGAATTCCAGTCGCCCAGCGGAATCCGCAGGCCACGAGGAACGACCTCGCCACGCAGTTCCCGAGGTACGACGGAGTTCCCCGCGGCCGCTCGTAACGCCTCGATGGCCAGGAGTTCCCCGCTTCGGCCCTGGAACTCGTGGGACGCGTGGAGCAGGGCTTCGAGCCACGCCGTGTCGGTGTTTCCGTACGGGACGGTGGGTTTCGGCTCCTGCAACAGGTGCACGGTGAACTCGTGCAGCAGGGTGGTGAGGAACTCGCCCATCCCGATCCGCGGCTGGATCAGGCCGAGTCCCAGTTCGGGTAAGGCCACGCCGTCACGCTGCAGAACACCCGCTTCCGCGAGCGCGTCCAGGATCTCCTGTCGCTTCGGATGCCTTTCGATCGACGCCTTGTCCCACGGCACCACGGAGTCCAGCATGCGATGCACGAAATCCGCGCCCGGCCTCCCGAAGATCGTTTCGAGCCAATGCAGGACGATCGCCTGGGTCACGACGTCGAAGCGGCCGCCCGCCGTCACCGACGGCTGCAGGAACCGCATGCGGTGCGGATCGAGAAGATCGAACGCGACGACCTCCGGCCAAGCGGGAACGGCGGAATCCGCGTGCTCCCTGGCGTACTCCCGCAGGGAATCACCGAACTCTCGGAGCTTGTCCAGCAGCGGCCGGATATCCCGGCTTCGCTCCGCCTCGGCGATCACGTCCCGCAATTCCCCGGCCTGCCGGGTGAAATCGGCCCAGGCCTCCTTTCGCCGCTGGACCTCTTCACTCGAAAGCACGCCATCGGCGAGCTCGCGGTCCAACCGGGCGAGCGCCTTCGGGGCGGCCTCTTCGACCTGCCTCGGAAGCTCGTCCGGCGGATGCGAACCCGGCCTGTTCGGCGACACGAGGTCGAGGTACTTACCCGCGAGGAGGACCCGTTCCTCCATCGAGTGCTTGTCGTTCGCGAGATCCCCGAAAACCGCCGGGTAGTCGTCGGGGAACATGTTCCGGAGCTTGTCCAGGAGATCGCCGAGCGCGCGGCGAAGCGCGGGTAACTCCGGCGATTGGACGTCCTGCGCCGCCAGCTTCGCGCGTTCCTCGGGGGTGAGGTCCCGGCCGGGCTCCAACCCTAGGGCCACCTTGTCGAGATGGGTTTCCCGCGACTCATCGGCAGGTTCGGCAGGAGGTTCCGGGTCTGCCGCCGCGCGCGGCGGCAGCGGGAACGGCCACCGGGGATCGGGGGCGGCGGACGGCGGACGGCCACTCACGTCCGGGTCCGGTGTGGACAGTTCCAGCGGGATATCGGGATCGCGGAGCTCGAGGGGGATGTCGGTGGGGATTTCCGGGTCCGGACGCTCGCGCCCGCCCGGCGTCAGCGGCCTGACCGGGGCCTGCGGCCTGCTGCCGGGGTTCACCGGCTGGGCGCCGACGAACCCCGGCAACGGCGGGATCTCCAACGGCCGCACCGGATCTTCCGGACCGGGGCGCGCGGGACCGAACGGGGTGAGCGGCTGGACCGGGGCCTCGATTTCGGGCGGGGCGATCTCCGGCGACCGCTCGGGAGCCCACTCCGGTGGACGGTCCGGTTCCTTCGGGGCACCCGGCGTCGCCGGGTCGGTCTCGGGCCGGACCGGGTTCGTGGACGGCGGTTCGGGAAAGCCGGGCCCCGGCTCCACGGGCCTGCCAGGCACCGGGATCTCGGGGTCACCCGGAACCGTCTCCACCGGACGGCCGACGTCCGGCGTCACGGGGCGGCCGACCACCGGGGCCTCGGTCCAGCCGGGCACCGGCCGCGCTCCCTGATCCGGGCCGACGTAATGCCGCGGGCGCACCGGACTTTCCCGCAGCGGCTCGATCGCGCCGTCGGGGTGAGCGATGATCGCCTTGTTCGGGAGGGGTTGCGCGGTCGGAGGCTCGGTTCTGGCCGGGGGCACGCGTTCTTCGCCGATGAGGGTGGACAGCGCCTCGGGCGACCAGGGTGCGGGCAGGTCCGTGTCGAACCGGGCCCGGTTGTCGTACAGGAACTTCGTGGTGCCCGCCTTGAGCTCCTCCAGCGCGACCCGCGCCGCACGAAGCTGAGAAGACAGCGTCCCCGGCGCCTTCTCTGGCTCCGGCCGGGGAGTGCTCGGGGTACCGCGGACCTCGGCCGTCATCTCGTCTATCAAGTGCCGTGACTGCACGATCATGTGGTGCGCCGCCCTGGTCGGCGGACCGACATCGAGCAGCTTGCCCAACTCGGTGCCCACTCTTTCGATCTTGGCGATCACGAAAGGCTCCGACGCCCGGTCAAGACGCCCTGCCAGTGCTTCGCCAAGGAACGACCTCAACTGGCCGAGCTCGGTCAGCGGGTCGAACTTCAGTTCCCCCTTGGTCGAGGGCAGACCGACGAGGGGCCGGTCCGGTTTGGCCTCTCCCCGCGGTCCGGCGGAGTCATGAAGTCCTCGTGCCGTCGGCGGAGCGACACCATCGCCCACGGCCTGCCGCAAACCGGTTTCGGAACCGACGATCCTCGGCCCGGCCACACCCTCGGGTCGCGGGCCGTGGACAGGCGTCGGCGCCTTCTCCAGCAGACCGGTGAGTTCGGCCTTCAGCCCGTCCAGGTTGGGCCACAGCTCGTCGAACCGCCTCCGCAGAGACCCGACATCAGCGGGCTTCGCTTCGTTTCGGACCCAATCCACCAGAGAATGGCGACCGGTCTCACGCGCGGTCTCCGACAAGCCACCGGCCGACCACTCGTCCAGCAACCGAAGGGAATCCGACGCCGCCTTCGGCAGCTCGCCCCCTTTGTCCCGCAGTTCGCCGAAGCGGGGCTTCATCTCGTCCAACGTCGTCCGCGCGGACTCCCACCGAAGGCGTTCCTCCGCACTGAGCGGGCGCTGCGGCACGGACTCGTCCGGTCGCACCTCACGGCCACGCGGAGTTTCGTTGGCCGCGGCGATCTGCTCCTTGATGATCCGGTCGGCTTCCGCTCGTTCGAGCGTGCGGGCCTTGTCGACGGCGTCGACGATCCCCAGCGGGTCCCGAGGCGGGGACAGCACCGGCGGCCCACCGCCACGAGGCTTCCCCGTCGGTTCGGGAGCGGGCCGGGGCGGTGCGTCGACGTACCGGTGGGTCGGCCCGGCGTCCGGACTCCGCTCCGGTGCGGCGCTTTCCCTCGGCCCCAACGTCGGCTCGGCTCGCGCCCCCGGAGCGGGTGCCTTCTCCAGCAACCCGTCCAGCTCGGCCTTGACTCCGTCCAGTTTGGACCACAGATCGTCGAACCGCTTCGCCGAAGATTCGACACCGCGCGAGACCCCGGCGGACCGCGTTTCCCCTTTGATCCACTCGTCAAGGGAACGCCAGCCCGCGAGCCCTTCGGCTTTCTCGCCGAACAACAACTTCTCCAGCAGCCGAACGGACTCCGAAGCCTCCTTCGGCAACCCGCCCTGCCTGTCCCGCAACTCATCCAGGCGCGGGCGCAGTTCGTCGAGCCCGGCCAGCACCTTCTCCCCTCGGGCGCGCTCCGCCGCGCTGACCGGACGCGAGGCCACAGGCTCACCCGGATGCTTCAAGGCGGCCTCTATGTCCGCCTTCATCAGCCGCTCCCCCCTGGCCAGGTCGAGCGCATCGGCCTTGGCGGCGACGTCCACCAAACCGACCGGCTCCCGCGGTGGGGACAACACCGGTGGCCCACCGCCACTAGGCTTCGCCGTCGGCTCCGGACCGGGCCGGCTCGGCAGGTCGGAAGACCTTGGCGACGGCCCGGCGTCCGGACTCCGTTGCGGTGCGGCGCTTTCCCTCGGCCCGATCATCGGCTCGGCCCGCGCACCCGGAGCAGGCGCCTTCTCCAGCAACCCGTCCAGCTCGGCCTTCATCCCCTCCAGGTCACGCCACATCGCGTCGAACCGCTGACGCTCGGCGTGGCCGCCCCTCGGGCCGGCCGACTCCCCACCGTGCACCGCCGCCATCGGTCCGGTGCCCTCTCGCATCCGCTCCCCGAAAGCGGCCCAGCCCATCTTGTTCGCGGATTCGGTGACCCGGCCCGAAAGCAGCTCGTCCAGCAGTTTGAGAGACTTCGAAGCCTCGCTCGGCACCCCTCCTTGCCGATCCCGCAACTCATCGAGCCGAGGCCGCACCTCGTCCAGTTGGGCCAACAGCCGCTCCCCCCGGAGACGCTCGGCCCCGCTGATCTCGCGCGAGGGCACCGGTCCGTTCGCCGTCCCGCCTGACTTTTCGGCCTCGCCCGCCCGGGCGCCTTCGGCGGCTCGGGCCTCCTGCCTGGCCATCGCGTCCAGCTGTTCCCGCATCTCCCGCATGCCCTGGCGGTGCTTGGCCGCCTCGGCCCACGGTTCGGCCTTGGCGACCGGTTCGGCTTTGGCCGCTTTGTCCACTCCGGACGGTGGTCCGGGCGGCGGCGTGTCCCCACGATGTGGAGCCGTACCCGCTCCACCTTCCTTCCCGAACCAGGAATCGGCGGCCTGCCGGGTCGCGGGGCGCGCGGAATTCTGCAGGTCACGCTCCGCGATCCGATACATCAACGGGTCCGAACCCCGCGCCGCGTTCATGACATCGGTCTGGCTGAACACCTCACGCGACATCGGGGCCTGCGCACCCTCGCCCCGGCCGCTCGTGGACGGCGACGTGCTCTCTCCGCCACGCGGATTGTGTGACAGGCCTTCGTTCTTGGCCGCGTCCGCGGCCGGCGCCACCCGCTCAGGACCGTGTTCGGGAACGGGACCGTTCGGCGAACGCTGGATCTCCTCCGGCCCATGCGACGGCGGCCTGCCACCCTGCACGTCTTTCGGTGGCGTGTCCACCTCGGGTGGTTTCCGGGCCGGTGCCTCGGCGGGATGCTGGGCCTGCTGTTCGGGCCGGTGTTGTCCCGACGGGCTCTCCCGTTCCGGCACGGTGGGCGTGCGCTCGCCGCTGGGGTGGTGGTTCTCGGGCCCTCCCGGCCCTCGCCCGGGGGCCTCCGGAGGGGTACCTCCCGAAGGCGTGACAGGTTCCTTGGGACCGGGTGGCGGTGGGGTCCCGCCAGGATCGCCCGTCGGGCGGGTGCCGCCCTGCCCCGGCTCTCCCGGCCGCGGGGGTGCCGGGGTTTCCTTGGCACGCGGGGCTTCGTGCACTCCGACGCGATCTTCGCGGGAGAAGTTCCGGACGTTGTCGACGACATGAGACGCCTTGCCGAGGCCGTACTTGGTCAAGCCGGTGAGATTCGCCTTGCTGACCACTTCACCGACCTTGTGGACGCCCTTCGGGAATCCGGTGAGGTCGACCGCCCTCGCGCCTTTCCCCAAGGCACGCGCCCCACGGGCGATACCCGCCCCGGCGCCGCGGGTGCCGATCAGGCCGACGAGGTTGCCGGTGGTGTAGCCAGCGACGTGCCACCAGTCCTTCCCCCAGGCCTGGTGGTCGACGAAGTTCTTGCCGAATTCGGTGAGCACGTCGCCGAACACGCCATTGAACAGCTTGTCGTCGACGAACTTTCCCACGTTCGGGTCGAGGGTGTACAACACCGCCCCGCCGACCAGCAAGCCGAGATTTCCCCATGCCTGCTGCGCGTTGTAGAGGGACCAGAACCCTTCGCCGAAACCGGCGAGCCCGACGATCGCCTTGAACTGCACGACGGCCGAATCCCAAAGACCACCGAAGAACCCGTCGTGCGGGGTCACGTCCGGCGTCGTCGGGTTCAGCATGTTCGCCGCGGTTTCGCGGATCATGTCGGCGATGTCGTCGGCCACCCCCTCCGCCAGCTTCCGCCGGTAGTAACTCCGTACTCCCGGAAGGTTGCACCCCAGCGCGATATAGATCAGGTGGTTGCGGTCGTAGGTGTCGTGGATCTTGTCCTTCATCTCGACGAGGAGGTTCGCGTAGGACTCGTAGGCGCCGCCGAGGGAATCCAGGCCGGCGGCGATCTGGCCGATGCCGTTCTCGCCGTTGTTGTTGGTCTGGACGAGCTCGCGCATGCTCGCGCCGCCCCTGTCCCGCCAAGCGGTGCTGTGCAACTGGGTCACGATGTCGTTCGTGCGCGTCACGGCTTGCCGCACGTGTCCCGCGGCGGCTTTGAACGCCTCAGCCTTCTCGTGCGAGTGGACCGCGCTGTCCGGCGGGTAGTAAACGTCGGCGGACTCGCCGCCTTCGGAAAGGATCAGGTTCCAGAAATCGCCCGACGGCGGGCCTTTGTCCTCCATGACCGCGAGCGCCGATCAGCTGCGAACCGACGACCAGATGGCACTGGCGGCCTCGGCGTCATGGGCCACATAGACCGGCACCAGCAGCTCGCCGAGTTCCGCGACCTTGACGTAGAAGCCGGGAACCGAGGCCGCGGCCGCTCGGGCCTTGTCCGGCGCGAGTTCCCCCTTCTCGTCCTTGAGCAGGCTGGTGAACGCCTCGCCCAACGGGCCACGGCCGATCTGATTGGCGGCGACCATCCGGTTGTTGTCGCGGGTCCAGGCGTCGCGGAGGTCGTCGGACGCGCCACGAAGATTCCCCATGAAGGAACCGGTCGCGTCCGGATCCATGTCGGCGACGTCGTCACCGTTCAGGCTCAGCCAGGTCATCGGAGTTCCCCCGCGATCTGCCGGTCGAGTACGTGCAAAGCCGGCCCGAACCGCAGTTCGGCCGGTTCGCGTGTGGTCGTGGTCGTGGTGTCCTCCGGCAGATGGCCCGCGACGAGCGCCGAGCACTGCTCCTGTGCGCTTTCGGTGGCGCGGTGGATCGTGTCCTTGATGGACCGTGCCAGCTCGGCGGAGTCGGGAACGCGGTAGATGCGGGGATCGAGATGCAGCTCCACCAGTTCGCCATAGCCGCCGACGGTCGCGCTGATCAACCCGTCGCCGGATTCGGCGGTGGCCCGCAGCTCCGCGATCCGGTCTTGGGCCGTACGGAGTTCCTCGGCCATTCGCCGGTAGTCGTCGTACCTGTTGACGGACGTCTCCACGATGCCTCCCACCTCGTCTCCGGCCCAGTCTGCGGCCGCCTCGCACCCGCCGAGGGTCCGTGGCAGGTTGCGGCCAGCCGACGCCGGTTCGCCAGTCGCCGTCCGACGATTGCCAGGGTGAAGAGACATCGGATGCTCGCCGCCGCGACGGTGCTGGCCGCGCTCCACTGCGGCACCGTCGCGCTCCCGGCGTACGCGGCCCCACCCGCGGGGGCCTGCCGTGATCCGGAGCCCGCGCACGCGGAAGTCCAGGCGGAGCCCTGGGCGCAGCGCCTGCTCTCCCCGGAACGGGTCTGGCCGCACAGCCGAGGCGGCGGCGTGCTGGTGGCGGTGGTGGACTCCGGGGTCGACGCCGACCACCCGCAGCTCAGCAGACCCGGAAAAGTGCGCCCAGGCAGGGATTTCTACCTGCCGGGCGGGCTGCCTGGCTCGTTCGACTGCGTCTCGCACGGCACCGGGGTGGCCGGCGTCATCGCCGCCGATCCGGTGCCCGGCATCGGTTTCCACGGCATCGCCCCGGACGCGGAGATCCTTCCCGTGCGGATCACCGACCGGGATCTGGGCGACCAGGGCGGTTCGCTGCGGATCGACCCGCAGGTGGTGGCCAACGGGATCCGGTACGCGGCGGACCAGAACGCGAAGGTGATCAACCTTTCCCTGGCGGGGCTAAGCGACTTCCCCGTCATCCGCGACGCGGTCGCCTACGCCGTCTGGAAGGACGCGGTGGTGGTCGCCGCGGCGGGCAACTCGCAGCGGGACGCGAACTCCGGGCTGCCGTCCTTCCCGGCGGGCTACCCCGGCGTGCTGGGGGTGGGCGCGGTGGACATCGACGGCGCCCGGATGACCGCTTCGCAGATCGGCCCCTACGTCGGTATCACGGCGCCGGGCGCGAAGGTGCTCGCCACGACCCGGGTGGGCGGCCACACCTACGTCGACGGCACCAGTTTCGCCGCGCCGTTCGTTTCCGCGACGGTCGCGCTGGTGCGCTCCGCGTGGCCACAGTTGTCGGCGGCACAAGTGATCCAGCGGCTGAAGGCGACGGCCAGCCCGGCACGGGGAGGCCGGGCGAGCGACGCGTACGGCGCGGGACTGGCCGATCCCTACCGCGCGGTGACCGACGGCCTCGACCCGGCGAAGCCCGCGGCTCTGCCGTCGTATGTACCTGGTCCGGTCGACCAGGCAGGTCTCGACCGGGCCGAACGGCTACGGGAAACCGGGGCGGCCGCGAAATGGCTGACCGCTGCCGCGGTCGCCGGAATCGTGGTGGCCGCACTAGGGGTGGCCCTTGTGCTACGAGGCCGCCGACGTCGCTGGCGTCCCGGCCGGGCGGCACCACTGCCCGCCGAGCCCGCCGTCGAAGAACCACCGGAGCAGATTTTCCTGCTTTCCAAACGGTGAGCTGAAAGGGACTTTCCCCGCATCTGATGCGATGAAGGGAGCTTTCCCCGCATGGCACGCAGCGAAGGAGGCCTTCACGGACTGAGGCGGCAAGCACTGCCGCCATGTTCGTCCAGCGTCACCAGGGATCACATCGGTGGCGCGTGAAGGCCCCCTTCCCTCGGCTGAGCCGAGGGAAGGGGGCCTTCACGCGCAAGCCGTAGCACTCGAGCGGGACGACACGAGGCCCCGGCGAGCTCAGCTCGCCGGGGCCTCGTGTCCTCACCGGTCAACGCACTCAGAGTCCCCTGAGCAACTGGGCCGCCACGCGGGGTGCGTCCAGCAAGGTTTCGTGCGCGTCGCGCACGCCCTTTGCCTGCCCGATCTGGGTCTGGAAGTTCTCGTTCGCCTTCGCCATATCGCCCTGCACCTGCTGGTACAGCTCGTGACCGAACCCGGAACGGACCTCCGAGTCGTACAGGAAGCCGAATTCCTGTCGCTGCTGGTCGACGTTGTCGATCTGGGTGTTCGCGTCGTTGGTGAGGGCGGTCACCATACTGTCGCCGGTTTCCCGGCGCGCGGTGACGCGTTCGGAATCCATCGCCATTACCAGTCTCCTTTCCGAATTACAGCTTGGCCGCGAGGTCGTAGACCGCCGGTGCCTGCACCAGCCGCGACGCTTCCGAGTCGTGGTCGACGATGATGCCTGCCGCGGTCACCATCCCGTCCGAAGTGTCGGTCGTCTGCCCGACATGGATGCCGGTCGAGCCCTGACGCGACGAATCCACATCGCACATGGCCGGGACGAACGTCCCGCTGCTAGCGGCCGCCCCCTCATCGACCGCGCTCGCGACCCTCTTGGAACCGTCCGCCATGGTCTGGCCGAATTCCGAGAAACGCGACGACTGGGCGCGCAACGCGGCGGTGTTGTCGTCGATCAAATCCCAATACGACATGCTCGGTTCTCCTTTCCGTGCTCTCGCACTCTTCCGAGAGGCTAGGTCACCAGGACGCCGTACTCGGGCCTGCGGCAAGTTCCTGCCATCGCCGCCGGACGGAGCTCGATTTCGCGGACGATCGGTGACGTGGCGACAATCATGGTGAAACGGCCGAGCCGTCGGCCTGCCCCGGAAATGCCCGCCGGCGAGCTGATCCTGCAGCCGCCGCCGGAAATCCCGCCGCCGCCGTCGCGGCAGTGGACGCAGATCTTCATGGTGCTCCCGATGGTCGCCATGATGGCGGCGATGCTGCTGATGTACTCGGGCAGCATGACCGGACAGATCCGGTTCGTCATCTACGGCCTGATGGGCGTCGGCATGCTCGGCATGGTCGTTGCCGGATTCCTGCAGGGCGGCGGCCCGAGCAAACGGGAAATGGCTTACGCGCGGCGCAAATACCTGCGCCATCTGTCCCAGCATCGGTTGCGGCTGCGCCGTTCGGTGCGCAAGCAGCGCGAGGCGATGGAATACCTGCACCCGGACCCCGCCACGCTGTGGTCGCTGGCGTCGAGTTACCGGCTGTGGGAGCGGCGTAAGAACGACCCGGACTTCGGCATCGCGCGGATCGGTCAGGGCCCACAGGCTCCGACGCTCACCCTGATCGCGCCCGACACCAAACCACTCGAAGAGCTGGAACCGTTGTCGGCACTGGCGTTGCGCCGGTTCATCACCACGTACACCGCGGTGGGCGGGCTGCCGATCGCGATCGCGGTCAACGGCTTCAGCCGGATCTTCCTGCGCGGCGACCGCGCCACGTCGCTCGGCGTCCTGCGCGCCATGTTGGCCCAGCTGGCCACCTTGCATTCCCCGGACGATCTGCGCGTGGCGGTCTGTGTCGGCGAGGACCGGCGCACCGACTGGGACTGGATCAAATGGCTGCCACACGCGCTGCACCCGGAGCGCACCGACGCGCTCGGCCCGCTGCGGCTGGTGGCGCCCGGCATCCAGGGTCTGGAATCGATGCTGGAGGAGGAACTGGTCAAACGTCCGCGCTTCGATCCGGAGGTGGACGTTCGCGTTCCCGGTCCGCACGTGGTCGTCGTGCTCGACGGCGGCTCGATCGCCGGCTCCGACCATCTGATGACCGGCGGTGGCGTCGAAGGAGTGACAGTGGTGGACCTCACCACGATGCCGCCGCGCGCACTGGACCGGACGTCGGTGGTGCTGGCGGTGGATGCCGACGGCGCGCTGGTCAGCGAGACCATCGACGGCGAAGCCCCGCTCGGTCGGGCGGACACGCTGGGGCCGGTGGCGGCGGAAGGACTGGCCAGGCAACTGGCCCCGCTTCGCCTGACGGCGGGCCTGCGAGGCGAGGCTCCGCTGACCTCGGAGCTGGGCCTCGCCGAACTGCTGCAGCTGGGCGATCCCTACGACTTCGACCCGGCCGACACCTGGCTGCCCCGGCCGAACCGGGACCGGCTACGGGTGAAGCTCGGTATCCAGGAGGACGGCGCCCCGATCGAGATCGATCTGAAGGAGTCCGCCCAGGAGGGGATGGGGCCGCACGGTCTGCTGATCGGCGCGACCGGTTCCGGTAAATCCGAGCTGTTGCGGACACTGGTGCTGGCGCTGGCCGTCACGCACCCGCCGAACTCGTTGAACTTCGCTCTCGTCGACTTCAAGGGTGGGGCCACTTTCGCCCGACTGGACGCGCTTCCGCACACCAGCGCGGTGATCACCAACCTCGCCGACGAACTACATCTGGTCGACCGGATGACCGACGCGATCAACGGTGAGCTCATCCGCCGTCAGGAACTGTTGCGCGCGGCGGGGAACTTCTCCTCGTTGCGCGACTACGAGAAGGCGCGGGCCGCCGGAGCGCCACTGCCCGAAGTTCCGACACTGCTGGTGATCTGCGACGAATTCTCGGAACTGCTGTCCGCCAAACCCGACTTCATCGACATGTTCGTCCAGATCGGCCGCGTGGGCCGATCGCTCGGGGTGCACCTGCTCCTTGCCTCACAACGACTCGACGAGGGCAGGCTGCGCGGCCTGGAGGCCCATCTGTCCTATCGCGTCGGCTTGCGGACCTTCTCCGAAATGGACAGTCGCGCGGTACTCGGGGTGGCCGACGCGTTCCACCTGCCGCGCGCGCCGGGACACGGGTTCCTCAAGGTCGGCACCGAGCCGATGGACCGGTTCCGCGCCGCCTACGTCTCCGGCGTCTACCAGCGCGACACCGGGATCCCGTTGCCGTCGACCGGACGTGACCAGCTGGAACTGCACGAGTACACGACGTCCTATGTCGCGCCAGAAGTCGGCTTCGACGAAGAAGAGGAGGCTTCCCCGGCGGAGGACCAGGACACGGCCGTCGGCGAGACGCTCCTCGACATCCTGGTCGACCGGCTGGAAGGCCAGGGCACCCCGGCGCACCAGGTCTGGCTGCCGCCGCTGGACGAGTCGCCGACCCTCGACGCGCTGCTGCCCGGTCTGGTCGTCCACCCACGGCGCGGGCTGACCACCGGCTCGCCCGAGCAGGCCGGCGCGCTCCGGCCGGTGCTCGGCATCGTCGACCGGCCGTTCGAGCAACGGCGCGATCCGCTGGTGCTCGACCTTTCCGGCGCGGCCGGCCATCTGATGGTGCTCGGCGCGCCACAGACCGGCAAGAGCACCGCCGTGCGCACGCTGATCACCAGCCTCGCGCTCACCCACACGCCACGCGAGGTGCAGTTCTATTGCCTCGACTTCGGCGGTGGCACCCTCGCTTCGATCAGTGGCCTCCCCCATGTCTCCGGCGTCTCCGGGCGGCTCGACACCGGCGCGGTCCGCCGGACGATCGCCGAGGTGGCCTCCCTGCTGGCCCAGCGGGAGCGGATGTTCGCCGAGCACCGGATCGACGGCATCGTCACTTACCGGCGGCTGCGGGCCGAAGGCAAATTCCCCGAGGACCCGCACGGCGACGTGTTCCTGGTGGTCGACGGCTGGCTGACCCTGCGGAACGATTTCCCCGAACTGGAAGAGATCGTCAACGACGTCACCGCGCGCGGCCTGTCCTTCGGCGTGCACGTGGTCGCCTCGTGCACGCGCTCGTTCGACCTGCGGATGAACGTGCGGGATCTGTTCGCCAGCAGGCTCGAACTGAAGATCGGCGACCCGATCGACTCGGCCATCGACCGCCGCGCCGCGATGAGCGTGCCGTCCGGCGCGCCGGGCCGGGGGCTCGCCATGCAGGGGCACCAGATGCTGATCGCCCTCCCCCGGATCGACGGCAGGCCCGGCGCCGACGACCTGGCCGACGGCCTGGCCGCGCTGGTCGAGACGGTCCGCAAGGCGTGGCCGGGCGAACCCGCGCCCTCGGTCCGCCTCCTGCCGACGATCCTGCCGTACGAGGAACTCCCCGAGTCCGACGAAATCAGCGGGGCGGGCGCCGGGCTCACCGTCGGGATCCACGAAAAAGATCTCTCCCCGTTCCGGCTCGACTTCGCCGCGGACCCGCATTTCCTCCTGCTGGCCGACACCGAGTCCGGCAAGACTGCGTTCCTCCGGCTGCTGGCCCGCCGGATCACCCGGGCCTACACCCCCGCGCAGGCCAAGATCGTGCTCATCGATCATCGGCGGAGCCTGCTCGGTGAGGTCGGGGACGAACACCTGCTCGCCTACGGCACCGGTGACACGCACAGTCGCGGTCTCCTGACCGAGCTGGCGGGCATCTTCGAAAAACGGCTACCCGGGCCGGACATCACGCCAGAGGAACTGCGGGCGCGGAACTGGTGGCAGGGTCCGGAGATCTTCGTCCTGATCGACGACTACGACATGGTGGCAACCCACAAGGAACATCCGCTGCTCCCGCTGCTGAATCTGGTCGCACAGGGCTCGGACGTCGGTCTGCACCTCGTGCTGGCCCGCCGGTCGGGCGGCGCCGGGCGAGGAATCTTCGAACCGTTCTTCGGCCGCGTCAGGGAAGTCGGCGCGCCCGGCCTGATGATGTCCGGCGACCGGGACGAGGGCCCGTTGCTCGGCGGGATGCGGGCACAGGTGCTGCCGCCGGGCCGCGGCTGGCTGATCGACCGCCGCGGCACCAAGGGATTGGTACAGCTGGCCTGGCTGCCGCCGAAGGAGTAGGCCGCTGGCCGGTTCCTGTCGCGGCGATCCGCCAAGGCGGGGGAAGTGATTGCCTTTCGGTAAAAGACTCGAATTCAGGGGTGCGCGATGGGGCTTGGCGATTACATCGACGGGGACACCGAGGCGATGGAGGTGTTCTCACAACGAGTACTGGCTCTCGGGTCCGAATTCCCCGGCGGGGCACTCAACCGCGTTGTGGAACCTGCCTGCGCCAATGGCCTTGATCAATGTAAAGAGGTGGTCAGAATGGACGCCATTGTGACCGAGAGCCTCCAGAAGTTCATCACCGACGTCCAGTACGGGCTCACCGCCTACGCACTGTTCGTCCGGGACGAAGGCGCGAAGTATCTCGCAGCCGCCGAGGACGCCAAAAAGGAGATTCTCAAGAATCTGCCCCAACGGCAGGACGCCGGGCTACCGGTGGTCTCTCCCCAGTTCCCGCCCCCGGTCGTCCAGCCGAAGTAGGAGTGCTCACATGTCGTACGAAGACTTGTCGGTCGACCAGCTGTTCGCGAAGATCGAAGCGGAATTACCCCACGCCAGCAAGTTCGAAGACGCGGCGAAGATGTGGGATGAGGCTCGCGTATGGATCGACGACAAGATCGCCCGTTTCCGCGGCGAGGTGCAGGATCTCCGAGACCAGCAAGGGTGGAAGGACGGCGCCGGCGACCTCTTCGCCGCACGAACGGAAAAGGACCTCGAGTCGCTGCGCTCGTGGACCCAGGCGACGGCGGAGGTCCAGGGCGCTCCCTACACGCAGGCCGGCTTGATCAACGGGGAAGTGAAGTCGAATGTCGCCTATACCCTCGGAATAACCCGGTCCAACGTGGCCGACCGGCTGCGAACACTGGCAGGCGATATCCGGACCACGTACAACAACCTGAAATTGTTGCGCGACGATTTCCACCAGAAATATGACGGCGATAACCGGCTGAAGGTCGAGAACGAACCGCTCTACCGGCAAAAGATGGCCACGGAGCTGAATCTGCTCGGGATCAGCTACGTCGCCTTGTACACCTGGGTGCTCCCCCAAGCGACCGGCGCGGACTGGTCCGGCCCCCGGGCTCACCTGCCATCGACGACCTCACCCGCCCCCTCCTCGACCGGCGACGGAACGAGCACGTCCGGAACCGGCACGGACGGAGCCGGGACGCCCGCCGAGCCCGCGACGCCCGCGGAGCCGGTCACCCCCGTTTCCCCGGATACCACCGAGGAACAGGATTCCCCGCAATCCCTCATGAACGCCGCTTCATCGTTGCTGGACAGCGGTTCGAAGGCCATCGAGGCGGCGAGTGGACTGCTGGGGCAACTCGGCGGCAGCGGCACGGATATCGGCGGAGAACTCGGCCGCCTCGAACCAGGCAAGTTGTCTCCGCTGGCCCCCTTGCCCGATCCTCTGGGTTCCGTTGGCTTGCCGAGTGATTCCTCGGGACTTCCCAGCTTGGCGGGTCTCGACGCGGGCGCGGCCGGAATCGGCGGTGGCGCGGGAGGCGGCGTGCCCTCGGCAACGGGCTCGGTACCGATGTCCGGTACGGCAGGCCTCGGCGCTTCGATGCCGGGAGCACCACTTCCCAGCATCGGAACGACGGCAGGGGCCGCGGGGACGTCGCGCGCGGCGGGCAGCGGAATGGCCGGGCCGGGCATGATGCCCGCCATGCACTCGCCGCAGGCCGGCGGGGGAAGTTCGTCGGGCGGCGTCCGGCCTGGAGCCGCCGAACAGGTCAACGCCGTCCGTTCGCGGAAACCCGACAGCACACCCGGTGTGTCGCTGCGGGGCCGGACCGGGCGGGCGAACGCCACCACGCCGCCACCCGCCGCCGAACGGCGATGGGACGGCGAAAACACCGTCCAGTTGCTCGACGAGGAACTGTGGCAGGTCGGCCCGACCGGGCACGACGAACCGAAATACCGCAGTGGACAGTAAAGGAGGGGCCTCATGCCCGATTACGTCGACGGTGACCCCGAGGCGATGGCCGCCTACTCGGGGCAACTCAAAGCGCCGGACATGCCCGGTTCACTACACAGGCTGGGGAACGGCCTGAATGCGACCGGGTTGTTCGAGGGCATCGCGATGACCTTGCTGGACAAGGCCGCGACCGCGGAGATGACGGCGTTCCTGGCGAAGATCACCGAAGATCTCGTCACGGATTCGGCGAAGGTCAAGACCATCGCCGCCGGTTACACCGCCGCGGACGCGGCCAGTGCGCTGACCTTGGCCACGTCGTCCTTCAAGGTGGCCCAGCAGGGTTTGAGCCTGCTCAAACAGGCATCGAGCTCGATCAGCCAAGCCCCGAAGTCCCAAGAAACCACTGACGCGCCGGCGGCCGACGGCTCGCAGGCGAGCGTCTGAGGAGCTGACGATGATTCCCTACCAGCTACTTCCCATCGAGATGCATTTCGAGATGGCCCGTGCCGAGGCGGGCAAGGTCCCGGTCCTGCTCGAGGCGGCGGGAATGTGGACCGAGGTACGCCGCTGGATCGACGCCACCGCGGCGGAGGTCAGCACCCGGGTCGGCGAACTCTCTCCGGAATGGACGGACGAAGCCGGGCGACAGCACGAAGAAAAGGCCCAGCGCACGCTCGCGGAACTCAAGTTCTGGGGAGACCGGATCGACGCGGCCCAGCCCGCCGAAAAGCTGACGACGCTCGCTTCCGACGTCTCGGCGACAGCGGCGGCGGTGGCGGGGCTTTACGCGGAGTACCGCATCGCCACCCTCACCCCGTTCGGCGCGCCGGCGGCTTTCGCCCTTCAACAGGCGTCGGGCATGAAAATGACCGAACTGGGCGGGAACTTCGACACCTCGATGCTCAGCGTTTGCGCGGCCGCGGGCATCGAGTCGCCCGCCGACCTGGTGACGTCGCAGGAAACCGTGTCCGCGGAGGGTAACTCCCCGACCGACTTCCTCGCCGCCGCCGAGGCAGGGATGACCGCGCTCACCGAACTGCAGAGCCTCGCCGAAACGGCGGGTTCCTTGGGCGGCGGAACAGGTTCCGAGCTACCGGCGACCGAGGGCTTGAGCGGGCTTGGCGGCCAGAACGGTTCCTCCGGGATTTCGCTGGCTGGGCTCGCTCCCCTGCCTTCCGGGGCGGGCTCGCTCCCGTCGCTCGGCGGTCTCGGTGGGCTGCCCGGTGGCTCCGGCCTCCCGCCCATGCCTTCGGGGCTGATGGGCGGGATCGGCGCGGCGGGTGGCCTCGGTGGTCTCTCGGGAGCGGCGAAGCCAGTCGTCGGGAAGCGGGCACCCAGCCTGGCGTCGGAAATCCAGCCGGGTGCCACCAACCCGGCCGCCGCGAAGTCCGCGGGGACCGGGGTTCCGCCGATGATGTCGCCCCAAGGTGGCGGAGGACAGGCCACGGCGGGCACCCTCCGGCCAGGAACGAGCGACCAGCCGACGGGCCGGAACGGAGCGGCCAAGAGGGCGTCGTCCGGTGGGAGCGACGGCGTTCCGGCGAAGTTGCGTGGCCGGGCCGCCAACGGCAGTCCGGACGCCGGGTTCACGCTGGCGCGTGATCGCCGGTCGGGTGAGACGGAGTCGGGTTCCGTGCAGATGCTCGACGAAGACCTGTGGCGGCCGACCTCCCGCTGAGCCACGAGCGCGTGAAGGCCCCCTTCCCTCGGCCATGGTTTGAATGACCAGCCGAGGGAAGGGGGCCTTCACGCGCTGGAGAACTGGTGTCTTGAGTCCGAAGTTCGTGTTGTAGGTACGCGGGCAAGCACGGTGCCCTGTTCGCCGAACTCACGTGATCAGAGACGTGACCCACGTGCCTGGAGCCGTAACTCGCGTGCCTGGAGACCGATCTCGCGTATGCGGTCTCCACACACGCGAGATCCGCCTCTGAGCACGTGAGATACGTCTCTGAGCACGCGAGTGCGGGGTTTGACTCAGGTTCCCGCTGGACGCCCGAACCTCCGGCGCGGGGCACCAGGCCGCGCGTCAGCCACCCAGGGTCTGGCGCCGAGCGGCCGAAGGATCCAGGCTCGGTCCCTCGGGCAACCGCGCCACCAGACCGGCGGGCAGCCGCACCGGACGCGCCGACGGGTACCCGAGCATCTTCAGCACATCCGGTGAAGCCAGCGGATAGCGGCGCCCCATGTCGGTCACCACGGTCAGCGTCCCGGCCGGGGCCTGCGCCGACGGCATCGCCTCGACGACGATCGCGCTGCCCGGCGGCACGTGGACGCGGTCCGCGAGTGGCGTCCCGGCGGCGGTCCGGCGGGCCGTGGTGGACATCGGATCCGCGGCGGGTAGCGCGGGATCGACGGTCAGCGAAGGGGCCGCCGATCCATCGAGGAAGGTGGCGCACACGGTGGCGTCCTGGTCGCGCAGGCGTGCGATGGCCGGACGAGCGGCAGGTGCCGCGCCCGCCTCGGCCTGGATCGGGTCCAGTTGCCGGGACATGGTCGCCAGCGAAGGCGGCAGCGGCACGGTTTTCGGTTCGGCACCGGGGTAGGCGGCGAGCATCTGGGAGCTCGCGCGCTGGACGTCGTACTGCAGTTCGGTGATCGGCCGCAGGGCGTCCCGTTCGGCCAGGTAGTGCTGCCTGCCGCCGCCGGAAGTCTGCACCATCAGCAGCATCCCGTTCCGGATGTCGGTCCGGCCCGGCACCGCGGTGGACACCTCCCCCGCCGCCGCGACGGGAAGCGGGCCGATCGGCGTGCCTTCCGGCAGCACGTCGAGCCATGCCCTGCCGACCCTGGCCCACGGCTCGGCGGTGAGCGCGAGCCCGGTGCCGACGGCACCGTAGTCGTTGATCTTGTGCCGGTGCCCGCGCCACACCAGGAACCGGTCGCCGGTCGACGTCGATTCCACCAGCAGCGCCTGATCCGCCAGGTCCGCACCGCCCGACGGCGACGCGCCCGCCAGCAGGACCGACTCCTCGATCCGGCTGCCCGCGAGGTCGCTGGCGGGTGCCGAGCACAGCGACCACGAGCCGGTCAGCAGCTTTTCCGTGCCGGGCAAGGCGTCCGGCGCGTCGGCGATGCCGATCCGGGGCCCGCGCGGGACTCCGGTGAGCGAGTCGCGCGAAACCCGTTCCGTGGTGCGGTGATCGCCGAGCAGCAACAACGCCGACGCGTAGTTCGCGACGGGGTGCAGCCTGCCGTCCAGGTAGACGTACCTGGTGCCGGTCTCCTTTTCCACGATGACCGCGGAGTCCTTGCGCCAGGCGTTGTTCCCGCCGGGCACGATCATCCCGTACACCCCGACGCACGCCAGCGCCACGATCGCCAGCGCGACACTCGCGAACGCGGCACCGGACGGACGACGGAACGGCGGCTGCTCCGGATCGGTCTCCCTCGTCACCAACGCGGAAATCGCGCGCTGCACCAGGAATTGGTACGCCTGTAGTTGATCTCGTTTGGACGCCATGGTTTCAGCCCCCCAGTCCGCGGACGTAGCCGTACAGGCCGAGCACCGAGCACGCCACCGGGACGACGGCGATCATCACCAGGATCTCGAAGTATTCGGCGATCCGGCCGAGGTATGGGTTGGCGGCGCGAGTGCTCAGCACGATTCCGGCGGCGACCACGCTCGCGGCCACCGCCAGGGACAACGGTCCGGCGAGGACGAGCAGCAGCGAGCGGTCCGTCATGAGCGGTCCCGCCAGCAGGCAGCCGGCGCCGAAGATCCCGGTCGCCAGCACCAAGAGCCGCTGACGCAGGATCGGATACAGCCGCGCCCGCACCAGGAAACCGGCCGCGAGCAGGGCGACGAGGATGACCGCCGCCTCGCTGTCACTGCGGATCAGCTGTAGCTGGCAGTACATGACGACGATCGCCGCGCCGCCGAGCATCCCGGTGAGCAGCGCGTCCGCTCTGGCCACGGCGGCGTGCACGAGGTCGAGCGGTGGCTGGGGATCGTCGCGGACGAGGTCCGCGGTCGAGCGTGGCAGTACCGGCATCGGCACCCTGCCGAGCCGCAGCGCCAGCGGCGCGAACGTGGTCGAGAGCGCGAGCACGCCACCGCCGATCACGGCCGCCGACCGGTAGCCCGCCAGATCGTCGAAGGTGGCCAGCCAGCCGCCGAGCACCCCGAGCAGGCCGACGGTGGCGGCGCCCGCGAACAGTTCGGGCGCGGCGGTCACCCCGAGATGGCCGACGACGGCCGCGAGCAACAGGGCCGCGCTCGCCAGCAACAAGTGACCGGCGGAGAGCGCGCCGATCGGATCATCACCGGCCAGCAGCAGGCCGCCGCCGGTGAAGGCGAACGGAAGCGCGACAGCGGCGAGAACCGCGCCGGCCCCGGCGTCGCGGAGCGCCCGCGCGAGCAGTACGCCCGCGGCCAGCAGCAGCGCGGAAGCCGCCAGGGCCCACACCGCGGGCGACGTCCACGACGGTCCGGCGCGCAGGACCGCGACCAGGCCGAACGACAGCGCCACCGCACCGACCGCCAGCCCGGCCTGCCGCGTGTGGCGTGGTCCCCACGCCTTGCCGGTGCGGCCGGAACCCGTGGCGATCGCGTCCACGAGGTCGTCGTACTCGGGTTCCGGCCATTCGGCGCGGCGCGGCGTGAGGTGGAGGATCTCCCCGTCCCGGACCCGGTGCGCGCCCAGCGTCCGGTCCAGATCGAAGGCCGTCCCGTCGGCGCGGCGCAACTGCCAGCCGCCGCCGGCGACCCCGTCGTCGGCCATCCCCTCACCCGCCCGCGCGAGCAGGCCGGGGAGGATTTCGGCGACGGAGGCGTGTTCCGGCAGCGCCATGTCGATGCGCCGGTGCGGAGTGGTGATGGTGACCCTGACCAGGCCGGCAGTCTGCATGGGAAAAGGGTCTGCCAGCGACCGGGCCGCCGGGCAGCCACGGCAGGAACCTGCCGCCGGGAAAGTACGCCGGATCCGGCCTTCTTGCGCGACAATGGACGCATGAGCATCGAGGCAGGCGTCGGCAGACCGAGTCTGCTCGCCCAGGGCCCCATCGCCACCGTGTACGCGGGCCGGGATCCCGCCACGGGCAACGACTTCGCGGTCAAAATGTTCCCCGGTTCCTTCGACCGCGAGACGTCGGCCTGGCTCGAGCGCGAACGCAAGGCGCTGGCCACCGTGCGGTCGACGCGGTCGGTCCTGCAGATCGACGACGTCACCGCGTACCCCGACGGCCGCTCCGGTCTCCGCCGTGAACTGTGCCCGGGCTCGCTCGCCGGACTCCTGGATTCCGGTACCCGCCTGGGGGTTTCCGACGTGCTCGCCCTCGGCGCCGCGGTCGCGTCGGCGCTCGCCGCGGCGCACGGAGCAGACGTCCTGCACGGCGGGGTGAGCCCGCACAACGTGCTGTACCGCGCGTCCGGCGAGTTCGTGCTCGCCGATTTCGGCGTGGCCCTGCGGCGGCGATTCCCGCGCGACCCGATGTACGCGGTCGAGTACACCGCGCCGGAAACCCTGCGTGACGACACGCTTTCCCCCGCGTCCGACCTTTATGGACTCGGCGCGGTGCTCTACACCGCGTTGACCGGCGCGCCGCCCTTCCCCCGGCACACCGGGCAACAGCCTGGCGAGCGGATCCTGCAAGTGCTGCGGGAACCGGTGGCGCCGATCCAGGACGCGAGTGTCCCGAGGGAACTTTCCGGCACGATCCTCCGGTTGCTGGCCAAGGAACCGGCCGACCGGCCGCAGGACGTCGCGTCACTTGCCCGCTTGTTCACGAAGCTGCGCCAGCCCGGCGGCGAGGTCGTCACCGGGGAATCCCCTGACGTGCCAGGCGAAGAAGAGGACGTCGACGTCGAGTTCGACGACTTCGCCGAGGTCCACCGGCCCGCCGCTCCGGCCCCGGCGCTCCCGGCGCCGGTCCAGGTGGTGCAGGCGCCGCCGGCGAGGGGACGCACCCTGATCCGCGAGTTCAGCGGCCCGCTCAAATCCGAGCGCGAGGTTCCCTGGCGGCCCATCGCGTTGGCGGGCGCGGTAGTGCTCGTCGCCGGGCTGGCCGTGGTGCCGCTGTTCCTCGGCCCGGCGGAGATCGGCGGGCAGGCCGTCCCGGTGGCGGCCGCGATCCCGCCGCCGTCACCGGCTTCCGCACCGGCACCGGACGTCAAGCTGGCCCTCGCGCCGCCGCGGGATCAGAGCGATCACGTGCAGCTGACCTGGACCGCGGAAGGCGAACTGGACTTCGTCGTGGTCATGGCGGGCGAGCGGCTCGAGACGAAACAGCTCGTGGCCCACCGCCAGCGCAGCCTGGACGTCCCGGTCGACCCGGCGCGCCGGTACTGCTTCCAGCTCAGGGCGACCGACGGCCGTCACGTCTACACCACCGACCCGATCCCGATCCGCGGCGCCCGCTGCAACCCGTGAGGTGGCGCGTCCGGCAGGAAAGGGCCGGTACCACGCTGGCGGGAATTGCGTGTTTGACGCTTTTCTCAAGTACATGAAGGCCCCCTTGCTTGCGCCTAGGTACAGGAAGGGAGCCTTCACGGACGACGGCTGTGACGCCTGGGGTCACTGAGACTTACGTGGCGAAGCGGTGGTCCGTGAAGGCCTCCTTCCCTACCTTCAGGGTAGGCAAGGAGGCCTTCACGCCTTGCCCAAGTACTGAAGGCCCCCTTCCTTGCGCCTAGCGCCAGGGTCCCGGCAAAGTCGTGTTCACGCTGATCAGAGACGCTTGGCGCAAATCTCCCGGTTCGTTTGGTGTCCCCAATGCGGCATTGGAGGCGCTCAGCGCCACCAATGCCACATTGGGGACACCACGACCAAGCCGGAACACGTCCATGACGCGTTCGCCGTGCCCTTCAGGCAACTACTGCGAGCTGCAACAATCGACTTTGCCGGGACCCTGCGCCTAGCGCAAGGAAGGGGGCCTTCATGTACTTCAGGCGGAGCCTGCCCCCGCGGCGAAGGGCGCTTCAGCTCCCGTCGCGAGACTTGATCGGGACCAGGGTCCGCGGCTCGAGTGCCGCCAGCACCCGAGCCGCGAACGGTCTGGCGGCGAGCCCCTTGCGCACCTCGCCGACCTCTTGCCAGGCCCGCCGGACGGCGCCGTCGCCCACCGGGACACCGGACCACAGCGTCACGTCCAGCACCTTGGCCAGCCGCGCGACCGGCTCGCGGATCCCTTCCCCGGCAAGCGAACCCGCCGACTCGGCGAGATCGCGCGGGGTCATCCCGATCCGGAACGGCACACCGTGCGCGCGCAACCGGTCGCGGATCTCGTCCCAGGCACCGAGCACCCCTTCGGCACCAGAGCGGCGACGCCGCCGCCGAGCCCTGACGACCTTCGCCATCGGGACCCCGAAAAGCCAGAGAAGTCCAAAAAGGACAACAAAAGCGGCGAGCGCCAGCCACCACCAGCTCGCACCCACGTCGGCGCTCTGGTCCTCGGCGGCGTCCGGGGGCGTGCCCGGCGGAAGCTGCGGCGGACGCAACTCCTGCTCGGCGGGCAGCTGAGCCCTCGCCCGCGCGACAGCCTTGCCGGGACCGGCTTGATCCTGCTTCGCCTTGCCCGCCCTGGCGGTCGGGTCGAGCGCCACCCAGCCCGCCCCGGCGACCGCGACTTCGGGCCACGCCAGGACATCGCGGTTGTGGACGACGTTCATCCCGCCGTCGGTCTCGGCCGAACCGCGGAACCCGACGACCAGCCGCGCCGGGATGCCGCTCATCCGCGCCAAGGCCACGTACGCGGCGGCGAACTGCTCGCTCGTCCCCCGCTTGCTCTCCAGCAGGAAATGCCGCAGCTGCGGCCAGCCGTGCCCGGTCGGCAGATCCTCTTTGCCCACCGCGACCTGATAGTTCGTGCTGAGGAAGCGTTCCAGTTGCAACGCGGACTGGAACGTCGGGCGCAGTCCGCGCACGGCGTCCTTGGCCACCTGCTCGATCTCGGGCGGCACCGCGCCGAGACCGCTGAGACCGCCCGGCGCCCGTGCGTCGACCTCACCGGTACCGAGATCGACGTCGGGTGAGGACCAGGTGAGCCGGTAGTCCCGCACCGGCCCCGCCGACGGCGAATCCATCAGCAGCGTGCCGGCGGTCTCGTCCACCAGCGGCGTCAACCCGTCCACACCGGTGAGACCCGGATGACTCGGCAGCCACGGTCCCGCGAGTCCGCGCACCCGCAGCTCGGCGGTGCCACTCGCACCGTCCGGCGCGCCGTCGAGACCCGCGCCGAGCCGCCGGAGCCGGGAATCGGCCAGCCAGTTGGAGCCGTCGAAACCGTTCAGCACGATCAAGCGCCACTGGTCGACCGGCGTGTCACTCCGGTAGCGGAAGACCTCTTCGTCCGGCTGTGTCAGCCGCTGCGCGATCTCGTCCAGCGGATTGGCCAACCTGCTCCGAGGCGGCGGTGCGGCCTGGGTGTCCTTGAGTGTCAGCGGATCGCGGCCGACCGGGTCGAGCACGGCGAGCGCGACCGCACCGGCGACGAGCGCGACCACAGTGGACAGTGCGGGCCACACCGCCGATCCCGTCACCCGCCAGGAGAACCGCGGCCCACCGGGCGTCCTACTCACCGATCGGGTGCGACGGCCGGTCCAGAGCAGGAGTCCGGCGGGCAGCGCGTAGGCCAGCGCCGCCGCCACCGCGCCGATACCCGTCAACGCCTGATACGCCTGCGCGAGTCCGGCGACGACCAGGCTCGGCACGAGCGCCACGAGCGGTTTCTTCAGGCGCAGCACCAGTTCCAGCCCGAGCACGACGGCGAGCAGCACCGTCAGCGGAACGAACAGCAACTGGTCGGGGACCGGTCGCGCGGGCCAGGTGGACTGCAGGGTGAGCCGCCAGCCCTCGGTGAGTCCGCGTGCCACCCCCTGCAACGACGCCCCGGTGGGGAGGAAGGCGAGCGTGGTCGACGTCAGCACCGTCTCGACCAGGCCGAGCAGACCGGCAAGCGCCACGAGCAACGGCCTGAAGGGAGTCAGTTTGGGGAACTTGGCGGTCAGCTCGACGCAGCCGTAGCCGACGAGGACGACCACGAGCACCGGAACGAGCAGCGGTTCCCAGCCGAACACCGGCGTGAACAGCAGTCCGGCGACCCCGGACGCGACGAGCAGCGCGGCGACCGCGATCCGGTCGAATCCTGCGCTCATGCCTTGCCCGCCAAGGAATTCCACCGTGCCGCGGCACCGGCCGCGTCGACCGCGATGATCAGGCCGTTCGCCCCAGCCGACGGCCTGAGGTCGCCGAGCCGGAACACGGTGTCGGGCTGCCAGCGCGCGGCGTGGCCGAGATCGGCGTCCGGCCCGGTGATCACGACGAGCACGCCGCCGGGACGCGACGCGGCGGCCAGTGCCGAGGGCAGCAGCGGCGCGTCGTCCGCCGCGTCCTGGGTGACGAGCGCGAGTTCGTCCAGCAACGTCCTCGCCGCACGCACCCCGCTGTCGGTCAGGGTGTCCGCGCCGGTGGCGGTGATGAGGCGACAATGCTGCCCCGCCGACGCCGACGCGTAGAACAGCGAGGCCGCCACTTCGACGGCCTCCTCGAAAACGCCCACGTTCATCGACGCGCGCCGCGTGTCGAGCACGGCGGTGAACCGCGGCTGGGCCGGGTCGGCGTACTCGCGCACCATGAGCCGTCCGGTCCTGGCGGTCGCTTTCCAGTGCAGATGCCGGACCTCGTCGCCGACCACGTACTCCCGCACCGCGCGCAGATCCGCCGACCCGCGCAGCGGCGGGTCGGTGATCGGGCCTTCGTGGTGGTGCCGCGGATGCCCCGCCTGTGCCGCGCGCACCGCGTGCCGTCGCGGATGCACCCACAACCACGCGGTGCCCCCGACGGTCTGGTCGCCGCGGGCGAGGTCGAAAAGGTCCGGCCGGTGCACCACGAGCGGGCCGACCCGCAGCTTCCCCCGGGTCGTCGTCGGCAGTTCGTAGTGGTAAATCGCTTCCGCGCCGGGGGCGAGCGGGCGCACGCGCAGGTGATGCGTTTCGGTCCCGATGCCGTCGCCCGCGGAGAAACCGCCGTGACGGCGCGAACCGGTGTTGCGCACGACGAGCGAGGCCAGCGCGGGCTTGCCGCATTCGACTCGGTCCGGCTGGACGGTCCGGCCGATCTCCACCTTCGGCCGGAACCTGGTGGTGGCCAAGGCGATCAGCACCGCGCCCGCCGCGATCCCCGCGAAGGCACGGAAAAACGTGTATCCGGCGAACTCGCCGAGGGCGTAGAACCCGACGGCGAAGGCGAGCACGATGACGCCGCGGCGGGTGAGCCGCACGCCTACCTCCCCATCGCGGCCATGGGAGCGGCCGTCGCGCCCAGGAGTTCGTCGACGATGTCGGCGGTCCGCCGCTGGTTGAGTTCGGCGTCGGGGGTCAGCACGAGACGGTGGTCCAGCACCGGATGCGCGACGTCCTTGACGTCGTCCGGCGTCACGAAGTCGCGGCCGAAGGTGGCAGCGAGCCCCTGTGCCGCCCGGATCAGCGCGATACTGCCGCGCGGGCTCGCGCCGTAGCGGACGTCCGGATGCGACCGGCTCGCCGCGGCCAGCCGGACCGCGTAGTTGACGATCTCCGGTGCCAGATGGGACTTCCGGACCTCGCTGATCACCTGCTGGACGTCGGCGATGCCCAGCACCGGCTTCAGTTCGTCCGGGGTCACGCCGGCGCAGTCACCCATCACCACCCGCATCTCGGACTCGAGATCCGGATAACCGACCGAAATGCGCATGAGGAACCGGTCCAGCTGCGCTTCGGGCAGCCGGTAGGTGCCTTCCAGCTCGATCGGGTTCTGCGTCGCCACCACGAGGAACGGCCTCGGCACCGCCTGGCCGACCGAATCGACGGTCACCCGGCGCTCGGCCATCACCTCCAGCAGCGCGGCCTGCGTCTTCGGTGTCCCCCGGTTGATCTCGTCCGCCAGCACGACGTTCGCGAAGATCCCGCCGGGGTGGAACTGGAAACGCTCGGCGTTCTGGTGGTAGACCATCACGCCGGTGATGTCACCGGGCAGCAGGTCGGGCGTGAACTGGATCCGGCTCCACTTGCCGCCGATGCTGGCGGCGAGGCAGCGCGCGATCGTCGTCTTCCCGACACCGGGGACGTCCTCCATCAGCAGGTGCCCTTCGGCGAACAGTGCCGCCACGGTGAGCCGGACGACCTCCGGTTTGCCGCGCACCACCGATTGCACGTTCTCGGCGATCTGCTCGTAGGCGACCCTGGGTGTGAGCGTCACAGAACTTCCTTGTCTTTTCGTCGGCGCAGTCCCACCAGCGCCATCGGGGCGAGCCAGACCAGCGCGCCGCCCATCGTGGGCACGCCCCGCCAGCTGTCCTCCGCAGTGCCCGCGGAGGTCTTGATGGTGACGGTGATCGTGATGGCGCCGACCCAGCTGACGTCCGCGATGGTCAGCGTCGTCGATCCGGAACACGGGGCAGGCTTGCTCGGGCTCAAGAATTCCGGGGTGCAGGTCGCCGGGGCGCCCTTACCGTCGGCCTTGACCGAAACGAGCAGGTCGCCATCCTTGCTCACCACTTTGGTGATCGTCACCGTCGGCGGGCCCGACGCTACCGGCACGGTGACCTTCCTGCTCCCGGCGGCCCCGGTGAGCGCGGATCCCGAACCGAACTTCGTGACCGCGCGGACCGTGATGGTGATGGCGCCGGTGACCCCGGTGAATTCCGTGGACGTGGCCGAAAGCTTGCGCTCGCCCTGGCCCGTCGCGCTCACCAGGTAGTGCACCAGCGTGCCGCCACGGAGGTCGGGCTGGGTCCAGCTCACCGAGACCTTCCCAGCGGCGCTGGCGTTCGCGGTGACGACCGGGGCCGTGGCGGGTCGCGACGACGGTCCCGGGACGACCGCCTTGGCACTGGCACCCGCCCCGACTCCCGCCGAGTTCTCCGCGACCACGGTGATCACGTACGGCGTTCCGTTCTTCAGCCCGGAAACGGTGGTCCCCCGTGCCGACCCGCCGACCCGCGTGGAACCGCCGGACCAGGTCAGCCGGTAGCCGGTGACCCGTGCGCCGTTGTCGGCGGCCGGGCTCCACGAGACCTTGACCGAGCCGTCCCCCGAGCTCGCGCCCACGTTCCTCGGCGCGCCGGGTGGAGTCGCCCTCGCCACCGGCGGCGGGGCCTTCTTCTGGGTGTTCGGGGGCGCCTGCTGCTGTTGCTGTTGCTGCTGCTGCTGTTGTTGCTGCTGGGGCGGGGGTTCCGCACCGGGCGGCGGTTCCGGGGCGGACGACGGCGCGCCCGCGGTCTGGCTGTTGGCCGCCTTGTCGACGTCGACGTCGAGCACCGCGCCGTTCTCGCCGTTGACGACCAGCACGTGCGAACCGTCGGCGCTGTCGACGTAGATCCGGTTGTCCTCGCCCTTGGCCAGCCTCGGCGGAGTCCCCTCACCGGGCACCTTCGCGGTGGACTTGAGCGTGCCCGCGAGGTCGTAGGTCAGCACCTCACCGCGGGTTTCGTCGACCATGGCGACGACGTTCGACGAGGAGACCGGGCCGTTGAACCGGCTGCCCTTGGTCAGCTCGACCGAAATCGGCTTCGCGGACGGGCGGTCCTGATCGAGGCCGCTGATGTCGATCAGGTGGAGCTGGTTGCGCTCCGGGTCGGCGATGGCCAGCCGGTCACCGACGGCGCTGTTGGCCACCTGGGCCGACGGCGAAAGCTTGATGCCGAGCGGGAGGCCTTCGCCGAGCCCGTCCAGGCCGACCCGGTGGAGGCTGTCGCCGGTGGTGTCGAGCACGACCGGCCGGTCGCCGACCAGCGTGAGCCCTCCGCCGTGCGACGGCGGGAGGTGCGCGGTGCAGGTCAGGACGGCGGCGCCCTTGGGCAGCTCGCAGATCGCGCCGTTGTCGACGCGGTGCACCCACACCGTGCCGTCGACGGTCGCGACCGGCCTGGACAGTGGCCCCCCTGCGGGCACTGTCGCCGCCGGGTCACCGAGGCGCACGATCTGACCGGCGTTGCGGTAGACCAGGTACGGCCCGCCCGCGATCTCCATCACGAACGGGGTTTCCGGCGCGGGCGGCGGAGTGGACTCCTCCACGCTCAACGTCGCCTTGTCGAACTCCGTGATGCGGTTCCGCTCGACCACGTAACCCGAATCGTCCCCCTGCACGACCTGGCTGCCGCGTTCGGCGCCGGGCACGTTCGCGCGCGCGTCGACGCGGTTCGTCGAGCCGTCGACGTGGAAGGCCGACTGGGCGGCGTCGTTGTAGACCCAGTGGCCGACCTGGACGAACTCCAGCCCTTCCGGGGTCGACGCCTGCCCGGTCACGGCCAGGCCGACCAGCGCGAGGCAGCCCGTGACCACCAGCGCCACGGCCATCCTGGTCCTGGCAACCACGCTGAATCGCTTCGTGCCCCGCTCGTCGGTGTTCACGCGATCAACCTAGAGAGTGACCATGAAATTTCGATGAAACACCCTGTCCCTGGCTTGACGGCCCGTGTCATCGAAACCTCATGTTGGCCTCGGCACGCTGCGGGGGACACGGAGGAGAGCCTATCGGCGGAGCTGAGATGGGATGCGGAAAGTGACCACACGCGTGAACCCGCCCGGCCGCAGGCCCCGCTATCGCGGTGGCAGGGCGCCTTGTCGGCGGGCTTGACGTGGCTGACCAAGCAGCGCCCTGCCGACGTCGATCGCGGTCGCGGGTTCACCACCAGATATCGAGGAGGCACGACGATGACCGATCTCGGCGCGGCCAGGACGGGCGGGCGGTTCCCCGCGCCGCCCCCGCCGCTTCCCCAGGCGGCACCGGCCGTACCGCGGGCCGGGGCCCTGCCCGACCCGCTCGCCTACGCCGCGCCCGCCGCGCGAGCCGCCGCACGTGAGGCGGCGCTCGCGGCCCTGACCGCCGCTCGCCAGGCGGAGCAACAGCCGCGATGGTCCGCGACGGTGCCCAGCCCCACCCCGGTGCCCAGCCCGCCGCCGTCGAATCCACCGGTGCCTGCTCCAGGACGGCGTCCTGGCCGGTTCGGCGGGATCGGGGTGCTGCAAATCGTCTGCTGGCAGCTCGTCCTCGTCTCGCTCGTCCTGGTGGCGGGACGGCCATGGCCGTTGGCGGCCGCCGTGGTCACCGCGGCCGTGGTGGTCGTGGCGCTGACCGCCGTGCGGATCCGGGGGCGCTGGCTCTACGAATGGCTCGGTTCGGCGTCGGGGTACCTGGCGCGCGACCGCGACCGGGACCTCCGGAACGCGGGCGAGGCCGGCCGGGCGCTGCTGCGCCTGCTGTCACCGGAAGCGGCCGGGTCCACCGGCGAGATCGGTGACGAAACGGTGTTCATGGTCAGCCGCGCCGACGGGATCACCGCTGTGCTGCAACCGAAATCGGCCGCGCGGGAGCAGCCGATGCCGTCGCCGCTGACGTTGCTGCCGCCGTCGCGGGAACAGGCCTTGGACGTCGCCGCGCAGGTCATCCACCACGTCGGCGCGGACCGCTCGCGGCCGCCGCGTGGCTGGGTCGCGCTGCAGGCCCTGCGCACGGTCGACGTCCATCGCGACGCCGATGTGCGGCAGGCACTCGGGAACACGGTCCGGCGCGTGCGGCGGCAGCTCCGTCGCGACGGGCTTCCGGTACGGGCACTCGCCGAAAACGAGGTCCTCGGCGCGCTCGCGTCGCTGGCGCACGTCACGGCGGGCCGGGCCCGCATCCGGGAGGAATGGCGGTTCTGGCACAGCGGCCCGATCTGCCAAGCGACCTTCCGCCTCGACGGCTGGGCCGCGCTGTCCCCGGTGCTCGCGGCCCAGCTTTCACGCCGTCTGCTCGCCGCCGCGCCCCGGACAGCGGTGACGCTCGCCGTGACCGCGCGCCGCAGCGCCGCCGAGACCGAACCCCGGGTCAGTGCGGCGATCCGCGTCGCCGCCGCGGGCGCTCAGGCGGTGGAGCACGCGGTGCGCGATCTGGAACTCGCCGCGCGCCGGGGCGGGCTCACCCTGGAACGTCTCGACGGCAGGCACGCCAAAGGGGTGGCCGCCACACTGCCGATCGGGGTCAGTTGAGCACGACGATCGCGACGTTGAGCGCCGTCGCGTACAACGTCCAGACGAGGTACGGCAGCAGCAAAGCGGCCGAAACCCGGGAAGACCGGCGGAAGTGGAGCGCGGTGACGACGATCGCGACGTCGAGCAGGACGATGTCGGCCAACGCCAGCGTGTAGGCACCGGCGGCGAAGAACAACGGAGTCCACGCGGCGTTCAGGACCAGTTGCGCCGCGTACCAGACCAGCCCGCGACGCTCGCCGCCGGATTTCCAGTACAGCCAGCCCGAAACCGCGATCCCGAGATACAGGACCGTCCACACCGGACCGAACAGCCACGCGGGCGGCGCGAACGGCGGCAAGTCAAGTCCACTGTAGACGGATCGGGCGTTCGCGGCGGCCAGCCCGCCGACGACCGCGGCCACCGCCACGGCGGCCAGGAACGGCAGAAAGGCCAGTGGCGCGCGGAGCCGTCCTGGGATCGTGGTCATGGATCGAGCGTAAGGCCGTGGCCAGGGTCTCGCGCGCTCAAACCCTTGACGTACGCCCGTAAGATCGACTGCGCGATGAATGACGAGACTTTCCTTGCCCAGGTGGCCGACAGCCTGGCCGCGCTTCCCGCCGTGCACGCCGTCACCCTCGGCGGATCCCGCGCCCAGAACACGCATGATCCCGGCAGCGACTGGGATTTCGCCGTCTACTACCGCGGCGGGTTCGACCCGGCGGAGCTGCGCGCCGTCGGCTGGGATGGCGAGGTCTCCGAAATCGGCGCCTGGGGCGGCGGCGTGTTCAACGGCGGCGCCTGGCTGACGATCGACGGCAGGCAGGTCGACGTCCATTACCGCGACCTCGACTCCGTCGACCACCACCTCGCCGAAGCGCGGCAGGGCCGGTTCCACTGGGAGCCGTTGATGTTCCATCTCGCCGGGATCCCGAGCTACCTGGTGGTCGCCGAACTCGCCGTCAACCGGGTGCTGCGTGGTGACCTGCCGCGGCCGGACTACCCGGAAGCGTTGCGGGAGACGGCTCCGGCGATGTGGCGGGGCCGCGCGGAGCTGACGCTGCGGTACACGCGGGGCGCGTTCGTCCCGCGCGGGCAGGCCACGGAGGTCGCGGGCGCGCTGGCCGTCGCCGCCATGGAGACCGCGCACGCGGTACTGGCGGCCCGCGGCGAATGGGTCACCAACGAGAAGCGGCTGTTGCGGCGAGCGGGCTTGCGCGAGATCGACGCGATCGTCGCCGGTCTGCGCGCGGACCCCGACGTCCTCGCCAAGGCCGTCGACGAGGCGGAAGCCCTGTTCCGCCTCTAATCACGCGTGTTCGCCATCCAGTCACGGGTGTTCGCCGTTCAATCACAGCAAGGACGTGTGGCGGGCGTCACGGAATGACCGTCGATCTTCAGCGCTACAGAGAGGTAAGACCCGTACTTACCCAAGGGAGTGACATGTCCGCTACCGCCACGCCGGAAGAGACCGCTCTGGCCGTCCCCGCGCTCGACGACTTCGACTTCCCGCTCACCGACGGAGCCGCTTGCCGCATCGACGACCCCGACTGCGAAGCCTGCCAGTAAGCACCTAAAGGCCCCCTTCACTGCGTCTAGCGCTAGTGCCCGAAAGGGCCGAGCTGCAAGATCTCGACCTTGCCGGGACCCTGGCGCCTAGTGTCCTGCGTCCGAAGTCCCTGTCGTAAGTACGCGGGCAAGCACGGTGACCCCGTTCGCCGAACTCACGTGCTCAGAAACGTGACTCACGTGCTTGTAGCCGTAACTCGCGTGTGCGGTCTCCAAGCACGCGAGATCCGCCTCTGAGCACGTGAAATACAGCTCTGAGCACGTGAGTGCGGGGTTTGATCCAGGTTCCCGCTGGACGCACGAACCTCCGGCGCAGGACACTAGCGCAGTAAAGGGGTCTTCGCGGGCGATCGTGACCTCACGACGGGGACTGGCGATCCCGGCGATGGTCGACGGCGTCCCGCCGCACCTGCTCGGTATGCGCGCCGATCTCCCCGAGCCGCTCGGCGAAACCGGTGTGCTCGCGGGGAAGGCGGGCGCGCAGGTCGGCGAGTGGCGCCAGGAGTCCGGTCACGTCGTTCTCGCCCAGCGCCGTGCTGAGCCTGTCGGCGCTTTTCCTCGCCCGGGCGTCCAGTCCGTCCAGCGCACCGGCCTGCCCGGCCAGTTGCCGCAGGATCGCCGAATTGCGCCGGGCCCAGTCCGCCACGGCGCGATCTCCCGCGCGCCGCTCGCGTTCCGCGTCGACGCGCGCCTCACCCGTGTTCTCCCCGGTGACGGACGGCCGCAACCGCAGGAACCGCCGCTCCGCCGCCTGACGGCTCGCGACTCCCAGCGCCGGAGCGAGCGAGGTCCAGCTGGTTCCGCCCGCCCGGGCCGCCGCGATCAGCTCCGGCTCCCACGCGGCCAGTTCTTCACGCACCGCCCTCAGCGCGGCCAAGGCCGTCAAGAGCCGGTCCGGTTCGGCGGCGCCGGACCGGGCCTCGGCCACGACGTCATGCACGGTCCGGACCATTCGCGAAGGGTCTGCGTCGTTCATTGTCATCCCATCGACGACTCGACAGTTGTCATCTTTCCGATGACATGTTAGAACAGTGGGGCGTGTTGACACCAGAGACAACGAACCCAGGAGGTGGAACCCGATGTTGATGCGCACAGACCCGTTCCGCGAGCTGGACCGCCTCACCCAGCAGGTGTTCGGCGCCGCGAACCCGGGAACCTGGTCCAAACCGGCCACGATGCCGATGGACGCCTATCGCGACGGCGACGAGTTCGTCGTCAGCTTCGACCTTCCCGGCGTCGCCGCCGACGCGATCGAACTGGACATCGAACGCAACGTCCTGACGGTCAAGGCGGAGCGGCGGCCTGCCCCCGGTAAAGACGTCCAGATGCAGGTCTCCGAACGTCCGCTGGGTGTCTTCTCCCGTCAGCTGTTCCTCGGCGACGCCCTCGACACGGACCGCATCGCGGCCGAGTACGAAGCCGGGGTGCTGACGCTGCGCATCCCGGTCGCCGAAAAGGCCAAACCACGGCGTATCGAGATCACCGGCGCCGAGTCCGACCGCAGGGAGATCCAGGCCTGAGTGTCTCGTCCGGTGCGGGGCCGGCGGGCCCCGCACCGGACGAGACCGGGGAAGAAGGGGAATCCTCGTTGATCGCGACACTCGTCATGCCTGCCCACCGCACCCGCCCCCTCGACGACGTGTGGGGCTATCTCGCCGAAGTCACCGCCGCCCTCGGGGTCGGCCTCGAATCCTGCACCGTCGACCACGACAGCCCGGTCTCGGCCTACGTCGCCCTTGACGAGCGGCTCCCCCGTCACCCCGGGCGTGACGTCGCCCTGCTGTGGGACGAAGTCCACGGCTGGGCCGCGGCGATCGAGACCCACTCCGGCGAGGACCTCATCGTCCTCCGTTATCTCGGCGGGGAAACCGCGACCCCGCCACCGGCTCGGGTCGCGCGCTTCGTCACGGCCTTGCGTGAGAACGACGACCGCGCCGGACAGCTCACTCCGCCGGACTTCGCGGGTGGATCGGCCTCGTACCGGGTCGAACAAACGGCTTAAGCGTCGAGCCGCCCACGCAGGTCGTGCAGGATCTTCGTGAGCAGCCGGGAGACGTGCATCTGGGAAAGGCCGACCCGTTCGGCGATCTGCGACTGGGTCAGGCCGTCGAAGAACCGCATCGTGACGATCGCCCGCTCCCGTTCCGGCAGCCGTTTCAGCAACGGGACCACGGTGTGGCGGTCCTCGATGCGCTCGAAGCGGGCATCCAGCTCCCCCACCACGTCCGCCAAGGGAGCCGAGCCCTCCCCGTCGTTGACCGACCGGTCGAGGGACGACGTCTGGTAGCTGTTCGCGGCGAGCAGACCCTCTCGGACGGTGTCGACGGCCACGTCCAGGTGACCGGCGAGTTCACTCGGAGTCGGGGCGCGACCAAGGATCTGCGTGAGTTCCGTGGTTCCCCGCGAAAGCCGGGCCCGCAGCTCCTGCATCCCGCGCGGGACGTGCACCGCCCAGCCGGTGTCGCGAAAGAAGCGACGCACTTCGCCCATGACCGTCGGCACCGCGTAAGCCACGAAATCCGCGCCCTGGCCGGGGTCGAACCGGTCCACGGCCTTAATCAGCCCGATGCGGGCCACCTGGATCAGATCTTCCCTCGGCTGGCCTCGGCCACTGAACCGGACCGCGATGTGCTCGGCGATCGGCAGGAGTTCGAGGATCAGGCGTTCGCGCACAGGTCGCCGGTCCGGATGATCGGCGGGCAAGGCGGCCAGCTCGTCGAAGAGGGGACGGCAGTGCGAATAGTCGTCAGTCCGCCGCGTCCTTCCGCCCCGAGGGGCGGGCACGACGCCCTGATCCTTCACCAGGGATGCAGTGCTCACCGCAGACATGCCTCCACTCCCGTCGTCCTATCGCGGATACCCGGGGGTCCGGGACGGCAAACATCGACGGGGAGGCCGGATCCCTACTCGGTGATCTTCAGCGTCGACAGCAGGCCGGTGAGTTCGATGGCCCGGTGCAAGACCTTCGAGGGCGTGATGCGCAGCTCGATACCCGACTCCGTACAAGACCGGTTCAGCTGGACCAGCACCGACAAACCTGAAGAATCACAAAAGCCGACACCGGTCATGTCGATCACCGCGACGCCCGCCCAGCCCGCCAGCAGCGCGCGGGTCTCCGTCAGGAGCCGAGGACTGGTCGAGATGTCGATATCTCCGACCACTTCGATGGTGACGGCATCGTGGGAGCGCCCCGCCTCGATCACGGCAAGTGGAGCAGGTTGCCCGATTTCGGTGTTGAACGCCATTCAACGAAGGTAGGAGTCCTCGGCCCGGACCGCAACCGCTCACGACTTGAGAACCTGCTTGGTGATCTCCGCCTTGTCCATCTTCGACGTACCCGCCACACCCGCGTTGCGAGCCTGGGTCAGCAGCTCTTCCCTGGTGGCTTCGCCGGGCCTGTCGCCGAGGTGCAGGGTCCGGCTGGCCACGAACGCGTCACCCAGCTCGCGTCGCCGCGGCTCGTCGAGTTCCCGCCGCATCTTCGGCAGGATCGTGGACTCCTCTTCCTTGACGTGATGGGTGACGGCCTCGACGAGGTCGGAAAGCACCTTTTCGAAATGCTTCGAGGCAGGATCGGCGTTGTTCAGCTTCGCGAGCAGTTGCTCGGCTTCGGCGTGCTCCTTCTGGCCGTGCGCGACGTCTTCGTCTTCGGACGCCTCGCTTTTCGCGGCCGGGTACACCTGGGCCTCCTCGGCCCGGCTGTGCGCCGTGAGCAGCGACGAAAGCACCGGAACGAGCAGTCGCCGTTTCTCCGGATGCTTCTCGAGTTCGTCGAACAGCCGCTCCACCTCGCGGTGGTCCTGCATGATCAAATCCACGACATCGCCGGTCACGGTCGCCTCCTCGGTTCGGGATCGCTCTTCGCCAGGGGATACCCACGCCCGGCCGGTTCACTCCTCCCGGATTCGGGAGAACCGGTTATCCTCGCCGCATGGCCTGCCGGATCACCGAACTCGTCCTCGACTGCGCCGATCCCGTCCGGATGGCGACGTTCTGGTGCGAGGTGCTCGGATACGTCGAACTCGGCAAAGAGGACGACGACATCGAGATCGGCCCGCCCGGAACCGGCTTCGGCGGCCCGCAGCCCACCCTGATCCTGAGCCGCAGCGACGACCCGAAGCCCGGAAAACTGCCCCTGCACCTGGACGTGAACCCCACCGATCGTGATCAGGACGCGGAACTGGAGCGCCTGCTCGCCGCCGGCGCGCGGCCCGCCGACGTCGGCCAGACCGGGACGGAGTCGTGGCACGTGCTCGCGGACCCCGAAGGAAACGTGTTCTGCCTTCTCCGCAAACGAGTCGACCCGTGACGCACCGTCCACATCGGACTCCCCGGGGTAGTCCTGGACAACGGCCGGTTCTGTCCTCGCCTTCCAGCCGCTAAGCTCGACGCGATCCGTTGAGCCCGAGCGGTTCGTCGCGGGACGACCGCCGGTGGCCGGCCCGCTCAAACCGGCGCAGGGAACGGAGCGGACCACGATGACCGAAGAGGCCCCGCGGAACGGGCAGCTGGACGAGCTGGCCGCCGCCATGGCGGAACTGACGCGCACGTTCGAAACAGATACCCACGACGGGGAGATCCTGGCGACCGTATGCGCGGAAGCCGTGCGTGTCGTGCCGGGGGCGGACATGGCCAGTATCACCGCTATCGATTCCGGGACGGCGGAGACCGTCGCCTTCACCGACGAACGCGCCGCCGCGATCGACCGGATCCAGTACGACGAGGGCGACGGACCCTGTCTGCAAGCGGCCCGCAGCGGGAAGATCGTCCGCCTGTCGGTCGGCCCCGCCCAGCGGATGTGGCCGAACTTCACCGCTTCGGCACGGGAGCTGGGGGTGGGCAGCTACCTCGCCGCGCCCTTGCACGTCGACGACCGGCTCAGCGGCGCGCTGAATCTCTTCGGCTTCGGCGACCACGGATTCCGCGACAGTGACGCGCACCTCCTGAACCTGTACACCTCGGTCGTCACCTTCGGGCTGCGCAGCGATCAGCGCTACCGCGACGCGCGCTCGCTCACCTCGCAACTCAAGGAAGCCATGCGAACGCGAGGGGTGATCGAGCAGGCGAAGGGCATCCTCATGGCCGTCCACCGGATCTCGGCCGACGACGCCTTCGAACGGCTGGTCACCGAATCGCAGCACAGCAACACGAAACTCCACGACGTCGCCGCCCGCTTCGTCGAGGGGATCATCGCCGGCGAAAGCGACGCGGCGCCTCGAACCATGTGACAACCGGTTTCGGAAGGATCAACTCCGGGTAGCCGGTGACCGGGGCATGACTTACGCGAGGTGAGTTCATGACAACGACCGGAAGAGCCAAACAGGACCGCATCGACACCGCAGACGTGGAACGGCTGGAAACAGCGGTCGACGTCCTGCGGGCGCTGGACTACCGGCAAGGCGGGGCCTTCAGCCGGGACGCGGTGCACGTCGTGAAAACGGTCAGTCTCCTGCTCCATTGGGGCGCGGTCCCCGCCGCGCTCCGTTCGCGTCTGCTGACCGTGCTCGCCGATCTGCACAATCTGCTGGGCTGGACGGAATTCGACATCGGCCGCCGGGCACCGGCGCGGATCAGGTTCGGCCGCGCGCTCGAACTCGCCGCCGAGGCGGGGAACGACAGTCTCGTGGCCAACATCTGCTATCGCCTCGCCAGGCTCGCCCTGCACCATCACGACGTCGAGGGCGGTCTGGCCCATCTCCGCCGGGGACAGGCCGCCGCGCACCGGTCCGGTTCCCGGCGGGCACAGGCGATCCTCACCGTCAACGAGGCGTGGGCGCTGGCCAAAGCGGGTGACGAGCGGGCCGCCCTCGCGAGTCTGGTGCGGGCGGAGACCCAGTTCGAAGCCGCGGACACCTGGGCCGCCGCACGCCCTTGGGAAGCCTTCTTCGGTACCACGGACATGACCGCGATGCGGGGTACCGTCCTGACCGAACTGGCACAGGTGGTCGCCCCGCGGCACAGTGACGAGGCGATCGACCGGCTTCGTGAGGCCACCGGCCGCTACGGCACGGAAATGTCCCGCAGCCTGGTGCTCACCCTGATCATGCTCGCGCAGAACCACGCGCTCCAAGGCGATTTCGACGAGGCGGTGCGCACCGGCACCGAGGCGGTGGACCTGGCGCACGACCTGGGTTCCACCCGGCCCAAGGACCGGCTCGCCCCGCTGGCGGACCTACTGCGCGAAAACGCGACCGATTCCGGCTCCCGCGACCTGCTGGACCGGATCGACCGTTACCGAGCCGAACCAGCCCCGTAGTCCTTGCCTTGCACCCTCCGTCAGGCGATCTCGCGTGATCGCGCCGCAACTAGAGGGCTAAACGCCGCCCGAGCAGGACCGCGGTCGCCGCGAAACCGAGGCACAGACCCGCCCAGACACCCCAGCCTCCCCAAGCGAAGACGTAGGCGCACAGCACCATGGCGGGCACTCCGACCACCCAGTACCCGATGAGGGTGCAGCGGAGTCCGGAAGCGGTGTCGCCGAGCCCGCGCAGCAGGCCGACGAGGATGTTCTGGGTTCCCTTGCTGTACTGCTGCGCGATGGCGAACAGCAGCAGGGTCGACGCGGTGCCGAGCACCACCGCGTCCGCCTCGCCGTGCAGGAAGGGCCACAACAGGACCTGAGGCACCACCAGGTATGCCAGGCTCACCACCGCCATGAAACTCCACGAAAGAGTGAGTGCCTGGCGCGCGATCGCCGACGTCTGCTGTCGTTCACCGTGGGCCACCGCGCGGCTGACCAAAATGGACGATCCCTGCGACAGCCCGATGTTGACCTGGTAGACGATGTAGGCGAGCTGGTTCGCGACGTTCGACGCGGCGAGCATCGCCGGGCCGAAAGCCCCCATCAGCACCGTCGCGATCGAGGTGATCGCGGCTTCCGATCCGTAGGTGAAACAGATCGGCGTCCCGTGCCGGACGATGTGCCGGACCACCGCCGGATCGGCGCGCCACAGCGCGAGCGACACCATGGGGCGCAGCCGCGGGTCCCGGCGGACGGCCGAAGCGAACACGGCGAGGGTGAAGAACTGGACCAGCGTCGTCGCCAGGCCGATCCCGGTGACACCCAGTTCGGGCAGGCCCGCCCAGCCGTAGATGAAGGCGCCGTTGAGGGCGGCGTTGACCGCGATCGACACGCACGTCACCGCGAGGAGGGAACCCGGACGCCGCAGCCCGACGGCGAACTGGCGCAACACGTTCAGCCACACCATGGGAAACAACCCGCCGGCCAGCGCGAACATCATCGCTCTGGCGAGCGAGACGATCTCCGGCTTCTGGCCGAGCAACGGCAAAGCGGCCGCGAGTCCACAAAGGACGGCCGCGCCGATCGCCGCGGTCAGGGTCGCGACGAGCAGCGCCGATCGCAGGAGCGACCGGATCTCGTCCCTGGCCCGATCGTCGAGTTCGTCCGTGCCGGTGCGGAGTTCACCCGCCCCGGCCGCCGTCGCCACGAGGTTCCCGACGCCGGTGACCATTCCGACGCACATGGTGCGGATCTGGTTGTACAGCAGGATCGCCAGTCCGCCCGCCGCCACCGCGGTCACGCCGAGCAGCCCGAGCATCGCCAGGTCGACACTGGTGAGCGCCACCTGCGCCAGCTGGATTCCCGCGATCGGCGCCGCCAGCGCGACGAGCGCCCGGTATCCGCGCGTCGCCACCGGCGCCTTCACCTCCGTGCTCACGCGCTCACCGCCACCGGCGCCGACCGAGCCCGCCTGTCACGCGTGGCCACCCGCACGGACTCGGCGTACGTGGTGAACCAGCGGTCCATCCGGCGGTGGGCCAATTCGTCGAGCACTCCCCTGGCACGCAGCCACTCGTCGTCGTAGACCGAGTCGAGATACTTCTCCCCGGAGTCGTTGCACAGCACCACGACAGTGCTCCCGGCACGGTAGGAGTAAAGCCGCCGGAGCGCGACGTGGATCGCGCCGCCGGTGGTCCCGCCGACCAGCACGCCGGTGCGCCGCGCGACGACGCGGGCGCCCGCGAAGGCGTCGCTGTCGGACACACGGTGGGCTTCGCCGATCACGGACCGGTCCACGTTGTCCCCCACCGGGAAACCTGCCGGGCTGCCCGCCCCGGTCTGGTGATAGATCCCCGGCGCGCCACCGAAGATGATCGAGCCGACGGGTTCGACCGCCACCGCGTGGGTCTCCGCTCCCGCCGCGCGCAAGGCGCGGGCCGTCCCGCACAGGGAACCACCGGTGCCGATCGCCGCGACGAGCACGTCGACGTCGCCGAGTTGCCGCACCAGTTCCCGCGCCAGCCCGGCATATCCGTTGCCGTTGCCGGGATGGTTGTGCTGGTCGGGATGGTAGGCACCGGTTTCGGCGGCGATACGGGCCGCGATCTGCCTCCGCTGAACCGAGCTAACCCCGCCGTCCGGCGGGCCGTCGACGAACACCAGTTCCGCGCCCAGCGCCCGCAGCATCCGGAGTTTCTCCCGGGCGGCGTGATGATCGACCACGGCGGTGAACCGGTAGCCGCGCTCCAGCGCGATCAGCGCGAGCCCGTTCCCGGTGTTGCCGGAGGTGGGCTCGACGATATGCCCGCCGGGCCGCAGACGGCCGTCGAGTTCCGCCTCGTCGATCATCTGCCGGGCCATGCGTACCTTGCAGGAGCCGGTCGGGTTGAGGTGGTCGAGCTTGAGCAGCAGGCGCGTCCCGGTACCGGTGCACGCGAGCTCCAGCAGCGGCGTGTTCCCGATCAGATCGGACGCGCGCTGGACGATCGTCATCGGATCTCCTGCATCGGGTGTTCGGTGTCGAGATGCCAGCGGTCGCCGTCGAGCACGACCTTGGGCGGCAAGGGAAGCTGGTGGAAACCGCTCTCGTTCTTGTCCATCTGATAGCCGGCCGTGTTGGGGTATACGAGCAGATCGCCGGTCTTCGGCCGCGCGGGCAGTTCCACCGCGCGCCAGGTCAGCACGTCGTACTCCATGCAGCTGGAACCCCCGACGATGGTGCGCACCGGCGCGCCGCCCGGACCGTCCTGGCGGACGAGGACCGGGTCGGGCAGGAATTCGCTGCCCTTCCACTGTTCCGACAGGCTCATGGACAGACCCGCGACCGTGGTGATCAGGTGGTCTTCGGCGGGTTTGCAGCCCACCACCGGGAACACCGAGAATCCGGCGCCGTCGACCAGCGCCCGGCCCGGTTCGAGCAGCAGCTCGATCCCGGACGCGCGCAGGAGCTCCGCCAGCGGTTTCCCGGCGATCTCGTGCCGGAGGATGGCGGTGACCATGGCCGCGCCCGTCGGCGATTGGTGATACGGATAGGTCCGCGCCGGGTTCCGTCCACTGTGGAACCAGCCGTCGTGCCTGCCGGACTCGAACCGCGCCCAATCCTCGGCGTCCACATAGGACACAGCGATCCCGCCGCCGATGCTGATCTTGGACGCGGGATGCCCGAGCGCGCGGGCGTCCCGGCAGAGATCGATCAGATACGCGGCGAGTTCCGCCCTCGCCACCGGGTCGTAACCGTCCAGGTGGAACGAGAACCCCCGCAACACGACCGGGCCCGAACACTGCCGCACGGCCGCTGTCAGCGCGTCGGAGGCGAAGCCGAACCGGCTGCCCGGCGCCGACGGCGGACGCACCCGCAGCAGCACCTCGGCGGTTTCCCCGATCTCCGTGGCCAGCCGCGTGACGCGTTCCAGTTCGTCGGCCGCGTCCACCGCGATGAGACAGCGATGCCGCAGGGCGAGCCAGAGCAAGCCGTCCGGTTTGGCGGCGCCGGTCACCCCGATCGACTCGCCGCGCAGGCCGTTTCCGAGGGCGTGCACCAGTTCGGGCACACTCGCGACGTCGACCCCGGTGCCGGGACGGGTGCATTCCCGCAGCCACGCCGACGCCTTGTTCGCCTTCTTGCCGTAGTAAACGGTGCCCTCGACGCGTTCGGCGGCGAGCGCCGCGACCATCGCGTCGAGGTTTTCGGCGAAGGACGCGGGATGGATCACGTGGAACGGGCCGCCACCGACACCGCGGGCGATCTCCCAGAGCGTCTCCGAGTCACGCAACCGGTGTGCCCAAGGGCGTTCGAGCGCGGGCAGGGGCGGGGACAGGGTGTCGATCAGGTCCACAGGGCCACCTCGCGGCCGCGGCCCGCCGCGATGGCGCGGGCGGCCAGCGCGTGCGCCACCGGGATGTCGGTGATGATCATGCCGCTACTGAAGGCGAACACCCGGTCTTCGTCACTGCGACGACCCGGCGCGCGGCCGGCGAGGATGTCGGGCAGTTCGGCGTCGATGCGGAAGACGCCGTCCGGGCCCGCCATCCGCTGCCCGGTCACCTCGACCTGCGCGCCGTTGGTGGCCACGGTGTAGTCGGCTTCGGCGAGGGTGCCTTCCTGGACTCCCTTGCTGGCCACGGAGATCAGCAGCCCGCCCGGCGGCAGCCAGCCGAGACGGATCTTCGGGTGCGCGGCCCGGCCCGACGCGGCGACCACGATGTCGGCCTCGCGCGCCGCGGCCTCGACGTCGTCCACGAGTTCGACCTCGCGGTCCGGGAACCGGTCCTTGAGCGCGGCGACGCTGTCGCGGAGGCCGTCGGGATGCGTGCCGAACAGCCGCAGCCGTTCGAGGCCCGGCAAGGCGGTGAGGAGGTACGGCAGCGTCCGGATCCCCTGCGCGCCGGTGCCGACCATGAGCGCGGTGCGCGCGCCCGGCCGGGCACAGGTGCGCGCGATCAGCGCGGTGCTGGCGGGCGTGCGGGTGGCGCCGACGCGGTGGCAGTCCATGAGCGCGAACGGCAGGCCGGTGCTGTCGTCGTAGAGGGTGATCGTCGTGTAGTACTTCTCGGCCGACGTGCTGCCCTGCCGGTAGCTCGTCTTGAACGCGGCCTGCTCGAGCGAGCCGTCGTAGCCGAGCATCGAGTACGCGACGGCGTCCCGCGCGGGATCCGGCATCGGCACCATCAGTTTCGCCGGGTTACGCGACGCTCCCGACGCATAGGCCAGGTAGCCGTCTTCGACCATGGTGATCGCCTCGTCCGGGGCGAGTTCGAGGTTCTGCAAATCCGTTCGCGTGAGGATGTGCAGCGAGGGGCCGGTGTTCATCGGTCGACCTTTCTTGTGGACAGGGTGGTGGACGGTGTCCGGACCGGTCATCCGCGCGGTACGCGGGAAATCGAAGTTCGCGGCGACATCCTCGGGCCCGAAGGACGTCCCGCCGTGCCCGGTGCGCCCCAGCCCACGAGGGCGGCGGAGATGGCGATGAGCGAAGTGGCGAGCAGGCGCCGATGAAGGAAAAGCACGGCCGCAGCTTAATGAAAATGATAGTCTTTATCATCAACTGTGAGGGGCGTCACCTCCTGGCGGGGATCCCCCAAGCCGCCGCCAGCGCGTCTCCTTCGGCGTGTCTTTAGCGTTTTGTGCGCATTTTCCCTCAGAGCCGTAACAACTTTCGGCTTCCTGGCGCCATACCGAGAGCTATCGCGTTCTTTCCGGTCCCTGCGCAGGAGGAGTTCGTGTGATGGGTTCTCGTCGTTCGCTGTTCCCTCGAAGATCACGACGCACGTTGGCGGTGGGCGTGATCGCGCCGCTCGTCGGCGCCCTCGCGGTCGCGCTCGTCACCGCGGCGCCCGCCCAGGCCGCGGTGCCCGCCGGTTTCACCGACACAGTGGCGATCGGCGGGCTCAGCTCGCCGACGACCGCCGCGTTCGCACCGGACGGCCGCGTGTTCATCGCGGAGAAGAGCGGCCTGGTCAAGGTCTTCGACTCACTCTCCGACACCACCCCGACGGTCTTCGCCGATCTGCGCCCGCAGACACAGGACTTCTGGGATCGCGGTCTGCTCGGGCTGGCCGTCGACCCCGCCTTTCCTGCCAGGCCGTACGTCTACGTGTCCTACACGCTCGACGCGGTGCCCGGCGGCACCCCGCCACGGTGGGGTGACACCTGCCCGACCCCGCCAGGCGCCACCGACAAGGGCTGTGTCGTCACCGGCCGCGTCTCCCAGCTGACGATGGGCTCGGCCGGTACGGCCGTCAGCGAGAAACCGCTGGTCACGGGCTGGTGCCAGCAGTACCCCAGCCACTCGATCGGCGCACTCACCTTCGGGCCGGACGGCGCCCTTTACGCGGGCGGCGGCGACGGCGCCAGCTTCACCTTCGCCGACTACGGCCAGGTCGGGAACCCCTGCGCCGACCCGCCCTCCCTCGCCGGGACGAACCTCACCCCGCCGACGGCCGAAGGCGGCGCGCTGCGTTCGCAGTCACCGCGACGTGCCGCCGGGGAACCGGTGCTGCTCAACGGCGCACTGCTGCGCCTCGACCCCGACACCGGCGAAGGCGCGCCCGGCAACCCGTTCGCGAACAGCACCGACGCCAACGCCCGGCGCGTGATCGCCTACGGCGGACGGAACCAGTTCCGGTTCGACTTCCGGCCGGGCACCCGCGAGCTGTGGGCGGGCGACGTCGGCTGGGACACCTGGGAGGAGATCAACCGCGTCGCCGACGTCGGTGACAGTGCGGCCGAGAACTTCGGCTGGCCCTGCTTCGAGGGCGGTGCCCGGCAGGCCGGTTACGACGGCGCGAACCTCAACACGTGCGAATCCCTGTACACCTCGGGCGGGCAGTCCGCGCCGTACTACGCCTACAACCACAACGCCAAGGTCGTGGCGGGCGACGCGTGCCCCACCGGCGGCTCTTCGATCAGCGGCATCACCTTCGAGTCCGGGAGCAACTACCCCGCCGAATACTCCGGCGCGCTGTTCTTCTCCGACTCCTCGCGAGGATGCATCTGGGCCATGCAGACCGTCGCCGGCCAGCCGAGCCCGAGCCGTCTGGTGCCCTTCGTGACCGGCGTCAACGTTCCGGTGCAGGTACTCACCGGCCCGGGCGGCGACCTGTTCTACGTCGCATTGGGCAGCGGTGAACTCCATCGCGTGAGCCACCCCAGCGGCACCAACCGGCCGCCGGTCGCGGTGGCCACGGCGACCCCGTCGAGCGGCCCCGCACCCCTGTCAGTCCAGTTCGACGGCACCGGCTCCACCGACCCGGACGCCGGGGACACCCTGACCTACGCCTGGGACCTCGACGCCGACGGCGCGTACGACGACTCGTCGGTCTCCCGCCCCACCTGGACCTACACGGCGGTCGCCGCCGTCGACGCCGGACTGCGGGTGACGGACTCCCACGGCGTGAGCGCGACCACGACGGTTCGGGTGACCGTCGGGAACCCGGTTGGCCTCGATCCGGTACCGGTCATCGACACCCCGACCGGCACGCTGACGTGGTCGGTCGGCCAGACCGTGCCGTTCTCCGGGCGCGCGGTCGACGCCCAGGACGGGCAACTCCCGGCGTCGGCGCTGTCGTGGCGGCTCGCGATCCGGCACTGCGCGACCAACGGCACCTGCCATACGCACAACGTCCAGGACTTCCCCGGCGTCGCGTCCGGCTCGTTCGTCGCACCGGACCACGACTACCCGTCGTACCTGCAACTGACCCTCACCGCGACCGACTCGAGCGGCCGCACCGGCACCAAAACCGTCGACCTACAGCCGAAAACGGTGTCACTGGACTTCACCTCCAGTCCCAATCAGGCGATGCTCACCGTCGGCGGGACCCAGCAGCGCACCCCGTTCTCCCGGACGGTGATCGCCGGCTCCACCAACTCGATCAGCGCGGACAGCCCGCAGAACCTGCCACCGCTCAACCTGAAGCACGCCTTCACCAGCTGGGCGCACGGCGGCGCGCGGACGCAGAACATCGTCGCGCCGGGCACGTCCACGACCTACCGGGCGAACTACCGGCTCTGCTGGCTGTTGAACCCCTGCTGACAGTCCTTTGTGGACGCTGAGCCGAGTGTCCGTAACGGCAGCGCGCGAAGGCCCCCTTATTTGCGCCTAGCGCAAGTAAGGGGGCCTTCATGTACTGCAAGCGACCAGGGCGCCGGTGACCGAGCGACGTCGCGGTCTCACCTAGGCCGAGGTCACGAGGCCGGTTTCGAGGTCGCGCTCGTCCTCCTGCCGCGTCCGCGAGACCATCATCGTGACCAGGTCGAAAATCGGCGTCGCCTCCTTCGGGAAGGAATCCCCCTGCTGGTGCGCGCTCTCGGCGATCATGGCCTGCTACTCCTCAAGAGTGACGACTACATCGGTCGTTCACACTAACGGCCGAGCCACGGTGACGGGCCGTATTCAGAGTTTTCGTGCGAGGCTACGACGAAACCGTCCTAGCCGTAGATGGAGGCAGCCCATTCCGGGTGGTCGATGAACGGGTTGCGGTTGTGCTGGAACTGGTCGTAGATGACCTGGTTACGGCGTTGCTCCCCGGCGTCGGGCGGGTCCTGGGTGTTCCAGGACAACAGGACCGAGAGACGTCCGATGTTGGGTTTGGAGCCGTTGTCGACGGCGTCGTTCGGTTCGAGGTCCGGATACCCCTCACCGCCGTCGTACCGGACGGCCATGTAGAGGATCATGCGGGCCACGTCGCCCTTGACCTCGTCCCGCGGTTCGAACGAATCGTCGTCGGTCAGGCTCCCGGGCGCCTCGTCGACCGGGGAACCGCCGGCGTCGAAGTCCTTGTTCCCCCGGGTACTGTTCACCGACACGTCCTCGGCCCGGAGATGATGCAGGTCGGTGCCGGGCCCGATCGCGGTGCCGAAGTCACCGTGCGACTTGGCCCAGACATGCTCACGGTTCCAGTCGTCCGTACCGCCGCCGTTCGTCGACTTCGCCTGCGAACGACCGCTGTAAAGCAAGATCACGTTCGCCGGGTTGGCGGGATCTTCGTCAGTGGCCTTGATTCCGTCCCACACCTGCTCGTACGACAGCTTGGTGTTGGTGCTGATGATCCCGTGCAGAGCGGTTTTCAGCTCGGCACCGGTCTTGCCCAGCGCGTCCTGGTAGTAGTCATCGACCGGGCCTGCCGCGGCGGGTACGGCGCAGACCAGGCCGACGGCGGCGCCGAGCGCGGCCACGAACGATGTCCGGCGAGCTGTGAGCATGATCCGGTCCTCTCCCCAGAGTCAACGCACTAGCCGTGCAGTTGGAAAAATACTGTCATACCTGTCAATAGGCCACTTGCGAGAAGTCTCCAGTCCACTATGGACGGACGTCCGCCACCGCGCGCTCCCGCACTTCCCGCACGACAAGGGAGTTCGTGAACGCGGACGACACGGCACTCAGCCAGGCACTTTCCTCCCGCATGCTGGGGTGCGCGTCATCCGGCCCTGCCGGATGGTGCGGCCAGCTACGGCCTGCCTCACGCATCACCAGCGCCGCCGCGAGTTCGGCGGCGGCGCGCGTCGGTTCGTCGACCGGGGTGCGCAGCCAGTCCCCGAGATGCGGCGGGACGTGTGCCCGCAACGCCAGCAGGCCGTCGCGGATCTCGATCACCCGGCGGTACAACGTGAACTCGATGTCGTGGCGCACGGGCAGGGCGATCTGCGGATGGGCGGCGACGAGTTCTTTCCACAGCGGTGTCACCGCCCGGATCCCTTGCCACGCGCGCACCAGCCGGAGAGCGCCGTCCCAGGTGGTGAACAGTCCGCCGACGACCCACAGCACCATCGCGCAGAGTCCGACAAGACGGGCGCGGGGCAGGAAGTCCTGGTCCGCGAGGTCGGTGATCGACAGCCACAGCGAGGGAAGCCCGGAGAACAGCACCCACGCGATGGTCATGACGGCGGCGCAGACGAGGATCCGCAGTCCTGTCCGGAACGTCCCCCGTGGACGGCCCGCGGCACTGCGGGCCAGACTGAAAGTGAACATCACCAGGCACGCGACCCCGTACGTCACGAGGCTCACCTGATAGACCACGACACTCGAGCGCCATTGGAACCCGGATGTGCCCACCTCGAACCGATGCGGGGCGAAGTCCAGGTAGCACAGGATCATCAGGGCCCAGCACAGCAGGATCGGCCAGAACGCCGTCGGCTTCTCCGGGGACCGGGTACTGCGGACCAACTGCACCAGCGCGCGCATCGCGAGCAGTTGCAGCGCGTTGGTGACCAGCCGCGGGAGCAGGTCGTCGCCGAGCAACCGGACCGTGGCGTCGGCGGAGACGGCGAGACCGGCCGCCATGCTGAGGAAGAACGTGACCAGATGCCTCGGCCCGCCGCGTACCGCCACCAGCCGGGCGAGGCCGATCAACGCCAGCAGCCCCGCGGACAGGTAGCTGATCATGAACCGAGGGCGTGGCGCAGCCGATCGGATCCGGGACCGGTGCTCACGGCGCGGCGCATGAGCAACGACGCGACGAGTTCGGCCTCTTTCTCTTGCTCCTGCGCGTATGTCGTGCGGCCGAGGACCCGGCGGACCAGGTCCACCGACAGGGAGGGCGTGACCATCGCGGCCACCGTCTCCGGCAGCAGATCGCCTTCGACGTGCCCGCACAGCAGATGACCGAGTTCGTGCAGCAGGATGTGCCGCTGGTGCAACGGGGACGTGTCTCGCGTGTAGAAGATGTAGTCCGCTCGTTCGGTGGCCGCGAGCACACCGCACGGCGCTCCTGGCCGCGCCTCGAGCGCCACCAGTTCGATGGGCCGCCCCCGCATCGCCGCGACCTCGCCGAACAACGTGGTGACATCGAACGGATCCGGTAGTCGCACAGCGGACGCGATGCGCTCACATCTGAGCCAGAGCGCGCTCTTCCTGCCAAGCATGGCTACTCCCCCTGATCACGCTTGGCCTCGCGCCGTTTGATCGCCTCGACGATATCGGCCACGGTGCCGAGCCCCTCCTCGGACAGTGTCACCGCACGCAACGCCAGGTCGCGCACCGCGCTGTTACGCAACGCTCCCAGCAACTCGATCTCTTCGGCAAGTGCCCTTCCCTGTTCGTCGTCGAAGAAGTACGCGGGCGGCACCTGGAAGAACGCCGCGAGCGCTTCGAGGTGCCGTTTGGTCGGGTTGTCCCGGCGGCCCGTCCGCAGTTGCCAGAGGTAGACCGCGGAGAACGACTCGCCGGTGCTCTCCCGGCAGGCCCGCGCCACCTCCTCGTGACTGTGCTGCTCACCGTTGGGCCGCCGGACCACCTGGAACAGGCGGTCGATCCGGTCGGTGAGCGTGGTCGCCCGCGGTTCGGTCATCATCACCTCCGTTAGCTGAAATGAATGCATCTCGACTGTCTGTTCACATGAGTTGACAACCGTGACGGCGCTCCCTTAACGTCTTCCACGTTAGCTGAGATGAATGACTGATGGGAGTCGGTCAATGCTGGCTGACGACCTGGAGGGGGAGTTCCCATGAAGAAGTTCCTGACCGCCGCGGCACTGGCGGCGGCCGCGGTGACCATGTCGGCGTCGCCGGCTTTCGCGGTGGAGACCGGAGAGTTCCACGCCAGCGGCATCGGCCCGGGCCCGTCGGCCGCCATCACGTCGGCGGAAAAGGTCGCCCGCACCTTCGCCCGCAACACGGGCTGGCTGGACTCGCAGTGCTACGTGCGTGCCAGCGACGTCCGGTCGCACACGAGCTACTACAGCGCGGTCGTCTGGCTCTACTGCCAGCGCTGACGTCTCATCCAGAACCAGGGAGGGAAACGAACATGACCAGAATGATCGCCCGCGGCGCGGGGGCCGCGGTCCTCGCCGGACTCATGACACTCGCGCCGACGGTGGCGAGTGCCGCGACGAGCGCACAGGAGACCCGTGCGTTCCTCGGGACGACCGTCGAGAAGACCTCGGCGTCGGCCAAACGGACGGCGTTGCAGCAGGCCTACGACCACGCGGCCGTTTACGGGTACACGCCCGATCAGTGCGTGACCATCCACCTCTACTCGGTGAAGATCAGCTTCGTGATGTACCGGGGTGAAGCCGGGATCCACTGCACGAAACCGTAGATCGCGATCGGCCCGGAGCGGCGACCGGCCACCCGGTCGCCGCTCCGGCAATCACCGCGCCGCGCGTGAAGGCCCCCTTCCCTCGGCTCAGCCGAGGAAACGCGACCTTCACACCTTCCCCAAGTACATGAAGGCCCCTTTCCTTGCGCCTAGTGCCCAGGGTCCCGGCAAAGTCGCAGAGCTGGCTGGCCAGCGGTGCTCTTGGTAATCCGGGCTTGACATCGCTAGTGCCCGCAAGGGCCGAGTGGGGAGGAAGAGGGGCTTCATGTACTTCAGACGATGCGGGAATTGGGACGTTCAACGTCCAGATTCCTACATCGTCACGAGGTCGCGCCGGTCTTGGAGCTTGATCAACGGAGGATCGGGGACACTCGACGTCCCCAATCCTCCGTCGATCAAGCTCAAGCCACCCCCGGCACAGCCGAGCGGGGAAGCAGATACAGATCCATCAGAACCACTCACGACACCCTGGACGCCCCCCGGAGTCACCTCCTCAAGGGCGGCAAGCGGCTCCCCGGATCGACCTGGGCGGGCTCGTGTAAATGACCCGGCTGTCGGTCGCCTGCACTTCGAAGCAGTACCGGCGCACCGGACGTACAAGAAGGCCGATCACCTGGTGTCCGGGGTCCGCACCCGGCTCGCCAAGGCCGGAGTGCCCGGCCTCACCAAAGAAGAGGTCGGCGAGCCGGCGGGCAACGCGCAGGCCCTGTCTTTTTCGTCGCTGTTGGGTTTCTTCTCCGAGTCGGGCAGCCTGTGCAGTCCTGGGGCCGTCGAGTTGCCGTACACGCACTTGCCGGGGATCAACTTGGGGTGGGCTCGGGCGGGAAAGTCGTGTCCGGTGCGTTCAGCGCCTGGCTGATGTGAGCTGCGTACTCGGGGAGAAGCCCGGCGAACACCGGCAGCCAGGGGATTACATCGGAGCTGATGCACGACTGGGGGTCATAGCGCAACCAAACCGTCCTAAGTGGATTGGAAGTTTGCTGCCGAGGCTGCCTTGCCCGCGTCGCGGACGCGGGCAAGGCAGGGGCCTGGGATCAGACTCCGGTGTGCTGGCGGATCCAGTCGCGGTTGCGTGCGGCCGAGGTGTAGCCCGCCCAGCCATCACCCGCCGGTCGCCTGCCGAGCGAACAGACCCCGGCCAGGACCTCCTCGCCGGTGACCGCACCGCGCACGAACACCGGCCCGCCCGAGTCGCCACCGGCCACGCTGCCCTCGGTCTGCGTGCAGATCAGCGGCGCGGTCCGGCTGGCACAACTGATGTCGCTGACCCTGCCGGTGGCGTACTTGAGCCGCCGCGGCAGCGGTCCGCTCCAGTCGGCGTTCTCCGAACCCCAGCCGTAGATCGTCGCCTGCTGGCTATTCTTCAGGTCCTGCGGAGTGGCCAGTGTCGGGTGGGTGTTCCCCACCGACCGCGCCAGCTTCAGCAGCGCGATGTCCTCGTTCGCCCCGCTGTGCTTCGGATGCCGGATCACCTGCGTGACGTCGGCCAGCGTGCCGCCGGTGGACCGGTCGAGCGAGCCGATCCGCACCGAGTAGCCCGAGGAGCCACCGACGCAGTGCGCGGCGGTGAGCACCCATTGCGGCGCGATGTGCTCGGCGGTGCAGGTGAACCTGCCGTTGCGGTGCAGCGCTGCCGCCCACGGCTTGGCATCGGACACGGTGCGGCCGCCGACGATGGACGCCTCCACCGCGCTCTCGCTGGCGGCACCGGACAACGTCCACGCGGCATACGCGACCGCGTTCGTGCTGACCCCCATCACGTTCGAGCCGACGTTGTTGATGTTGTCGCACGCCGAGTGGTAGCAGGGGTCGCTGCCGCTGGCGATCCCGCTCACCGGTATCCCGATCCTGGCGAAGCTGGCGTGGTCGGAACGGCCGCCGATGTTCATCGGCCTGGTCGGGATTCCCTTGCCGCGGAAGTAGGTCTCGAACATCTGGCGCAGGCTGGCGTTGTCGTTGTACACCCCCCAGGTGGTGGTGTTCTTGGCGCCGACCATGTCGAAGTTCAGGTAGCTCTTGATCTTGGCCCGCTCCGCGGACGGCAGGTTGGTGGTGTAGTAGCGGGACCCGATGAGGCCAAGCTCCTCGGCGCCCCACCAGCCGAAGCGAAGCCGCTTCTGTGGCTGCAGGTTGGCCCTGGACACCGCGAGCGCGGTCTCCAGCGCGGCGGCCGAGCCGGACGCGTTGTCGTTGATCCCGGCGCCGGCGGTCACCCCGTCCAGATGTGCGCCGAGGAAGACGACCTCATTGGCGTTGCCGCGCGGCCAGTCCGCGATCACGTTCCAGCCGGTGGCGCCGTTGTGGCTGAACGGCTGCAACGTGGTCTGGAATCCGGCGGCGTCCAGCTTCGCCTTCACGTAGTCCGCGGACGCGCGATAGCCCGGTCTGCCGTGCGCGCGGTTGCCGCCGTTTCGGACGGCGATGTTCTGGAACTCCTGCAGATGGGCCATCACGTTGGCGGCCGGGATGTCCGGCGGCACGGCCTCGGCGGACGCGGGCACGGCCTGCGCCTGCCCGGAGACCGAGACCACGACGGCGGCCGCGACCGCGGTGGTGGCGAGCGGGACGAAGAACTTGCGGAGTTTCATGGTCTTTCTCCCATCAGTGAGAAGAGTTGGCGTCGTAGAGCTGTTTCGCGGTGGCGCCGAACACCGAGCCGACGGCATGGCCCGCGCCGTCGCCCGCGGTGTGGTTGGCCCACAGGTAGCCGAGCCCGGCGGGTGTGGCGGCCCCGGTCACGTATCCGCCACCGCTGCTGCCCGGCTGGGTCACGCAGGAGGTACTGACACTCGACCCGGACGACTGGGCACGCACGTCGCAGTAGGTGAGGTCACGTCCGGTCCACTGGCGGGCACCGGGGTACCCCCAGATCGTGGTCCGGTTCGCGAGCGGACCGTTGAACCGGATCCCGTTCGCACCCACCACTTCCTCCAGTGACCGGCCGCCGACCTGTCCGACCACCACCACCGCGTGGTCGTTGCCGCTGGTCCGCACCCGGCGGGCAGGCCACCGGCCGTAGGGCGCGTCGTTGCCGCCCGCGGAGTTGTAGGCGGGTACGAAAATCACGTTGGACGCACCGGACACACAGTGCGCCGCCGTCCACACCAGACTCTTGTTCGGCGCGGTCGCGACGGCCGACGAGCACCAGGTGTTGCGCCCGCCCTTGGTGTAGAACACCTTTCCGTGCGCACGTTCGCCAGGGTCGGTGTACGGCCGTGGCGATGCGGTCAACGGGGTCGGCGGCAGTGCCGCGCCGACTCCCGGCTCACTTATGAGAACCTGCGCGGAACTCGAAGACTCCGGCTCGGCGGCCGCCATCCGATCCGTTGTCCAGTAACGGAGGGGCTCGTCCGCCGAGGCGAGGGCAGGCGGGGAAAGCAGGGTCAGACCTGTAACGACGATGAGTGCCCTGCGGACGATTCTTGTGGCTTTCATGACAAAACTCGCATTCGATGGCAGGGAATCGTGCCACGGCAAGGTATTCCGTTCCATCGCAACACCGGGCGAGCTGACGTATTTACGCCGTGCGGGCGGTCACGATGCGCGGTCGCCGCACACTCCATGGGCATCCCTGCTGGAGGAAACCATGAGGTTCACCAAGACCGCGCTGACTTCGGCGCTCGCGCTGACAGCCATGACCCTGCTCAGCGGCTTTTCGAACGCGGTGCCGGCGCCGCCGGACATCTCCCTGGCCGCCGTGCAGGCACACCTCGGGCAGTTCCAGCGGATCGCGGACGCGAACGGCGGCAACCGCGCGCACGGCCGTCCCGGCTACCGCCCCTCGGTCGACTACGTGCGGGCGAAGCTGGACGAGGCGGGCTTCCGCACCACCTTGCAGCCGTTCACGTACAACGGCGCCACTGGCTGGAACGTGATCGCGGACTGGCCGGGCGGCGACCAGGACAACGTGCTGCTCGTCGGCGGCCACCTGGACAGCGTCACCACCGGGCCCGGCATCAACGACAACGCGTCCGGCTCCGGCGCCGTGCTGGAGATCGCGTTGACCGTGGCGAAGCAGAACTTCCAGCCACGCCGCCATCTGCGCTTCGCCTGGTGGGGTGCGGAGGAGCTGTGGCTGATCGGCTCCGATCACTACACGAAGAAACTCCCGCAGACCGAGCGCGCGAAGATCAAGTCCTATCTCAACGTGGACATGATCGGCTCGCCGAACCCCGCCTACTTCGTGCTGGACGGCGACCGGTACCCCACCGGCTCGGTCGCCATCGAGCGGGCGCTGAAGGACTACTTCACCTCGATCCGCGTGCCTGCCGAGGACATCGACATGGGCGGGCGCGGCGACCACGCGTCCTTCTCCCGTTACGGCATCGCCGTCGGCGGCCCGTTCACCGGCGCGGAGGGGATCAAGACCACCGCGCAGGCGAACAAATGGGGCGGCACCGCCGGGCGCGCGTACGACGTCTGCTATCACCGTGCCTGCGACCGGACCGGCAACATCCACGCGACCGCGCTGGACCGCAACACCGACGCGGTCGCGTACGCCGTATGGACGCTCGCCGCTGCACCGTTCGCACCTTGATGGTCCGCTAGGGACGAGGGGCGGGAAAACGGTTAACCACAACGGTTCCGCACGCCTGGCCCCGCCTCCGTCGCATCCAATACGATGCGACGACGGAGGCATTCATGGCGATGTCCGAGCATGCTGACCCGTCCTGCGCCCTGCGCGCCCACATCGGCTCCCTCCTGCACCACTGGCGGCGGGCGGCCGGGCTGAGCCAGCACCAGCTCGGCAGGCGGCTCGGCTACCACCATTCGTTCATCAGCAAGATCGAGTCCGGCGCGCGCTGGCCACCGCCCCTGCTGCTCAGCCACGCCGACCAGGTGCTCGGCGCCGACGGAGAGCTGAGCGCGCTGTGGCGGGTGGTGGTCTCCGCCCGCAGCGGGTCGCCGGACGACACGCCACTCGAGGCACCGGTGCCGTGCGGGGCCGAGCCGGACCCGCCGCGAGAGCGGCTCGGCTTCCCCGAGCTGGCAGGTCTGCGCGGGCTCCGGCTGCCGCTGTTCGGGGTGACCTGTCCCGCGCACGGCGCCGATGGCTGCCAGGCGGCGCTGGAGGAGGACGCACTGATCCCGCATCTGCGAGCCGGCGCACCGTCCGGTCATCACCGCGCGGGCGCCGAGGTCGTGCACGGCTTCGCGGTGCTGCTGGCCGCGTTCACCAAGGCCAACGTGGAGACCAAGGCGGCGGGCACGATCGCCTCCACCGAACGGTGCCTGCGCGCGCTGACCCGGCTGGCCGGGCATACCGGCGGGAAGACGGCGACCGGCCTGCGGTACCTGGCCCCCCAGTACGCGCACCTGGCCGGCTGGCTTCGGGTCGAGCTCGGCCAGCGCGGGCTCGGCATGCTGTGGTTCGACCGCGGTGTCGACTGGGGTCGCGCGGCGGGCAACGTCCCGGCGGTGTGCGAATGCCTCGGCCGGATGAGCCTGGTGGCCAGGCTGGAACGGGACGGCCCGTGCGCGGCCGGGTACGCCGAAGCCTTGCGCGCGGCCGGGGCAGGCAGGCTATGGGCCGAGGTGCTCGCGGAGATCCACCTGCTGCGTGCCCGCGCGGTGACCGGTGACCTCGCAGGCCTGACCGCGCACGTCTCCGCGGCTCGGAACCTGCTGGACCGCGCCGATGACGACCCCTCATGGCTCAGCGGGCGCAAGGGGCACGCGTTCGTCGAATCGAGCGTGTCCGCCGGATTCCGGGACATCGCGGCGCTCAGCGGCGACGCGCGTGCCGCCGGGTCGGCGCTGACCGCGGCCAAGCTGGCGCTGGCGAACGTGTCGCCGCGGATGCGGCCGAGCGAGGTACTGCTCACCCTGCGGCTGGCCGACGCCTACGCGTGCTCCGGCGTCCCGGATTCCGCCGTGGAGATCGCCGCCGCCGCGGCGCCGGAGGCGGTGGCACTGGACACCACGCTGATCAACGCCGAGCTGCACGGGCTGCGCGGCAGGCTGTGGCGAACGTGGGGCGAGCTAGCGGAGGTGCGTGAGTTCGACGACTTGCTCCGGGCCGAGCGCGCGCGTGTTGACACGACTTGACAGTTGAAGCCCGATTCGAAGAGATGCACCAGCGCGCGACTTACCGTGCAGATCAGAACATAGTCCGCACCTTCATCTCATGAGGCCCGCGATGGATGAGAACGGCTCGGTCCAGGTGGTCCGGCACCCGACGGAGTGCTGGGTGCGGATGTTGCACGCGGCCAGCAGGGAGATCTGGCTGCTCGGCTCCGGCAAGCGGTTCACCGTCACCACCCACGGCACCAGCGTGCCGTGCCGGATCATCGTGCACCGGAGCAGTCTTGGCTGCCCGGACCGGCTGGCCGAACTGCGGCGCCGGGCAAGACGCGGCGAAACGATCAGGGTGGTCGCCGATTTGCCGTCCGAAATGGTCATCGTGGACCGCGCCGTGGCGCTGCTCCCGCTGACCGCGTGCCCGTCGTCCGAGGTGCTGCTGGTGCGCGGCCCTGTCCTGGTGGCCACCCTGGTCGCGGCGTACGAGACGTGGTGGCAGGGCGCGGTGCCGCTCGCCGCGCTGGACTCATCCGGACGGGGCCCCGGCGACCCACGGCTGATGATCCTGCTCGCCGCGGGCCTCACCGACAAGTCGATCGCCCGCCAGCTCGGCATCGGCCAGCGCACCGTGCAGCGGCAGGTCCGGGCACTGCTCGAAGGGCTCCGCTCGCAGACCCGCTTCCAGGCCGGGCTGCGAGTCGGCAGGCTCCGGCTGCTGGATCCCGACCCCAGCGTCAACGAAAACAGGGGCGACTCCGCGCCGTGGTGAACTCCGGCCGCCCCGACGGTGGTTGGGCCGGTGAAGCCGGGCTCGTGCAGTTGATTCCCCGTCGAGCGAGCACTTTCGCGCGGGTGTGCCCGCCGCGTGCCCTGGACAACCGAGGCCGCGGGGCGAACTACGACCGCTTCGACATTCCTATCCCGCGAGCGGGCGGTGTCACCGACCTGCTCAAGGAAGATCCAGGGAACATTCGGACATTCGACGTCGTCATCTGCGAGGGCATCTCACGCGTCGCGCGTTCGAGCGCCGCATCAACCAGTCCATCGCCGAGTACGAAGTCCTCGACACCCTCGAAGTACGGGACCACCAACCAACACCCGCAGACCAAACGCACGTACCTGTTCCGCGGCAAGGTCACCCATAGCTGCGGGCGACGCATGATCGGGGACTCCCGGAAGGGACGGCCGACGTACTACCTGTGCTGGCCCCGCAAGAACGCAGCGGGACGCTTCTTCGCCGACCGGATCTTCGGACCTGACCGTACGTCCATTCTGGAAGCAGACCTGACCACTGTGGACGACAGCGCCGCGCAAGCACGCGCTGAAGACAGAGAACATCTACAACGACAGCTCACCGACATCGAACGCAAACAGGAAGCCCTGCTCCGCCAAGGCGCTGAGGCAGAGCTACAACGAGCTGACAGCAAACAAGAACACTGTTCAAGCCGAAGTGGCTCAACTGGACGCGCGAGACATCGAGACTCCAGCACCACCCACGCCAACGGACCTGAGCCTCCTGGACGCTGTCCCCTACTTACGGGTCAACTTGGCCAGGGCGCCGCAGCCCTGCTTCAGACGCTCTTCGAGGTAACACAGCTCACCGTGCAAGCTGAACGGCCAGCAGCTCAAGTGCCCGCGATAGCGATAGCGATAGCGATAGCGATAGCGATAGCGATAGCGATAGCGATAGCGATAGCGGAAGCAGGAGAAAGGATCACCGACGCCATATCGGCTACAGAAATAGCAAAAAGCGCCGATCAAAATGATCAGCGCTTTCGACTACTTACGAGTACCCCCGACGAGGTACGGGCAGCAACCACGCATCATCTCAACCCTCTGAGCTGCGACTTTCCGCCACACTGAGGATCAACCGGCTCCGCCGAGACCGCGGTGGCGACGCGTCATGAACAGCGTCCGCCGGGACCTCGCCCTCTGGATTCAATGCGGCTGTACTGCCTTGGTCGCGCTCGGCGCGGCCTACGCCTCCTACATCCATGGACGTCAGTTCGCGCTCCGCTTCGGCGCCGACACGATGACCGCCTCGATCTGGCCGCTCATCGTCGACGGCCTTCTCACTACCGCGACCGTCGAGCTCTGGAAACCCAGTCGCGACGGCTCCAGCCGGTGGCCGGCCTGGGCAGCGTTAGTCTTCGGCATCTCACTGTCACTCTGCGCGAACATCGCCTCGGCACCCGTGACCAGCGCGTTCGGCGTCGCCGTCGCCGCTTGCCCACCGCTCGCTCTGCTGCTGGCCGTCGAACTGCTCAACCGCGCACTCAAACGCCACCGCACCGAACCACCAATGCCCTCACCCTCCGACCGCATTCACAAGGAATCCGAACCCCTCGCCCCAACTCCGGTCACCCTTCGGCCTACTACACCAAACCCGACGGACCAGCCGGTTAGGCCCACCGCCGAACAACTGATGTGGACCCACTACCAGCGCGAGCACACCCAAGGCCGAACACCCACCGGCGCCGAACTCGACCGCATCGCCGGAACCCACAACTACGGTCGCCGCATCCTCCGAAAATGGCGCAAAGAAGGCACACTCCCGCATACAACCCCAGCCAACTCCGAACCGCACCCCGCCACACGAAACACTGAGCTGCCTCGCGTCTTCCGGACAGTCGCTTAGTGGTTTCTCATGCTGCGACGTGGTGTTTCAGGTACTCGGTGTGGACTTCGTGGGGTGTCTTGTAGTCGAGTCCTGAGTGAAGGCGCCGCTGA
>NZ_JADNQM010000039.1:0-89659 GCF_046269425.1 Amycolatopsis sp. cmx-11-12 | reverse complement strand
TGCGTGTCGCCGACACCGCCGACCACATCTGGTCCTGGTCACGATTCCGCCGCCGACGACAACACCAAGCCCGCCTCAGCCACTACAAACGGCGAGGCTACCCACTCAACTGAGTGCCGTTGCAGTATTAGTCCTCCGCAATGCGGCACCTGGTTGCGATGCTTGCGTGCGCAAGTACCGCAAGTAGGTGCCGAATTGCGACGGGTGTGCGTGGTGTAATCGCGGTTCGGTGGTGAGATCACCCTCCAGTGGTAAATGTGCCGGTTCGTGGTCGCTTAAAATTACGAACAATTGTTCGACGGATTCCGGTATTGTGGAGGTGTGTCCGAGACCCTCATTCCCGAGTTGCCGCAGGAGTTGTGGCGCGCCGGCAAGCTGGAGCTTGCCCATGGCGTGACGCATCTGTTGCAGGTGATGAGGGTGGCCTCGGCCGGGCTGGGGAAGTACTTGGCAGAGGTCGAGTCCCGGGGCGCGGAAGACCTGTTCGGCTATGCGAACGCGGCGCGGTGGTTCGCTGACGTCGCCCGGATTTCCCACGGCGACGCGCGGACCATGGTGAATCGGGCTTTGGCGTTGAACCCTGTACCGGGGGTCGGTGGCGAGGTCGCGGTGTTCGCACCCGCGACAGCCACCGCGGCCGAGGATGGCGACCTCACAGACCAGCACATCGACCTGATCCTGGAGATCCTCCGGAGAATCCCCTCCGACGTCCCCGTGGAGAAGCGCGACGGCGCGGACAAGATCCTCGCCGACCTCGCCCGCCACGCCGGGCCCAAAGAGATCACCGAAGCCGGTGCCGACATCCTCGCCCGCCTCGACCCGGACGGGAACGAGCCGAAGGACCCCGAGCCTGCCCCGCCTCGGCGGGAGGTGTTCGTCGAGCGCCGCAAGGACGGCTTCTGGAAACTGTCCGGGCTGCTGGACCCTGAGACCGGGGCCCGCACGGCGGCCGTGCTGGACGCGTATGGGACACGTCGGCCGGTCGACGAGTTCGGCCAGACCGATCACCGGACCATGCCGCAGCGCCGTGGTGACGCGTGGGCCGACGTTCTCGACCTCGCCATGGCCTGCCCTGACCAGCCGGGAACCTCCGGCTACCGCACCCTCGTGCACGTCACCGTTGGCCTGGAAGAACTGAGAACCGGCGTCGGGAACGCCTGCCTGGACTTCGTCGGCAAGATCACCGCCCGCGAGGCGCGCTTGGCGGCCTGTGACTGCCTCATGATCCCCGTCGTGCTCAGCGCGGCCGGTGAACCTCTGGATGTCGGGCGGATGAAACGGTTCGTCACCCCCGGCCAGCGCCGGGCACTGAACATCCGCGACGGGGGCTGCGCGTTCCCGGGCTGCCATCGGGCGCCGAAGCACTGCCACGCCCACCACATCCATCATTGGGCAGACGGCGGACCCACCGACCTGCGGAACCTGGTGCTGGTCTGTTCCTTCCACAACCGGCTGATCCACCACGACGACTGGCAAGTCCGCATCGCCGGAGACGGGATACCGGAGTTCGTGCCGCCGCAGTATCTCGACCCGTTACGACATCCCCGGCGCAACACCTTGCACCGCGTCGTGACCTAGCCCTTGCGTGACCGAGGAGCCCGCCAGCCACACCGGCGACGGGCCCCTCGGCATGCCCGCGTCCAGGCGGCTTTGGTCAAGGGGGTCGTGAGTGGCGATTCGTGTTCTATTGAGAGGTAGGGCAAGGTGGCGTCGGGTGAGGGGTGTGTGGAAATAGGGACGTTGAGTGTCCCTATTTCCACACACCCCCCTCTGGATCTGGATTGCCATGCGGGACTGTGTGGATTTTGGGACATCTGACGTCCCAAAATCCACACAGTGAGCCCTTTTCAAATTCCCGTCCTGGTGACAGTGTGAAGGACCGTCACGGCCTTGACCAGGCTGGTGATCCGGGTGGTACTGCACCGGAGCTTGCGCAGGAGACGCCAACCGTTGGCCTGCTCCCCTACGGCCCGGATCCGGGTGTGTGAGCGGTTGGCCGCCTGCTGGCCTGCGGAGAGATTCGCCCACCGCCCCCGGTAGGGCACACGCACGGTGCCGCCGGCGCCGCGCGGTAGCCCTTGTCAGCCCAGCAGCGGATGTCGGCGGCGGTCAGTGCCTCGATTATCCCGTGGGCACGGGCGGCCTTGAGGTCGTGCACAGCGCCGGGCAAGGCGGGCGAGGCCCATAACAGACGGCCGAGCGGATCGGCCAGGACCTGCACGTTCATCCCGTGTTTGCGGTGCTTTCCGGAGCAGAAGGGGCGGTCGGCGGCGATCCGGTCGATCGGCAGGAGCGTGCCGTCCAGGATCACAAAGGCGATCCGCCGGGCCTGCCGGATCGCGTCGGCCAACTTGGGCGCGAGCGCGGCAAGCAGGTCGACTGCTTCGCGGATGTAGCGGTAGGCAGTGGCCACGCCGATCCCGAGACTGGCGGTGCACCGGTAGCCTGCGCCACCGAGTGCCTCGTTCGCGGCGACGCCGTTGCAGGTGCCCGGCGAGGAACCGCAGGTGCGAACTGGACAGGTCGATCGCGGATGGGTAGCCAAGCATGGCGAAGCTCCTGGTCGAGCGAGTGATCTTGGTCGTGAACTCCTCTATCAGGAGCTTCGCCACATTCAGCACCTGGGGACCGACAAACTCCAGCCTGTCGCAACAAGGTTGGGAAGTGCTCACTGCCTGACGGGTGATGTTCCGGGCGCGATACTGGCCTTCATGACTCCAGCGAACCGCCCAGACACAGTCCACTTGAGGGCGTTCACCGAGGCCGACCTCGCCTTTCTCGACCGCCTCTGCACGGATCCCGATGCGCTCGGCGAGTTCGAGTGGCCCGGATTCGGTGATCCGAGGGCACGCCGCAAGCGATGGGAGATCGACGGGCATATCTCCGCCGAGTCCGCGGCGGTTGCGATCGCGCGGGCCGACGACACGGTTATCGGCATCGCCACCTGGAAGCCCCGCGGCTTCCCCTCAGGTGTCACCTACGAGATCGGCGTGGGGGTGCTACCCGAGCATCGTAGACAGGGGGTGGGCACGGTGGCGCAGAGGCTGCTCGTGGACTACCTGTTCGGCCGCACGACTGCGAACAGAATCGAAGCCCTCACCAATGGCGGTAACCTCGGCGAGCAGAAAGCCCTCGAACGCCTGGGGTTCCGCCGGGAAGGGGTCATGCACGGCAGGTCCTTCCAACACGGCGAGTATGTCGATGTGCTCGTCTACGGTCTGCTCCGCTCAGAGCATTGTCCCGGAACGCCATGAGCACTCCTCCCAACCTGTTCAGAGTGAGGTTGGAAAAGGCTCTGTGAGGGCCGAGGTCCGGCGGCGGGACCGGTCATCGGCACCGTGCCCGAACGCGACACCTTTCCCTTACCTCTCAATAACCCGAAACGCCACTCGCGACCACCCCGGCCCACGCGGTACCGGCGCTCTAGCCCACCTGAAGTACTCAAGCCTCCTCATTGAGCCTTTCGCCCTGGGTAAGCGTCCTTCCCGTGAAGGCCTCCTTCCCTACTCTCAAGGTAGGGAAGGAGGCCTTCACGGCGTTCCAGATGCGCGCGAAAGACCTCAGGCGGCTTGAGCGTCAGCCTGCGCCGCACCCGAGATCGCGGCGTACCCGCCCGCCACCAGTGCCTGCGCGGCACCGGCGTACCACTCGGCCTGGTCGGGGGCGTCGGTGGCGAGCCCGTCCACGTACCGGTTGAACAGCGAGAACAGCGAAGCGATCAGGACGGTGTCGTGGATGTCAGCCTCGGACGCGCCGGCGGCCTTGGCGTTCTCGACCAGGGCGGAAGTGACCGAGTGGCCACTCTCGCGGGTGGCCAGCGCGACCTTCAGCAGCGCGCGCAGCTTGTCCGAGATCGGCGCGGTGTCGATGTCCTGTTTGGCCGAGTCGACCGTGGCGCTGCCGCCTTCGATCTGGGCGGCGGAGAACGCGCCGTGCGCTTCGGCGCAGAAGTAGCAGTCGTTCTCCTTGGACACGACGGCGCCGATCAGCTCGCGCTCGCCGGTGGTCAGCGAGCTCGGGCCGCGCAGCAGGGTCTCGACCAGTTCGCCGAGCGGTTTCGCGGTCTCAGGGCGGAAAGCGAACAGGCCGATGATTCCGGGCTTGGTGGGATCCACCGTGATATGCGACATGCGTCCTCCAGGGATCGACGTAGACACCCGATGGTCTGCCCCGCGCACCCCCGGAAACAATATTCCCGATTGCTCTGCCCTTCGCGGGAGACCCCGCATTCAGGGAGACGTACACCTTCGCCCGCCGTGGAACCGTGGAGAGCACGGAACCGAGCGGAGGGCGGGTCACGATGCAGGCGCAGGTGCAGTCGACGTTGCGCGTCGCGGCCAAGGACGTCGTCGCCGAAGGCGTCATCACGCTGGTCCTCAAGGCCGCGGACGGCGCACGCCTGCCCGACTGGACGCCGGGGTCCCACATCGATCTGGTGCTGCCCGGCGGGCTGACCCGCCAGTATTCCCTCTGCGGAGACCGGTGGAACGCCCACGAATACCGCGTCGGGGTCCTCCGCGAGATCGACGGCCGCGGCGGTTCCGCGTACGTGCACGACGTGCTCAAGGCAGGCGACACCGTCGGAGTGAGCCGTCCCCGCAACAACTTTCCTTTGGTGCCCTCGAAGAATTATCTCTTCATCGCGGGCGGGATCGGGATCACGCCACTGCTTCCGATGATCCACCAGGCGGAACTCACCAACGCGGACTGGAATCTCGTCTACGGTGGCCGATCGCGGAACTCCATGGCGTTCAGGGACGAACTCGAAGTGTACGGCGAGAAAGTCCACATCGTCCCCGAAAACGAACAGGGCCGCCCGGATCTCCAGGCCTGGCTCGGCGAGGTCCGTGACGGCCTCCGTGTCTACTGCTGCGGCCCGGCGGGGCTGCTCGACGCCGTCGAGAACGCTTGCGCCCCTTGGCCCGCGCCCACCTTGTGGACCGAACGTTTCTCGGCGCCGGAGCAGGGCGCGCCGGTGCGCGACGAGCCTTTCGACATCGTGCTGGCGCGGCGCGGGGCGACCGTCACCGTCACCCAGGGCATGACGGTCATCGACGCGATGCGCACTGTCGGCGTCGACTTGCTTTCGTCCTGTATGGAGGGTGTCTGCGGCACCTGCGAGACCACGGTCCTCGACGGCGTCGTCGACCACCGTGACGCGCTGCTCACCGCCGAGGACCGCGCGGCGGGGGATTGCATGTTCCCCTGCGTCTCACGTTCGTGCACCGACCGGCTCGTACTGGATCTGTAAGCCCCGGAGGCCGTGATCATGACGTCGTTGCCCGTCATCGACATCGACCCGTTCGGCACCGAGGTGCTGACGGATCCGTACCCGCTCGAGCACGCGCTGCTCGACGCCGGGCCCCTGGCTTATTTGAGCGCGCACGACATCTACGCCGTCGCCCGATATGACGCGGTGTACGCGGCTTTGCGTAATTGGCAAGGGTTCCAGTCCGGCGCCGGGGTCGGCCTGTCGAACTTCCGGACCGAGAAACCGTGGCGTCAGCTGAGCATCGTCGTAGAGGCGGACCCACCTCATCACGACGCGCCAAGACGCGTTCTCGCGAATCTGCTCGGCCCGCGCGTACAACGCAGGCTCCGCGCCGAATGGATGGCCAAGGCGCACAAGATGGTCGGCAAGGTCCTCGACGGCACTCCCGGCAGCACGGTCGAATTCGACGCCGTGACGGCGATCGCGGAGAAGTTCCCGCCGCGCGCGGTCGGCGACGCGCTCGGGCTGCCGGAAGAAGGTCGCGAGAACCTGTTGCCCTTCAGCGACTTCCTCCTCAACGCCTTCGGCCCGCGCAACGAACTCGTCGCGGCCGGTGCGCCGCACGCGAAGTTCCTGACGACCTGGGTCATGGAGCACTGCCAGCGTGACAAGCTCACCGAAGACGGTCTCGGCGGGCAGATCTGGGCGGCGGCCGACCGCGGCGAGATCACCCACGAGCAGGCCCCGGGTGTCGTGCGGTCGTTGTTCGCCGCCGGGTTCAACACCACCGTGCACGCGCTCGCCGCGGTCATGCACGCGCTGGTCACGCATCCCGAGCAGTGGGCGCGGCTTCGCGCGGAGCCGTCGCTCGCGCGCATCGCGTTCGACGAGGCCGTGCGCTGGGCGTCCCCGGTGCAGACGTTCTTCCGTACCGCGGTGGGCGATGTCGGAGTCGGCGACCACGTGGTGCCAGACGGGGCGAAGGTGCTGATGTTCCTGGGCGCGGCCAACCGCGACCCCCGGCGCTGGGCCGACCCGGAGAAGTTCGACCTCTCCCGCGACCCGTCCGGGCACGTGGGCTTCGGGTTCGGCCTGCACCAGTGCGTGGGGCAGAACCTGGCGCGGCTCGAAGCCGAATGTCTCATCACCGCGCTCGCGGAGCGCGTGGAGACCCTCGAACTGGCGGCTCCCGGGGAGCGGCGCCTCAACAACACGTTGCGAGCCTGGCATTCCATCCCGGTTCGCGCCCGACTGGCACCTTAGAGAGAGGCAGCGCGGAATGAGCGAGACCGAGGGGCAGGCCGAACTGCTCGCCGTCGACGCCGAGTACCTGTGGCACCCGTGGTCACCGAGCCGGGTCAGCCCGGACACGCTGGTCGCGGTGTCCGGCAAGGGCTGCGAGGTCACCGACGCCGACGGCCGCACCTACCTCGACGCGAAGTCGTCCGGCTTCAACGCGACACTGGGCTACGCCTGCCAGCCGGTCGTGGACGCGATCGCCGCGCAGGTCGCGAAGCTGATGACCTACGACATGGGCGAGGGCGCCAACATCCCGGCTATCCGCCTGGCGCAAAAGATCGGGGAACTCGCCGGCCCGGCGCTGACCCGGACCTTCTTCTGCAACAGCGGTTCCGAGGCGATGGAGGCGGCGATCCGGATCGCGCGTTTCTACCAGGCCGTACTCGGTTCGCCCGAGCGCGGGCTCGTCGTCTCGCTGCACAACGGCTATCACGGCGCCACGATGGCCGGTGCCGCGACCGCCGGGGCGCCGTCGCCGATCTCCGACGAATTCACGCCGAACGGGTTCGTCACCGTCCCCGGCCCGGAGGAAGGCATCGGCGCGCTGAAAGGCTTCCTGGCCGACCACGGAAGGCGCACTGCCGCAGTCCTCGTGGAGCCGGTCCAGTCGCGTGGCGCCTACGTCATGCCGGAGGACTACTTGCGTGGTGTGCGGGAACTGTGTGACGAGCACGGAATCCTGCTGGTCCTCGACGAGGTGACGACCGGTTTCGGCCGGACAGGGCTGATGTTCGGCCACCAGCACGCCGGTGTCCAGCCGGACATCCTGGCCACCAGCAAGGGATTGGCGGCGGGGTACATCTCGCTCGGCGCCGTCACCACCACCCAGCACGTCTTCGAAGTCTTCGACAGCAACAAGAAGATGGCCGGGTTCGTGCACGGGCACACGCATTCCGGGCATGCCACCGCGTGCGCCGCCGGACTCGCCGTCATCGGCCACATCGAGTCCGAACAGCTCCTCGCGAACACGCGGGCCCGGGGTGAGCAGCTGCTGACCGCGCTGGAACCCCTGCGGGAACTCGGCTGCGTGACCGACATCCGCGGCCGCGGCCTGATGATCGCGGTCGAGATGGACCGGTCCCGTCGTGCCGCGCAGGTGCGGAAACTGATGCGGGACAACGGAGTCCTGGTCCGGCGTACCGGTAAGAACGTCGTGCTCGCGCCGCCCCTGATCCTCACCGCGGCCGAGGCGGACCGGATCTCGCGGGAACTCCTGTCCGCCGCGGAGAAGGCCGCCCTCATCGAGTACTGAGGGCGGCCCCCCGGGGTCACAGCAGGATGTCGCCCAGCAGTTTGGCGAAGCCTTCCGGGTCCCAGATGAAGCCGCCGTGGTCGCCGGGGAACTCCACCACTCCGACACCGAGTTCGTCGGCGAGCGCGGCGCACGTCCGCCGGGTGAGCAGGCCGCCGGAGTCCGCGCCGAGGCCGACCACGACCCGGAACGGCCCGTCGCGCAGCGCGTCGAGCCGAGGCTCGTACCGCGTGGTCGTGCGGAGTTCGTGGACGAAGAAGCGGCGCCCGTCCTCCAGGTCCTGTTCGGGGGAGTCGCTCGGCGGCGGGCCGGCCTCGTCCTCCTCGAAGCCCGAGGTGCCGAGGAACTTCGTCCAGGCCGCTTCGAGTCCGTCGGTCTCGAACGCTTTCACGATCTCGTCGACGTCGGCGTGCCGCTCGGCCGCGTCGGGCAGCAGGGTCAGTGCCGGGGGCTCGTGCGCGACGAGTGTCCGGATCCTGCCGGGGTGGCGGGCCGCGAGCGCGAGCGTGGTCATCGCGCCGCCGCTGGAACCGAACACGTCGGCCGTTTCGGCGCCCAGGTGGTCCAGGATCGCGACGACGTCCTCGGCGCGCTTCTCCGGGCTCGAGTCCTCGTTCGGGTCGTCCAGGGGGCTCCGGGAGATACCCCGGGGGTCATGGGTCACCACGGTGAACCGGCTCGCCAGCGCGTCGGCCAGCGGCGCGAACGCGTCCGCGGCCATCGGTGACCCCATGGCCAGCAGCAGCGGTCCGTCGCCGCGGACCTCGTAGTGCAGCCGGCCGCCGGGGATGGTGATCTCGTTCGTGCTGGTCATCTCGGTCATCCTTCCTCGATCTTCCGCCCGTCGGGTGGCGGCGTCAGAAGGTGGACTCCGGGCCGGGCGCGAACTCATCGCTCGCGCCCGGCAATTCGCCGACGTTCACCCGTTAGTGGTCATCCGGCGGTGAAGATCTTGCCCATGATCCGGCGTGAAACGGCCCGCGGCGAGTACGCCAGGAACGCCGTGAGCAGGCGTGCGATGGTTCCGGGCACGGTGATCGTGCGCCCGGCGTCCCACGCCTTCAGTCCGCCGCGGACGACCTGTTCGGCGGTGGTGAAGCCAGGCGTCTTCTCCACCGTGTCGCCCAGCCCGGCGACGTCACCGAACTCGGTCGAGGTCGCCCCGGGGCACAGCGCCATGGCCCGCACACCGGTCCCCGCCAGCTCTGCCGACAACGACTCCGTGAAGGACAGCAGGAAGGCCTTCGTGGCGCCGTAGACGGCCATGTTCGGGGTGGCGAAGAAGCCCAGGTTCGACGCGACGACGATGATGCCGCCCGACCCGCGCGCGACCATCTTGGGAACGGCCTGCGACACGAGGTTGACGTTCGCCGTCACGTTGAGCTGGATCATGCCGAGGGCGTCGGACGGCTCGCTCTCGTGAAAACGGCCACGCGAGCCCCGGCCGGCGTTGCAGACGACGAGGTCCGCACCGCCGAGTTCTTCGGCCCGCCCGAGGATCGCCTCGGCCGCGCCTTCCGAAGTGACGTCCCGGACTTCGGGGACGATCCAGCCGTCGGAGCCCTTGGCCAGTTCTTCGAGCCGGTCGGCGCGGCGGGCGACGGCGAGCACGCGGTAACCGCGGTCTCGCAGCACCCGCGTGAACTCCGCGCCGATGCCGGACGACGCGCCGGTGACCACGGCCAGGGGAGCGTCGTGGACGGACCCGCCGGTCATGACCGGACCAGCGACGGCTCGCCCAGGCGCACCGGGACCTCCTTGTGGCCGTTCATGATGAACGTTCCCTGGCCCTCGAGCTCGTCGACGCCGACAGCGAGCTTCAGGTCCGGGTAGCGCTCGAACAGCGCGGGCAGCGCGATCCGCAGTTCCAGCCGGGCCAGCGGCGCGCCGAGGCAGAAGTGCGCGCCGTGCCCGAACGACAGGTGGGTCTTGTCGGCGCGGGTGGCGTCGAACTGCCCGGCGGTCTCGCCGTGGTTCTCCGGGTCGCGGCCGATGGCGGTGAAGCCCATCAGCACCGGGTCACCCTTGCGGATGGTGACCCCGGCGACCTCGACGTCCTCGGTCGCGTACCGCAGCGGGAGCTGCGCGACCGGGGCGTTGACCCGCAGGGCCTCTTCGATGACGTCGTCCCAGGAAACCTGGCCGCTGTCCAGGAGTGCCTTCTGCTCGGGCTGGCTCAGCAGCGCGACGACGGCGGCGCTGAGCGCGTTCATGAGGGTCTCGGAACCCGCGCCCAGCATGAGGTGCAGGGTGCCGACCATCTCCTCGTCGGTGAGCCTGCTGCCGTCCTCCTCGCGCGCGGCGAGCAGGAGGCTGGTCAGGTCGTCGCCGGGGTTCTCGCGTTTGAACTCGGCGAGTTCGGTCAGCTCCTGGTGCCACAGCTCGACGTTCGCCTCGGCCTCGTCACCGGAGGTGGTCGTGGTGACGTTGACGCCGGCACCGCGCAGGGCGGACGCGCGGGCCGATTCCGGCACCCCGAACATGTCGCAGATGACGCGGGCGGGCAGCGGGGTGGCGAAGCGGCCCTTGAGGTCGATGACCTCGTCCGGACTCGCGGTGGAGAGGCCGTCCAGCAGGTCGTCGACGATCTTCTGGATCAGCGGGCGGGTCAGCTCGACCTGCTTCGGGGTGAAACCACGGGAAACCAGCTTGCGCAGGCGCTGGTGGTCCTCACCGTCGTTCGTGGTCATGTTGTCCATCAGGAGCCAGCCGATCAGCGGCCAGTTCGAGGGGATCTCGCCCTCGGTGTACTTGGTCCACTTCTGCGGGTCCTTGGCGAACCGGTTGTCGGCCAGCACCTGGCGGGCCGCCTGGTAGCCGGTCACGGACCACCCGATCACCCCGCCGGGCAGTTCGACCTGGGTGATCGGCCCCTGTGCGCGGAGAGCCTCACTCTCGGCGTGAATGTCCGTACCCGCGATGTCCAGGGTGTAAGGGCAGCGGCTTTCCATCGGATCTTCTCCTCAACGATCGAAAAAAGGGTGGAGTCAGGAGCGGAAGAACACCGTGAGCAGTGGGGCGCCCGCCTTCTGGTTGAACAGGTGCCCCTCGTTCATGTACACGTACTGGCCGTGGGGAAGCCCGTCGGCGAGGGCGTGACAGTTGTCGATCAGCCAGGAAGGACTTTCCCGGCCACCGATGACCAGGGTCGGCACCCTGATCCCGGGCAGTTGGTCGAACGGGACGGACTCGTGGTTCGCGTCGAGGATGGAGTCGTAGAGCGTCGTCGGGGCCATGGCCTCGAACGACGGCCAGATGGGGAGGGACTTGAATCCTTCGATGGTCTCCGAGCTGAACCGGACGTTCTCCTTGAGGAACAACGCGACGGCGTCGGTGCGGTGATCGGCGGCGACCATCCGCTCCAGATCGTCCATATAGGACTCCGGAAGCTGATGGCCGCCGTAAGTGGGTTCGTACAGTGCCATCCTGCCCATCGGGACACCTTGAGCCGCCGCCCGCATGGCGATCAGGCCACCGGTGCAGTTGGCGAAGATGGCCGCGTCGGAACCCGCCGCTTCGAGTACCGCCGCCAGGTCTTCGACCTCCCGGTCGATCGTGTATCCCGACAGGCCGCCGTTGTCCTCACTGTTCCCGCGGCCGCGGCGGTCGTAGTTGTAGACGGTGAAATCCTCCGAGAGCAGTTCGGCAAGGTCGGCGAACATGGCCTTCTCGTTGAGCCCGCCGCCGACGATGATCACCGGCGGGCCTTCCCCGGATTTCTCGAAGGCGATCCGCGTCCCGTCGGCCGATGTCACATGTTCGAGCACGAGACCGCGTGCCCCGAACCCGATGTTGTCGAGGCTGGCCGCGGTTTCCTGGTTCGCCATCACGAATCTCCCGCCTGTCGAAACCCGCTTCCCACGCTAGGTCGCGCTCACCTCCATGCCATCTCCCTGCTTGCCGGCATGCTTCGGCCACGGGCCGCCCGGCGGGGAGGCGAACCCGACATAGTGCGCAAAGGGTATAGGTAATCGAGAGCCTTCGGCTTCTTCCAAACTGCGAATAGAATTCGTTGACAAGCAACGACGAAGATCCGTAACTTTATCACCGGAAGCGCTGGGGAATACCTCGAAAATACCCATCGCCAATCATTTCCGGCCAAACCCCGATGAAGGAGAAAACAGTCATGCGCAAAAGCGTCTTCGTGAAGTCCGTCGCCGGTGCCGCCGCCGCTCTCGGCATGCTGGTCGCCTTCCAGGCGCCGGCGTCGGCCGATGCCCCTTCGGCGACGGTGACGCCGTCGTCCGGATTGGCCGACAACGCCGTGGTCCAGGTGGGTGCGTCGGGGCTGACGGCGGGTACGGTCTACACCGTCGGCGAGTGTGCCGAGGTGTCTTCCGGAGTGCTCGCCTGCAACGCCGCGGCACGGGCGGACGTGACCGCCGCGGGCGACGGCACCCTTTCCACTCCGCTGACCGTGAAGAAGAGCTTCGAAGGAATTCTTTTCGACGGCACTTCGTACGGCACCGTCGATTGCGCGGCGGTCACCTGTGTGATCGGCCTCGCCGACGACGCGGGTAATGGCCCGGCCGGGGTCGCCATTTCCTTCCAGTAAGAGCGACCGCACGACGGAATAACAAAGGGCACGGGTCGCCTCGCGGCGATCCGTGCCCTGATGTCCGCTTGGGGCGAACTTCATGATCATAAGCTCGTAACTCATCGGTCAGGGGTGAGGTGGACCCTGCCCGATCGTGCGATCGGAACCTACGCTCGTTTGCGCAGCTCAATGGGGGATTCTGGACCGCAAAGGAGCACTTGTCGTGGCACGTCCAATCGAAAAGATCGTGATAGTCGGCGGCGGGACGGCAGGCTGGATGTCCGCCGCTTACCTGAATCGAGCCTTCGGCAGGAAGGTCGACATCACCCTGATCGAATCCCCGCGGATCCCGCGGATCGGGGTGGGTGAGGCCACCGTGCCGACCCTGCGGACCACCTTCTCCTTCCTTGGCATGAAAGAAGAAGACTGGATGCCGAAGACCAACGCGGTCTTCAAGTCCGCCGTCCGGTTCAACGACTGGCGCAAACCGCACGAGGGCCGCGACAGCCATACCTACTACCACCCGTTCTTCGACGTTCCCGAACCCGCGGTGCAGAACTACGAGAAGCCGTTCCACAAGCGTTTCGGCCGCGGCGTCTCGCTCGCGCACTTCTGGCTGAAGCAGCGCTTGGCCGGTGACACGCGGGTGCGCGAGACCTTCGGTGACGCGGGAATGGCGCTACAGCGCCTTTGCGAGCTCGACAAGGCCCCGAAACCGTTGCCAGGCACCGACGCTCCGGACCCCGGCTACCGCTACGCCTACCACTTCGACGCCGCGCTGATCGCCAAGTACCTTCGCGAACTGGCGACCGGCCGTGGCGTGAAGTTCGTTTCGGCGGACGTGAAAGCGGTGACCGTCGCCCCGAACGGCACCATCGAGAAGGTCGTCACCGATACCGCCGGCGAGATCGAAGCCGACCTTTTCCTGGACTGCACGGGATTCCGGGGCCTGCTGATCAACGAGACGCTGAACGAGCCGTTCGTCAGCGCCAACGACGTCCTGCTGTGCGACTCCGCCGTCGCGCTTCCCGCACGGCACCAGGAGGGTGGCCTGCGGCCGTACACCTCCGCCACCGCGAAGCCGGACGGCTGGATCTGGGAGATCCCCCTCGCCGACCGCGACGGCACCGGCTTCGTCTACTCCAGCGCGTTCACCACGCCGGAGAAGGCCGAACGGAAGCTGCGCGAGCACCTCGGCGGCCGCGGGCACGACATCGACGGCAACCACATCAAGATGCGGGTCGGGCACAACCGGCGTTCGTGGGTGAACAACTGCGTCGCCGTCGGACTGTCGAGCTGCTTCGTCGAACCGCTGGAGTCCACCACGATCGCGCTCATCGAGTACCAGCTCGCGTTGCTGGTGCTGCACTTCCCGGACTCGGACTTCGACGAGCGCCGCAAGGCCCGCTACAACGAACTCATGGTCGGCGCGTTCGAGGACCTGCGCGACTTCATCGTCATGCACTACACGCTCACCGACCGCGACGACACCGAGTTCTGGAACGCCGTGCGGGAGGCGCCGATCCCGGCGAGCCTGGAGGAAAAGCTCACCGAGTACGCGGAGAGCGTCATCATCCCGGACGGCAGCCAGCTGCGGCTGTTCGAGACCCGCAGCCTCTGGGCGATCCTGTCCGGAATGGACTTCGACTTCAAGAAGGCGCCGCCGTCGGTCGACCTGATGAACGACGCCGCCGCGTGGGAGATGTTCGAGAAGATCGACAAGGAACGCGAGATCTACTCGGCCGGTCTGCCCGGCCACCGCGAGTACATCGAGGCCCTGCACCGCGGCCTTTGATCGCGCGTGAAGGCCCCCTTCCCTCGGTTCAGCCGAGGGAAGGGGGCCTTCACGCGGGGGTCCGGGTCAGCCCGCGAGCGGGAGGTCGTCGCGGTCGTCGCGGTTCTGGCCGTCGATGCTGTGCAGGCGCCGCTTCTTCTTGCCCTTCAACAAGGTGAAGGTCACGCCGAGGCCGATGACGGCGAAGACCACGCACGCGATGAACGCGGCCCGCAGCCCGGTGGTGAACTCGGCGGGCCCGCCCGGCGCGGCGGTGAACGACGTGGACACCGAGGTGACCACGGCGACCCCGAGCGCGCCGCCGATCTGGAACGAGGCGACGTTGATCCCCGACGCCGCACCGCTGTCGGCCTGCGGCACCTTGGACAGCGCGGCCACCGAAGCGGCCGCCATGCCCGCGCCGAGACCCGGGCCGAAGACGACAAGGCCCCACAGGATGTCGGCCCCGTAGCTGCCGTTGACCGGCACCTGCGAGAGCAGCAGGCAGCCGGCGCCGAGCAGCACGAGACAGGCCGCGACGACCGGCCGGACACCCATCCTGGTGACCACGGCCTGCCCGACGTAGGCACCGAAGAACGCCAGTGTCGGCATGACTGATTGCAGCACGCCGAATTCCAGCGGGCTGTAGCCGAGGACGACCTGGCCGTACATCGAAATGGTGACCGAGAGGCCGAACGCCGCCATGCCCATCGCCACCGTGACGAGGTTGCCGCCCGCGAGCGCCGGGCGCCGGATCAGCGCCAGCGGGACGAGCGGCGACGCCGAACGCTTCTCCACGGCCACGAACAGCGCGAGCAGCGCGGCGGCGACCGCGAACAGGATGAGCGTCGGCGCGCTCGTCCAGCCCCACACCGGCGCCTGGACGACGGCGAGGATGATCGCGACGAGTGCCAGCGTGCTGACCACCGCGCCCGCGACGTCCTGGCTGCGGCGCTTGCCGGAGTCACGGCTCTCCTGCAACAGCACCGGCGCGAGCAGCATGACGAGTACCGCGATCGGCACGTTGACGTAGAACACCCACTGCCAGCCCAGGGTCTGGGTGAGCAGCCCGCCGACGAGCAGACCCGCCGTCGCGCCGATCCCGCCGATCCCGGACCAGCCGGCGAGCGCGGTGTTGCGGCTCTTGCCCTCGGGGAAGGTGTTCATGAGGATCGACAACGCCGTCGGCACCATCAGCGCCGCCGCGATCCCGCTGAGCGCCCGCGCGGCGATGATCACCGCCGGGCTCCACGCCAACCCGCAGAGCACCGAGCCGACGAGGAACAACGCCGTGCCGAGCACGAACACCCGGCGCCTGCCGAAGTGGTCGGCCGCCCGGCCGCCGAGGATGAGCAGCCCGCCGAAGGTGATGAGCTTCGCGCTCAGCACCCATTGCGCGTCGGCGGGTGCCATCCCGAGGTCGGGCGCCAGCGAAGGCAACGCCAGGATGACGCTCTGCGAATCCAGCAGGACCGCGAAGTTGGCCGCGCACAACAGGACCAGCGCGGCCCAGCGGAATCTGACGGCGTCGCCCGCCGCTTGGAGATGACTCACCGGAACTCCTTGTTCTTGGGCGAAAAGCGGATCAAGCCGCGGAACGCTCGGCGTCGCCGGTGTCGGTCCGGGGCGTCGGAAGGGGGGTGACGGTGGCGTTCTTCTTGCCACCGCCGGAGAGCAGGACCCGGCGCATCATCGACGGCTTCATCAGCGCCTGCGGCGGGTCGATCAGCGAGATTGTGCGCATGAACCCGCGCGCCACCACCGGGTCGTTCGCGGCGGCCGCCATCACCTTCGACATGTAGGCGTTGCCGATCTTGGTGGCGAGGGTGCGCTTGCCGCGCACCGTCTCGTAGCCGAGGTCGGCGGAAGCGGACATCATCCACGGCGAGTCGGTCGCCTTGGCCAGGTCGCGGAAGTAGCCGCGGAAGTCCGGCTCGACGCCCTTCTCCAGATGCTTGCGCAGTACGTTCGCGCCCATCGCGGCGACCGTCATGCCCTGGGCGTAGACGGGGTTGAAGATGCAGGCGGCGTCGCCGAGGATCAGGTATCCGGCGGGGAAGCGGCTCAGCTTCTCGTAGTGGCGGCGGACGCTGGCCGGGAACCGGAACGATCCGGCGGGCGCGCGCTGCTCCGCGTTCTCGATGGCGTTGTAGACCTCCTTGACCGGCAACGTCTTGGCGTAGGCCAGGAAACCGTCGTGGTCGGTCGGAGCCCGGTCGCCCGCGATACCGGTGAGGGTGAGGGCGTACCGGTCGGCGAGGCGCGCGAAGATGCCGCCGCGCGGGAAGTCCGGGGTCGCGGTCGGGACCAGCGCGATGTCCTCGCCGAGCGGGTCGACCGGCAGCGGGCCGACGAAGTCCATCGTCGTGTAGGTCAGGTCCATCTGGACCTTCTCCTCCGGCGCCTTCTCGTAGCCGAGCTCCTCGAGCCAGCGCGGGGACCGCGAGCCGCGGCCGGAGGCGTCGACGATCAGGTCCGCGCTGATGACCTCCTCGCCACCGCCGTCCCGGCTCTGCACGCGGACACCGGTGATGCGTTCGTTGCCCTCGTTCGCGACCAGGCCGACGATGTCCGTGCGCTCACGCAGGACGACGCCGGGGCGGGGCAGCGTGCGGGAGCGGAGGAAGTGCTCGATCACCGGGCGATTCGCGGCCACACAGGCCATCCCGGTGTCGGTGACGGCGAACATCTCGCCGTTGAAGTAGTAGTGGCAGGTCGAGCCGTAGTCGCCGACCGGGACACCCGCCGCGATCATGTCGTCGACGAACCCGGGGAACAGATCTTCGATGATGATCCGTCCGCGTTCGAGCAGGGCGTGGATGTGGATCGCCCACGAGATCGCCGGGCGCAGATCCGTCCCGGCCGCGGTGAGGTCGTCGCGTTCGATGACGGTCACCTGGCGGTAGGCGTCGGAAAGCACGCGGGCGGCGAGCATCCCGGCGATGCTGCCCCCGAGCACGACGGCGTGATCGCCGATTTTCGTTCCCATTGGCGTATGCCTTTCGGTGATCAGGTGAGTGGGCGGACACGAAAAACGCTATGCCGCTCCCCAGGTGTCCTCTTCTCCTCGCTTTGCGAGGCGCTTCTCCGCGGTTGCGAGCTTGGTCCGAGGCGGTATTCCGGCGCCCGGCGAACGCGTAGTTTCCGATGTGGACCTCCGCTTCTCCAGTGATCACAACGGAAACGAACGACAGGAGACAGACCGATGACCGCAACCGCCGACACCGCCACCGGAGTGGCCGCCCTGCCTGGCCAGATCGTCGCCGCCTGGGCCCGCCACGACGCGGAGGCCTTCGCCGACGTGTTCGTCGAGGACGGCACGATGATCCTGCCCGGCGTCCACGTCAAAGGCCGCGACAACATCGCGAAGTTCATGGGCGGTGCGTTCGCCACGGCCTATCAGGGCTCCCAGGTCACCGGCACCCCGTTCGACGTCCGCGAGATCGCGCCCGGCGTCGTCGTGCTGTACACCGAGGGCGGCGTGATCCAGGCCGGTGACACCGAGGTCGCCGAGAACGCCAAGGTGCGCGCTTCGTGGACCGCTGTCCTGCGGGACGGCGAATGGAAGCTTGCCGCCTACCAGAACACGCCGCGCGACTGAGTCTAGTGGCGCCGCCGATGCCGTGAAGGCCTCCTTCCCTACCCTCAAGGTAAGGAAGGGGGCCTTCACGACAGTCGGGCGGAGGTCATGAGTGGCCTCGTAGTTACTGTTCCCAATGTCGCATTTGAGACGCTCAGTGTCCCCAATGAGGCATTGGGGACACCGGCTCCCCGCCCGCTTACCTCAGCGGAAGAACTTCGTCAGCAGTTCGGCGCCCAGCGTGTCGTCCATCAGGTGGCCCGCGGTGTCCATGGTGACGTACTCACCCCTCGGGATCCCGTCGGCGACGGCCTGGCACATGTCCTTCATCCACTGTGGACTCTTGTTCCCGCCGAGCACCAGACTGGGCACGGTGATCGCGCTCAGTTCCTCGGCCGGGACGCGGTCCGCGTCGTCGGACAGGATCGAGTCGTACGGCATCGAATGCGCCATCGCCTCGAACGCCGGCCAGATCGGATGCGTCGAGAAGAAAGCGATCTCGTCCTCGGTGAAAAGCGCGTCCCATTTCAGGAACAGGGAGACGGCCTCCTTGATCCTGTCCTGTTCGAGCAGCTCCATGAGCTGTTCGGTGTAGCCGGGCGGGACCTTCGGGCCGCTGTACGGGGGTTCGTACATGGCCAGCTTGAGCATGGGGACGCCCCGCGCGGCCGCCGGTACGGCGATCATCGAGCCGGTGCAGTTCGCGAAGGCGTGGGCGGTGCCGCCCGCGGCCTCGATCACCGCGGCCAGGTCTTCGATCTCGATGTCCACTGTGTACGGTCCGACACGTTTGTCGTCGCTGTCACCGCGAGCACGGCGGTCGTAGTTGTACACGGTGAAGTTCTCGGACAGGCCCTCGGCGAGTTCGGCGTGCATCGCCTTCTCGTTGAGGCCGCCGCCGATGATGATCACCGGCGGCCCGGTGCCCGACTTCTCGTAGGCGATGGTGGTCCCGTCGGCGGACTTCACCGTCTCGATCGGGAGGTCGCGGTTGCCGTAGTCGAGGTTCTCGATGTTGGCCTGGTCAGTCACGGTCCGAACCCCTCGCTCGCAAGGCCTGCTTGAACTTCCGGAGGTCGTCGAGGAAGAGGTCGGGTGCCTCCAGGCCGGGGAAGTGGCCGCCCCGGTCGAGCCGCCGCCACTGCACGATGTCGGAGAAGGCCCGGTCCGCGTAGGTGCGGATCGGCTCCATGATGTCGTACTTGTACGCCGCCACACCGATCGGCGTGGAGATCGGCGGCAGGGGAGCCACGAACGTCTTGTATTCCTCGAACCTCGGGTGCGCGACGGCCAGTTCGGGGTGTGGCGTCGCCGACGTCCGGGTGAACTGGGCGTTGTCGCAGTAGAAGTGCGCCGCGTTGCCCGCCGAACCGGTGAGCCAGTAAAGCGTCACGTTGGCGAGCAGGTCATCGCGATTGAAGACCTCCTCCGGCGAATCGACGGCACCCGACCAGCCGTGGAACTTCTCGATGTACCAAGCGAGTTGCCCGACCGGCGAATCGGCGAGACTGTAGCTCAGCGTCTGCGGCCGGGTCGCGTGCTCGACCATGTACCCCGGCGCGGGGAACATGTACGGGTCGAGCAGTTCGAGTTCTTCTTCGCTCAGGCCTTCGAGATCGCTCGCGTCGGCCGGCGGGGTCACCAGGAAGTTGACGTGCGCGGCGAGCACGTTCTCCGGCTTCATCGCGGCCAGGATGATCGAGATGAACGAACCCCAGTCCGCGCCCTGGACGATGTAGCGGTCATAGCCGATCTCGGCCATCAGCTTGCCCCAGATCTCCGACATCTTGGGGACGGTCCAGCCGTGCTGGGTCAGCGGAGTGGAGAAACCGAAGCCCGGCAACGTCGGGATGACGAGGTGGTAGGCGTCCTTCGGGTCGCCGCCGTGGGACCGCGGGTCGGTCAGCGGCCCGATGAGGTCCAGGTACTCGATGATCGAACTCGGCCAGCCGGTCGTCATCACCATCGGCGTCGCGTCCGGTTCCGGCGAACGGACGTGCAGGTAGTGGATGTTCGCCCCGTCGATGTTCGTGATCGACTGCGGGAACTGGTTGATCTTCGCTTCGGTGGCACGCCAGTCGTACTCGGTGCGCCAGTACTCGACGAGCTCCTTCAGATAGGACTGCGGCACGCCGCGGGTCCAGCCGACGTCGGGAGTCTCGGCGGGCCAACGGGTGTCGTCGAGCCGTCTGCGCAGGTCGTCGATGGCTTCCTGCGGAATGTCCACTTTGAACGGTGTCATGACCGGGTCCTCAGTACGTCGGTGATGGCGGCGGAGATCTCCGCCGCCTGTTCTTCTTCGAGCACGAGCGGTGGACCGACGACGAGCGTGGGACCGTAGTCACGGGCCAGGACGCGGTGCTTGCCGCGCAGGTCGTCGATGATCGCGACCATGCGGTCGAACGGCATCGGTTCGCCGGTGTTCGGGTCGGCGGTCAGTTCGATGCCGACCATGGCGCCGTGCACGCGGACGTCGTGGACGTTCGGGAGGTCACGGATGCCGTCGAGACCCTCGGTGAACCAGCTCTCGATCTTCTTGGCCTGGCCGAGGATGTTCTCCCGCTCGATGATGTCGAGGTTCACCAGCGCCAGCGCGCACGCGACCGGATGCCCCGAGTAGGTCAGCCCGTGGAAGAAGAACTTCTCGGGGTTGCCGACCATGACCTCGCCGATGTCGTCGCGCATGAGGACGGCACCGAGTGGCGCGTAGCCGCTGGAGATGCCCTTGGCGGTGACGATGATGTCCGGGCTGTAATGCGCCGAAGCGAACCAGTCGCCCGTGCGGCCGAACCCGGTGATGACCTCGTCGGCGATCAGCAGGATGCCGTACTTGGTCAGCAGGGTGCGGATCCGCGGCCAGTAGTCCTCCGGCGCCACGATGACACCGCCACCGCCCATCACCGGTTCGCCGATCATCGCGGCGATCTTCTCCGGTCCGATCCGGAGGATCTCGGTTTCCAGTTCCCGCAACAGAAAGTCTGTGGGGTCCTGTCCGCCGAACATCTCCGGGTGCGACAGCATGGGCGGGCTCACCTTGGTGACGTGCGGCATCGTCGGCCCGGCGCCGAAGTGCATGTCGTCCATGCCGCTGACGGAACCGCCGGCGAGAGTCGTTCCGTGGTAACCGAACTGCCGTCCGATGATCCAGGTCCGTTCGGTGTCACCGCGTTCGAAGTGGTACCGGCGCGCGATCTTGAGCGCCGCCTCGGTCCCGTCCGAACCACCGCTGGTGAAGTGGATCTTGTTCATGCCCGCCGGGGCGAGTTCCGCGAGGCGGGCGCCGAGCCGGATCGCGGGTTCGTTCGAATATTCGCGCCACAGCGAGAAATACTCCAGTTTCTCCGCCTGTGCCGCCGCGGCTTCCGCGAGTTCGGCGCGCCCGTGGCCGACGGCGACCACCCAGTTGCCGCCCGCCATCCCGTCGATGAACGGGACGTCCGCGGCGTCCCACACCACGGATCCCTTGCCGCGGACGAAGATGTTGCGTTCGGTCCGCGTCGGGTTCTGGTGTGGATGGATGAGGTGCTTCCGGTCCAGAGCCTGAAGCGTGGCCGCGTACTCCGCGTGCCCCTGCGCCTGGCTAGCGTTGGTCATTTCGGCGTTCCCTCCGCGGATTCCGGCATCAGACACCACCCACGCTAGGGGAGACGGCCTCGGTGGTCTTCTCAACGATTGCCGCAGGATTCAGGAGTTCTTCCCGCAACCGAGGAGAATCTGGGCCTCCGTCGATCTTGTTAAATTCCCGTTATGGTCGATTTCGTCGTGGTTGGGGCCGGTGCGTCCGGTTGCGTCCTCGCTAACCGGTTGAGCGCGGACCCGTCCGTGTCCGTCGTGCTGATCGAAGCCGGGTCGTCCGACGATCATCCGAACTTCCAGGTCCCCGTCGCCGGGGGGAAGTTCTTCAAGACCCGGTACGACTGGGATTTCGACACCCATCAGGAGCCGCACCTCGGGGGGCGGCGGGTCTACCTGCCGCAGGCCCGAGTCGTCGGCGGCGGAAGTTCGGTGAACGGCGGCGCCTATGTCCGGGGCAACCGCGCAGACTTCGACGAGTGGGCCCAGCCTGGCTGGGATTTCTTCGGGATACTGCCGTTCTTCCGGCGCTCGGAGGACAACGAACGCGGCGAGGACGAGTTCCACGGTGTCGGCGGACCCCTGCGGGTCAGCGACGGACGGACGGGGAACCCCAGTTCCGCCGCGTTCACCGAGGCCGCGATCGAGGCGGGCTACCACCACAACTCCGACTTCAACGGCGTCACCCAGGACGGGTTCGGCGTATTTCAGGTGACACAGCGGAATGGCCGCCGGGCGAGTACCTCGTCGGAGTTCCTGCGTCCGGTGCTGGACCGTCCGAACCTCACCGTCGAGACCGACCTCGAAGTGCACCGCGTGCTCGTCGAAAACGGCAGGGCGGTCGGGATCGTCGGCAACCGGCTCGACGAGATCATCGAGATCCGCGCCGAGCGCGAGGTCATCATCAGTGCCGGTACCTACAACTCGCCGAAGATCCTGATGCACTCGGGGATCGGCCCGGCCGATCACCTCCGCGCGTTCGGTCTCGACGTCGCCGTCGACCTGCCCGACGTCGGGCAGCACCTCCAGGACCATCCGCATGTCTGGCTGAGTTTCGGCCACGACCAGCCGGTGAGCCTGCTCGCCGCCGGCGAGCCCGAGCACGCCGAGCGGTACGAACGCGAGGCGGCGGGGTTCCTCACTTCGGGCGGCCCGGAGACCGGCGGCTTCGTGACGGTCACCGGTGACGCCCCGGATCTCCAGCTCATCTGTATGCCCTTGATGGTCTCCGACGGCTTCCTCTCGCCGCCGTCCCGTCACGCGCTTTCGTTCGGAGCCTCCGTGGCGAAACCGCGCACCCGCGGGAACGTGACCCTGTTCAGCCCCGAACCCACCGCCAAACCGAAGATCGTGCAGAACTACCTCGCCGATCCGGCCGACCTGGCGATGGCGATCGAAGGCGTGCGGATCAGCCTGCACCTGTCCCGGCAGGTGGCGCTCAAGCCGTACACGCTCGACGCCATCGCGGCACCCGCCTCCGACACCGAAGCGGATCTGGAGGATTTCACCCGGCGTAACGTGCTCACCGGCCACCATCCGGTGGGTACCTGTGGAATGGGCCGCGTCGTGGATGCGCAATTGCGGGTTCTTGGAATAGAATCACTTCGTGTCGTGGACGCTTCCGTCATGCCGACGATCGTGCGGGGCAATACCAACGCCCCGGTCATCGCCATCGCCGAAAAGGCTGCGGAGTTGATTCTCCACCCGAGCATCTGAACTACGACGGCCCAAGAACTACGACGAGGAAGATCTGAGATTATGGCTGACAACACACCGCAGGCGATCGACGTGACCTTCACGGCCGAAGTCATTCCAGACAGCAACAGTGGCTGGCCGTGTGTGAACATGCCGGACTCCGCGGAGTTCTTCGGCACCGGCAAGGCCGTCAAGGTCAGCGGCACCGTGGACGGCCACGACTACGAGGCGAGCATGCTGCCGATCGGCGGCGGCGTGCACATGATGCCGCTGCGCAAGCCGTTCCGGAAGGTCATCCAGAAGGAGATCGGCGACAAGGTCACCGTGCACCTGACCAAACGGATTTCCTGACAGTACCGCGAAAAAGGGGCCGGACCGAGTGACTCGGTCCGGCCCTTTCGTTCGTCGGCTATTCGCCGCCGGTCCAGATCGGCCGCAGCTCGACGCTCTGACCGGGAGCGGCGAACTCCTCGGCGATCTCGTCGGCACGGGCCTGGTCCTTGGCCTCGATCAGGAAGAAGCCGGCGAGGTGGTCCTTCGTCGGGGAATACGGGCCGTCGCTCTTCTTCTTCGAGCCGTCCGATCCGACCTCGTAAAGGCTCGCTTTGGCGGGGTCGCCGAGCGCTTCTCCGCCGACCAGTTCACCGTTTTCGTGCAAACGGCCGAGCAGTGCCTCGAATGCTTCGAAGTGCTTCTTGCGCTCGTCCGCGGAAAGACCGGCGAACTCCGGGGTGAATTCCTCCACCGGGTGTCCCCACGGCTCGGGGTGCGAGTAGAGCAGGACCATGTACTTCATTGTTTCCCCTTCTTACTTCCGCTTGTAGGCGGCCATCGTGGCAGAACCGAATCCGGCGATCAGCACGACACTCGCGACGAGCACCCAGATGATCTCGCCGACGTCCGGGTTACCGCTCATCAGGCCGCGCATCGCGGTGACCAGGTGCGTGATCGGGTTCCAGCTGACCGCGGCTTCGAGCCAGCCGGGCATCGTGGACGGCTGGACGAAGACGTTGGACAGGAAGGTCAACGGGAACAGCGCCACCATGCTCACGCTCATCACGGTCTTCTCCGACCGCATGGAAAGCCCGAGGAACGTCCAGATCCAGGAAAGCGAGAACGAGAACACCAGCAGCAGCGCGACGGCGCCGACGGTACCGGCGACACTTCCGAGGTTGTAGCCCATGATCAGGCCGACGCCGATGATGACGACGCAGCCGATGATGTAGCGCAGGAAGTCACCGAGCAGGTAGCCGACGATCGTGGCGGGGCGCCAGATCGGCAGGGTCCGGAACCGGTCGAAGACACCCTTGGCGATGTCGCTGTTCACCGCGACCCCGGTGTACATCGTGATCATCACGACGGTGATCGCGAGGATGCCGGGGAGCAGGTAGTCAAGGTACGCCTCGGTCGAACCGCCGATGGCGCCACCGAAGAGGTACGTGAACATCACGGTCATGATGATCGGGAAGCCCGTGACGTCGAACAGCTGCTCGGGCAGGTGCTTGATCTTCAGCGCGGCCCGCCACCCGAAGGTGAGCGACGCGGACAGCGCGCTCGGGCGCTTGGGCCGGTCGACCGACGCGAGCACCGCGTCGAGCGCGGTGGGGTCGGCAGCCTTGGTCTCTTCGGGAGCCTCGGTCGGCTTGATGGTGGAAGTCATCGGTTCGCCCCTTCCTTGGCGGCGTTCTCCGTCGTCGCGGGCCGGTCGGTCAGCGCCAGGAACACTTCGTCGAGGCTCGGCTGCCCGAGCGAGAATTCGTCGACGACGATGTCGCGCAGCGAAAGTTCGTGCAGGGCCTTGGAAGCCCACTCGGCCATACCGGCGTCACCGTCCACACCAGGGATGCGGGCGCTGACAAGGACTTCGTCGTGCTCCGAAAGCGTGGGCTGCTCCAGGAACCGCGCGAGCACGCCCTGCGCGTCGACCCGCTGGTTGGCGTGCCGCAGTCGCAGGTGGATCGCGCCGACGCCGATCGACGCCTTCAACTGGCCCGGCGTGCCCTCGGCGATGACCTTGCCGTGGTCGACGACCGCGATGCGGCTGGCGAGCTGGTCGGCCTCGTCGAGGTACTGGGTGGTCAGCAGCACCGTGGTGCCGCGTTTGACGACCGCGCGCACGATGTCCCAGACCTGGTTGCGGCTACGCGGGTCGAGCCCCGTGGTCGGCTCGTCCAGGAAGAGCAGATCCGGGGTGTTGACGATGCTGGCCGCGATGTCGAGCCGCCGCCGCATACCGCCGGAGTAGTTCTTCACCTGACGACCGGCGGCCTCGGTCAGCCCGAAGGCGTCGAGAAGCTGCTCGGTGCGCGCCTTCGAGGCGGCCTTGCCGTGGCCGAGCAGACGGCACAGCAGGATCAGGTTCTCCGTGCCGGTCAGGTCGTCGTCCACCGAGGCGTACTGACCCGTCAGGCTCACGCGGGCACGGACGGCGTCCGACTCGCGCACCACGTCGTGACCGAAGACCTTGGCCTGTCCTCCGTCGGGACGCAGCAACGTCGCCAGCACCTTCACCGAGGTCGTCTTCCCCGCGCCGTTGGGCCCGAGGACGCCGTACACCGTTCCCGCGGGAACGGTGAGGTCGAGACCGTCGAGCGCGCGTTTGTCACCGTAGATCTTCGTCAACCCGGACGCTTCGATCGCGGGATCCCCGTCGCGGACCTTTGCCATGATTGAACCCTTCTGGTTCTGTTTACCTTGCATTGTGTCGACGGCGGATCACCACGAACAGTGATCAGGCCACGACCGCGATATGAAGAGTTCATGGTCACCGATCAAGAGCACGAGATCTTCTCCTCTCGTGCTGCCTCCTTTCCCGCGCGCAGTCGAGGAGATGCCTCGTGGGCGGGACAGCCGAGAATCTTCAGCATTGCCTGATGGCGCCTTAGGGAGGACGAAAATGAGCTGGTACTCCGACGATGGCCTGTGGTCGGGCTTCTCCGAGCTGATGTGGCCGCAGCGGCTGACGGTGGAGGCGGACGAACTCGTGCGCGAATCGCCGTTGCTGGCCTTCCCGGCGGGCTCGCGGGTGCTCGACCTGTGCTGCGGGCCGGGCCGGTTCGTCGTACCGCTCGCCCGTAAGGGTTACCAGGTGACCGGGGTCGACCTCAACGCTCCCGTCCTGGACCGTGCCAAGCAGGCCGCCGCCGATGCCGGTGTCCCGGCCGAGCTGGTGCAGGGCGACATGCTCGAATTCGTCCGTCCCGGCGGATTCGACGTCGTGTTGAACATGTACACGTCGTTCGGCTACTTCGACGACGCCGAGAAGAACCTTCAGGTGCTGCGCAACGCGCACACGAGCCTGGCGCCGGGTGGCAAACTGCTGCTGGAGGTGTACGGCAAGGAGATCGTCGCGAAGAACATCGGCCGCACACACGCTTTCCCGCAGCCCGACGGTATCGCGTACATGCGGCACAGCGTCCTCGACGACTGGACGAAGCTGCGCACCGACTGGACCCTGGTCGACGGCGACACCGCCCGCTCGGCGCACATCCAGTCCTACATCTACAGCGCCGCCGAACTGCGCCGCCTGTTCGAGGACGCCGGCTTCACCGACATCGAGGCCTACGGTGGCTTCGACGGCGCGCCCTATGACAAGCGCGCCAAGCGCCTGATCGTGCAGGGTGTCCGTAAGTAGCCTGCCGTCTCCGCGTGAAGGCCCCCTTCCCTCGGCTCAGTCGAGGGAAGGGGGCCTTCACGCGCTATACGTGCACCGGAGTGTCCACAAGGGACGCCAGGAGTTCCCGGACCCGGCGGTCCATGTCGTCCCGAAGCGGCCGGATGCCGGTGATCCCTTCGGTTTCCGGATCGGGGACGATCCACTCGACGTACCGCGTCCCCTCGGCGACCGGGTAGGTCTTGCAGCCCATGGTGATCACGATGTCAGCCGCCGCCACGTCCTCGTAAGTGACTTGGCTCGGCACCTCGCCTGTGATGTCGACGGCCCATTCCGCGAGCGCGCCCGCCACCAGCGGGTTGACCCGTTCCGCCGGGTTGCAGCCCGCGGACCGCACCGTCACCCGGCCGAATCCGTGATGCTTCAGCAGTGCGGCGGCCATCTGCGACCGGCTCGCGTTGTGCACGCATACGAAGAGGATGTCCGTCATCGCCCGCCCATTCTGTCGGTTCTGTGGCCTCGTAACAAGGTTACCCGTGAAAACCTCATCCATCCCGTATGAGGAAAAGGGTGGCAATCGAGGAGAACCTCATCATTCGGTCCCATTCGCAGCATGGAAGATGGGCATAGTTTACGGGCACTGTCACACTTTTCCGGTGCCAGTAAAAGACGGTGGGGGTTAACGATGACCGAGATACGGCTCAGTGGCGCCGTCATGGCGCATCCCAGACGCAGGGAAGCGGCGGAAGAGCTCGCCGGCCTCGACCCGGCGGGCGCGCTGCGCGTGGTGCTGGATCCCGAGCCGGACGGGCCGCCGACGGCGCTGCGCACGGCGAAACTGGCCTGGAGCAGCGTTCCCGAAGACGCCACGCACTTTCTCGTGCTGCAGGACGACGTCCAACTCGCCGATGGGTTCTTCGGGCACGCGCGGAAGGCCGCCCAGCGACTGCCGGACGAGGCGATCGCCTTCTACGCCAACTGGAATTCCCGCAACGGCGCGGCCGTACGGATGGCAGCGGCGGCGGGAGCGGACTGGGCGACCGCCGTCAACGAATACGCGCCCTGTGTCGCGATGATGCTGCCCGCCGCGATCGCGCGCGGTTACGCGCTTTTCGCCGACGCGCATCAGGACGGCTGGCCGTGCGACGTGCTCATGTTCCGTTATCTCCAATCCGTCGGAATGCGGATACGGATCGCCGTGCCGAACACGGTCGAACATTCCGGCCTGCCCAGTGTCGCGGGCAATGATGCCCACGGTCTCCGGCGTTCGTCGTGCTTCTCGGGTGCCGCGCCGTCGCACGTCGGCGGCGAAATCGCCGAGCACGAGGTGATTCCCTTTCACAAGCATGTGACGTCCGAATGCGTGGTGCGCGGGGACGGGTACTGGGAATACCTCGGAACAGAACGACTCCTGCGGCGATCGGGGATTTCGCCGCAGGAGTGCAGGGCCGAATTCGAACGCGGCGATGATCGTTCCGAAGGGGCATGGCAGACCTGGCTGACGGCGTTCGCCATGGGACTGTCCTCTGTGGACGCGGTCAGGAGCGAGGCGGTGGATCTCGCACTCGCGAGCATCGGCCCCGGCGGTCTCTGCGACCAGCTCACCGCCGCCGAGATCGAGGCGATCACGGCTTCGCACAACGAAGTCGCGATCAAGGGCTTCGCCACGGGACGCGCGTGGGCCGACCGTCCACGCCGTCCGCGTGCGGGAAGCGGACTCGCACTCGCGATCACCGGCCCGGGCGGCCTCCTCACCGAACACCTGTCCGGGCTACTGGCCGAACTCGGCCACGAAATCGTCGGCGGCGAAGACGCTTCCGCTTCGACGCGGCTCGTTCACCTCGGCGACGAAACGGATCCAGGCGAGGTCTTTTGCGCCATCGTCGACACCGGAGTACGCGAGCACGTCCTGCGGTTCGCGACACCGATCGGCCCGCACACTCAGGCGAACTCCCTGGTGGCGCACTGGATCCAGCTGGCGTGGACGCGCAAGCCCCTGCCGGTCGATCCCGATCGCGTCCACCAGTTCACCGACGTACGCGACATGGCGAGCGCGATCGACGCGGTGCTGACCGGCGGTCCGGTTTCCCCGGTGTACGACATCGCGACGGCCACGCTCACCGGGAGCGAACTGGCGAAGGTCGTCTGCGCTTCGGTGCGTGCCGTGCCGACCGAGACGGTCACCTCGCCGTCGGAGACGCCGGTCATGAAGCTGGGTCTCGCCGCGGCGGAACTCGGCTGGACGGCCACGATCCCGGCCGACGAAGCCGTCCGCGCTTTCGGCAAATGGCTGGCCTACGACAGGGAATGGATCCGATGAGGATTCTCGTCGCCGGTCCCGTTCCCGAAGCCAGCGACTACGGCAACGGCGTCACCGCGCGCCGCTGGGCCCATCTGCTGCGGGACCTCGGGCACGACGTCAAGGTCGTCCAGGACTACGACGGCGGGCAGTACGACCTGCTCGTCGCGTTGCACGCACGCAAAAGCGAGGCCGCGATCCGCGCCTTCGCCGCCGAACGCCCGGACGCGCCGATCGTGATCGCGCTGACCGGCACGGACCTCTACCCGGATCTGGTCACCGGGGGCGTCGACCTGACGTTGCTCGAACGCGCCGCGCGGATCGTCGTCCTTCAGCCGCAAGGAGTCCGGCAAGTTCCGCTCGCCTTGCGGAGCCGTACCAGGGTGATCACCCAGTCGATGCCGCCGATTTCGGGGGAGACCCCGTCGGAGGACCGCTTCGAGATCGCCTTCCTCGCGCACGCCCGGCCGGTCAAGGATCCGTTGCGGCTCAGCGAGGCGGTGCGGAAACTGCCGTCGTCGTCACGGATCACCGTGACCCACGTCGGCGGCGTGCGCGAGGACGACATCGGCGACCGGCTGCGCGCCGAGTCCACGGACAATCCGCGCTATTCCTGGCTCGGCCCGTTGCCGAGGCCGGAAGCGCTCGCCGTGCTCGCCCGCAGTCGCCTGCTGGTGCTCACTTCGCTGCACGAGGGCGGCGCGAACGTCGTCACCGAAGCACTCGCCGCCGGGGTCCCGATCGTCTCCACCCGCATCCCCGGTTCGGTCGGGCTGCTCGGTGAGGACTACGCGGGCTACTTCCCCGTCGGCGACACCGACGCGCTCGCCGCCGTGCTCGACGCCGCCGAGCACGACCGCGACGGGCTTTACACGCGATTGCGGTGGCAGTGCGCCACCCGCCGCGCTTCGGTCGATCCGGAGCGCGAAACCGAGGCCTGGGAACGACTGCTCGTCGAAGCGGTACCCGCGACGGCCCGATACGAGGGAGTGCGATGAAACTCAGGAAGAGCGTTCCGAAGGTCGGCGGCGGTGGGGTGCACCGGGAGTTCACCGCCGAGCAGACCTACGCGCGGATCGAGCCGCACCTGCGGCGCGCCGGGGTCACCCGGGTCGCGGAGATCACCTGGCTCGACCGGGTCGGCATCCCGGTCTACAACGCCATCGCGCCACGCTCCAACGACATCATCTCGGTCTACAACGGCAAAGGCCTGCGGAACATCGACGCCAAGACGTCCGCGGCGATGGAGGCGATCGAGCGGTTCTCCGCGGCGCTGCCGGTGCGGCCGCAGGTCATCGCGTCCTACGAGGAACTGGTCGCCGAGGGCCGCATCGTGCTGGACCCGCGCGAGAACAACGCGGAGCTTTCCATGCACTACCGCGACGATCTGCCGATCTCGTGGGTCGAGGCGTACGACCTGATCAACGAGGAGTCGATCCTCATCCCGCAGGCATCCGCCGTCTATGGGCTGAAGTTCCACGAACCTCCTTGCTACAAGGTACTTTCCACCAACGGACTGGCGTCAGGCAACAGCCTCGAAGAGGCCATCTGCCACGCGCTCACCGAACTCATCGAGCGCGACTCGATGACCAACGCCGAACTCGTGAGCAGCCAGCTCGCGCAGGTGCTGGAAAAGGGCATCTTCGTCGAACCGCAGCCCGAGCACGTCACGTCGTACCTGCGTGAGCTGCACCCGCACGTGGACCTCGAAACGCTGCCGCCGCTCGCGAAGTCCCTTGTGGACAAATTCCACGACGCCGGGCTGAAGATGCGGATCGTGCACATCACCTCGGACCTGGAGATCCCGAGCTTCCTCGCCGCCACCTCGGAGGACCTCGGCCCGACGACGTCGCAGGGACACGGCGGGTTCGGCACGCATCCCGACGCGAACGTCGCGCTCATCCGCGCCATCACCGAATGCGCGCAGGGCCGAGCTGTCGACATCCAGGCGATGCGCGAGGACATCCGGCTCCCGACCGAGAACGTGTCCAAATACCAGAACCACGTCCAGCGGTCGGCGACCATCGACAAGGGCGCGTGGGCCTGGCAGCCGATGCGCAAACAGGTCGCGTTCGACGAGATCCCGTCGTGGACCACCGATGACGTGATGACCGACATCAAGCTGATCCTGGACCGGATCCGTGCCGCGGGCATCGAACGCGCGCTCGCAGTCGACCTCTCGCCGCCGGGGATCCCGGTCAGTGTCGTGCGGGTGATCGTGCCGCGGCTCGAATCGTGGGCCGTCGACCACTGCAAGATCGGCCCGCGCGGGGCGACGGTCTGGAACAACGCGCTGGCCGAACTGTCGGCCCGCAAGCGCGCCGCCGAACTTTCCAAGCCTGCCTAGGAGATCCGACATGCGCGCAGTGGTTTTCATCGGCCCGAGCATCGACCTGGAGTCGGCGTCGGCCGAACTCGACGTCGAGTTCCTGCCGCCGGTCAAACGGGGTGACCTCGCCGAACTGCTGGCCCGCCCGGTTCCACCGGAGGCCATCGGCATCGTGGACGGCCGGTTCCTGCAGAGCCTGTGCATCTCGCCGAAGGAGGTGCTCGAAGCGATGGACCGCGGCGTCACGATGTTCGGCTCGTCGAGTATGGGTGCCTTGCGGGCGGCGGAATGTTCGCCGTTCGGCATGGTCGGCGTCGGCAAGATCTACGAGGAGTACTTCTCCGGGCGGATCGACGCCGACGACGAGGTCGCCGTCACCTACGACGAGGAGAACCTCTCGGCGTTGTCGGAACCGATGGTCAACACGCGGTTCGCCATCGCCGCCGGCATCGAGGAAGGCGCGTTCGCCCCCGAGACGGGGGAGCGGTTCCTCGAAATCGCCAAGGAGCTCTACTTCCCGCAGCGTGTCAACCGGACCGTGCTCATGTTGCTGCGCCGGGAGATCCCGGAGGACGAACACGCCAGGATCGCCGCGTTCTTCGCCGACAGGGCCCCCGACACGAAACGCGAGGACGCTCTACTGCTCCTCGCGGCCATGCGGGACTTTCTCGACCCGGCGGCCAAACCGCAGATCAAATCCGTCGACGACCGAGGTGCGCTGTGAACATCGACCCATCGCTCGCCCCCTTGGCGGGGTTCAGCCCCGAACAGCTCGAACGCTTCCTGGAGGCCGTGCGGAACTCGGCCGAAGGTGTCCAGGGCACCCTGGAGTCCCTGACCATGACGATCATGACCTCGATCGAATGACCGCCGCGCCGCTGACGGAAGAGGGTGTCACCCCGGCGAAGGCGAGCATCTTCGACAAGGAGTACCGGGCGAGCACGATCGGCTTCGCCTGCGTGATGTTCCTCGAAGGGTTCGCCGCGCTGGCGCTGGTCACCACCCTCCCGGTCGCGGTCGGCCAACTCGACGGCCTCACCGTGTACGCGCTGGCGCTGGGCGGGTTCGTCACGATGAGCCTGTTCGGCAGTGTGCTCGCGGGCGAGATCGCCGACAAACGGGGGCCACGGCTGCTGCTGATCCTCGGGCTGGGCCTGTTCCTGGCCGGACTGCTGCTGGCGGGGACCGCGACGACGGTGTGGCAACTGATCGCCGGACGCTGTGTGCAGGGTTTCGCGAGCAGTGTCGTGGTGGTCGGTCTCAACGTAACCATCGCGCAGTCGTACCCGTCGAAGCTGCGGCCGAAGGCGCTCTCGCTGATGAGCACCTGCTGGATCGTGCCGTCGATGATCGGCCCGGCGATCGCCGGAACCGTCACGGAACTGTTTTCGTGGCGGTGGGTGTTCTTCGGACTCGCGATCCTGGTTTCGGTCGCGGCGCTGATCCCGCTCGGGTTCCTGCGACGCCTCAGCCCGGTGGCCGACGGCGAGCGATCGACGCCACCCGGGCTCGTGCGGGCCGCGGCCATCGTCGCGGTGGCGGCGGGGATCCTGCACTTCGGCGCGTCGGGCCTGGACCCGCTGCATCTCGCCTTCGCCGGGGTCGGCGTGATCGCGCTGGTGATCAGCGTCCCGCGGCTGCTGCCCGAGGGGACGCTGCGCGCGGTCCGCGGCATTCCCGCCGCGATCCTGTTGCGGGGCCTGGCTTCGGGTATTTATTTCGCGCTCGAGTCCTACATCCCGTTGATGCTCATCAACCAGCGGCAGATCTCGGTCACCGCCGCCGGTATCTCCTTCACCGGTGCGACGTTGCTGTGGGCGGGCGCGGCGTGGCTCCAGGGTCATCCCTGGGCCGAGGTGCCCCGGCACAAGCTGGTGCTGCTCGGTTCCGTGGTGATCGCCGGATCCAGCGTGATCGCGGTGTTCGGCGTGCTCGGCATCGCGCCGCCGATGACCGCGAGCGCCGCGCTGATCGTCGCCGGCTTCGGCATGGGGCTGGTGCTGCCGAGTCTCACGGTGCTCGCTTTCGACCATTGCCCGCCCGAGGACCAGGGCCGTTACTCGGCCGCCATGCAGGTCTCCCAAGGGCTCGGCAGCGTCGTGATGATCGGCGCGGCGGGCGCGCTCTTCAACATCGGTACCACAGTCGGTTATCCCGGCGCCCTCGTCTACGGGGCGGTCTTCGCCTTCGTGACTCTCGTCGCGCTCCCGGCGTGCCTTTTGGCGCTGAGGACCCGCATATAGGAGGAACTCATGCAGAAGGATCTCGCGGTCATCGGCCTGGGGTATGTGGGGCTGCCGTTGGCCAGGGAAGCCATCCGGGCCGGGCTCACCGTCGCCGGGCTGGACCAGGACGAGCGTGTCGTCGCCGGGCTCAACTCCGGACTGTCGCATGTGGACGACATCCCGGACGCCGATGTGGCGACGATGACCGAAGCGGGGTTCACCGCCACCACCGACGAAGGCGTGCTGGCCTCGGCCGACGTCATCGTGATCTGTGTGCCGACCCCGCTGGGCTCCGATGGCGGCCCGGACCTCGGCGCGGTCAAGGCCGCGGCCGAGGCGGTCAGCCGCCAGCTGAAACCGGGGACGCTGGTGGTGCTCGAATCGACCACCTATCCCGGGACCACCGAAGAGGTCGTCTCGCCGATCCTGGAGTGGTCTGGCCTCCGCGCGGGTGAAGACTTCTGCCTGGCGTTCTCACCGGAACGCGTAGATCCCGGTAACGCGATCTACGGCATCCGCAACACCCCGAAGGTCGTCGGCGGGATGACGCCGTCGTGCGCCGAGGCGGTGGCGAGGTTCTACGGCCGGTTCGTCGACGACGTCGTGCCGGCCAAGGGAACCCGTGAGGCCGAGATGGCCAAGCTGCTGGAGAACACCTATCGGCACGTGAACATCGCGCTGGTCAACGAGATGGCGGTGTTCTGTCACGAACTCGGCATCGACCTGTGGGACGTCATCTCCTGCGCGGCCACGAAACCGTTCGGTTTCGAGTCGTTCAAACCGGGGCCCGGCGTCGGCGGGCACTGCATCCCGATCGACCCGAACTACCTGTCCTACAAGGTGCGCACACTCGGCTACCCGTTCCGGTTCGTCGAACTGGCGCAGGAGATCAACACACGCATGCCGCGCTACGTCGTCGAGCGGGCGCAGGACATGCTGAACGGATCCGGGAAGGCGCTGCGCGGTTCGCGGGTGCTCCTGCTCGGCGTGACCTACAAACCCGACATCGCCGACCAACGCGAGTCACCCGCCTTGCCGGTCGCGGCACGGCTGCTTTCGCTGGGGGCCGACGTCGTCTACCACGACCCGCATGTCGCCGCCTGGCGCGTGCACGGCGATGCGGTCCCGCGGGCGACGGACCTGACGGCGGAACTCGAGTCGGCCGATCTGACGATCCTGCTGCAGCAGCATTCCGCCTACGACATGGACGGACTCGCCGCCCGCGCGCGGCTGCTGCTGGACACCAGGGGAGCCGTGCCGCACGAGGCGCACGTCGTGGCGCTGTAGGGCGCGCCGCGTCCGGCTCAGAGTACGAGCCGGACGCGGTAGGCCTTGAGCCAGTCGTTGAGCTGCAACGTGGTTTCGAGCGCCGGCCGCGTGAGCCGTCCCTCGGGGAACTCGTCGGTCAGCAACGGCGAAAGCGGTTCGTCCTTCGCCAGGATCAGTTTTCGCAGCCGCTCGCGCAGGATCCGGTCGTATGAATCATCCTCAATGGACGGATACGGCGTCTTGGCCCGGCTCAGCACCTCGGCGGGGAGCAGATCCTTGCCCGCCGCACGCAGCAGGCTCTTCTCCCGGCCGTCGAAGTTCTTCATCGACCACGGGACGTTAAAGGTGTACTCGACCAGCCTGTGGTCGGTGAACGGCACGCGCACCTCGAGGCCGGACGCCATGCTCATCCGATCCTTCCGGTCGAAGAGCACCTGTGCGTGCCGGGTCAGCCCGAGGTAGGTCACCTCGCGCATCCGGGTCTCCAGCTGATCCTCACCGGCCACTGTGGACAGCCCGGAGACCGCGGAGTCGTGACTGTCGCGCTCGTAATCCCGCAGCCCGAGCTTCGTCATCAGGTCCGGCGCGAACAGCAGGTCGAGCCCCTCGTGGCGACTTCGTCCCGAATGGACCCACGGGAAGGTGCCCGACCCTACGGCGTCGGGATTCCGGTACCAGCGGTAGCCACCGAAGACCTCGTCGCCGCATTCACCGGACAGCGCCACCGTCGACCGTTCCCGGACCAGCCTGAACAACTCGTGCAGCGACGCGTGTTCGTCACCCTTGGCGATGGGAAGGTCGTACGCCGCCAGCACGGCGGATTTCACCGAAGGCGCGAGGAGATCGACGGTGGTGTGCAGAATCTCCTCGTACCTGACGCCGACGTGGTCGGCGACCAGCCGGGCGTGCACGTGATCGAGGTTGTCGCCCGGCTGATCGGTCACCTTCACCGAATAGGACCGGACGTCGGCCGTCCGCGCCGCGAGCGCGGTCAGCGTGCTGGAATCCAGCCCGCCGGAAAGGAGCGTGCACAACGGCACGTCCGCCACCAGCTGGCGGGCGACGGTGTCTTCGAGCAGCTCCCGGACCGTGCCGATCGTGGTGCCGAGATCGTCGGTGTGCTCCCGGACCTGGAGAGACCAGTACTCGCGGAGCCGGAGACCGTCGCGACCGACCCGCAGGGTGTGTCCCGGCGGCAGCTCACGCATCCCGCGGAAGACGGCGTGCCCCGGGTTCTTCGCCACCGAAAGCAGATCGCGCAGGCCGTCGGCGTCGAGGACGCGTTCGGCGAACGGGTTGGCGAGGATCGCCTTGGGCTCCGAGCCGAACAGGACGCCGTCGGGGGTGGGGTAGTAGAAGAGCGGCTTCACGCCCATCCGGTCACGGACGAGCAGCAGTTCGTCCCGGTCGCGATCCCAGATGGCGAACGCGTACATGCCGTTGAGCCGGTCGACGAACGAGTCACCCCATTCGAGGTAGGCGCGCAGGACGACCTCTGTGTCGCTGCGGGTGCCGAACCGGTGACCTCGCCCGGTCAGCTCCTCGCGCAGTTCCCGGAAGTTGTAGACCTCGCCGCTGTAGGTGAGGACGGCCGTGCCGCCCGCCATCGGCTGGCGTCCGCCGTCGAGGTCGATGATCGACAGCCGCCGGTGCCCGAGCGCCGCATGCGGTGACAGCCAGACGCCTTCCGCGTCGGGCCCCCTGTTCCGCATGGTGTCGGTCATGGCCTGGACCGTGTCCCGTTCGCGTGTCAGATCCCGCGTGAATGCCACCCAACCGGCGATGCCGCACATGCTTCCAGCGTCGCACCGGGGCCGCGATGCCGAGAACTCCCGGCGTGCGGATGAGCCCGGTGACCGGACCGATCAGGAATCGAGAAGCGCCGGACGCCGACCTCACCTAGCGTCACCGGCATGGACATCAGCATTCACGGAAGCTTCCTCCCGCAGACCGACCCCGAAGCCGCCTTGGCGTTCTATCGCGATCTCCTGGGCTTCGAGGTACGCAACGACGTCGGTTACGACGGGATGCGCTGGCTCACCGTCGGCCCGCCGGGGCAGCCCGTGTCGATCGTGCTGCACCCGCCCGCCGTCGACCCCGGCATCACCGACGACGAGCGCCGCGTCATCAGCGAGATGATGGCCAAGGGCACCTACGCGGGCATTCTGTTTTCCTCGGACGATCTCGACGGCCTCTTCAAGCACCTCGCCGAAGGGGGCGCCGAGATCATCCAGGAGCCGACCGACCAGCCGTACGGCCTGCGCGACGGCGCCGTCCGCGACCCGTCCGGGAACCTGATCCGTATCCAGCAGCGCGTCTGAATCATCGGGTGCGGGCGCGGACGTGGATCCGTTCGCCCTGCCTGCCGAAGAGACTGAGCACCTCGACGCGCCCGCGGCCGGTGGCGCCGAACCAGTGCGGCGTCCGGCAGTCGAACTCGGCCGCCTCGCCGGGGCCGAGCACGACGTCCTGGTCTCCGAGTACCAGCCGGAGCCTGCCGCGCAACACATAGAGCCACTCGCGGCCGGTGTGCGTCCGCGTCCGGGGTTCGTCGTCGCCGGGCGGGATCGTCATCTTGTAGGCACGGGGCCCGTCCTCGTGCCGGGTGAGCGGGATGAGGACCCGGCCGTCCGCGGGCGGTTCGAGCACCCTCGGTGAGGGCACGATCTCGTCGACGCGCAGGCCCAGCGCGGCGATGACCGGCAGCAGCAGTTCGAGGCTCGGCTTGCGCTGCCCGGATTCGAGCCGGGACAGGGTGCTGGTGGAGATGCCGGTGGCGCGGCTGAGCTCCACCAGCGTCGTCCCCTTCTTCTCGCGGGCGCGGCGCAGCCGGGGCGCGATCAGCTCGATGGCCGCGGTGACGGCGGGTTGGTTCTCCATCCCGCCAGCACAGCAGTTCGTCCCGATTCCGGCAAAGTTCTTTGCCGAAACAGCCAGACGCTTCGGATGCTGGTGCCATGACCGAGTCCCCGCGGCTTCCCGCCGGCGTCTACCTCCTCGCTTTCAGCCTGTTCGCGATGGGGAGCGCCGAATTCCTGATGGCCGGGGTCCTGCCCTCGGTCGCCACCGACCTCGGCGTCTCCCTGTCGTCCGCGGGCGCGCTCATCACCGCGTTCGCGCTCGGCGTCGTCCTCGGCGGACCGCCGTTCGCCGTGCTCAGCCTGAAGTGGCCACGGCGAACGGCGCTGATGACCACGCAACTGGTGTTCGCCACCGCGATCGCGGCCGGCCTGCTCGCCGACGACTACTGGATCCTGCTGGCCACCCGCTTCGTCGCCGGCCTCGCCTACGCAGGCTTCTTCGCCGTCGCCGCCGTGACCGCGATCAGTCTCGTGACCCCCGACCGCAACGCCCGCGCCTCGGGCGTCGTCGTCGCCGGACTCAGCGTCGCCATGGTGGCCGGGGGACCGGCGGGCACCCTGCTCAGCAATTTCACGGACTGGACCGGCGGCTTCTGGGGCGTCGTGGCGCTCACCGTCCTGGGCGTGGTCGCCTGCGCCGTCGGCCTGCCCGCCACCGCGTCCGCCGCTCCGAGCCTTTCCGGCGAACTGCGCGCGATGCGTTCTTGGCGCCTATGGGGCGTCTACGCCGTCACGATCCTGAGCACCGCCTCGTACATGGTGTCCTTCAACTACCTGTCGGCGATGTTGGCGGACGTCCTTCCCGCCGTCTGGATCCCCGCCGTCCTCGCCCTGTTCGGGATCGGCGCCTTCGCCGGCCTGTCCCTCGGCGGCCGGATCGCCGACCGGCGCCCGCACCACGCACTTCTGGGCGGCGTCCTCGGCATCGCGGTGTTCTCCGCGCTGCTCGCTCTCTTCGCTGCTTCCGCCTGGATTGTCGTGCCTTTGGTGTTCCTGCTGGGTATCGCGGCTTTCGTGGTCAACCCGGCGCTCTACGGGCGGGTATTCGCCATCGCCGGTTCCGCCCCGACCCTCGCCGGTGCCACCACCGTGTCGGCCTTCCAGCTGGGCATCAGCCTCACCCCGGCCTTCGCCGCAGGGGCGCTGAACCTGGGCGCTTCGCTGACCGCCATCCCGTGGATCGGCGCGGCCCTGGCGCTGCTGGCGGTCCCACTCGTGCTCCTCGATCGCTCGCATGACCGCTTGCTCATTTGCTAGCATGCGAGCATGACCCCGGTCGCCAAGCGGCAATTCAACGTCTATTTGCCGAACGACCTCATCAAGCGGGTGAAGCACGCGTCCGTCGACGCCGACGAGTCGCTCTCGTCGTTCGTCGAGCGGGTGCTGGAGGACTACCTGCTGCGCACCAGTGAGGAACGCGAGCGATGAAAGTAATGCCGATCCGCTACAGCTCGGATGTCGCGGCCATGACGCGGTTCTATGAGGCACTCGGCCTGCGGGTCGGGTCGAAGTCACGCCCCGGCGGATGGGTCGAACTGCCGGCCGAGGGCGGCATACTGGCCATCCACCAGTCCTCCGGCGAGGACGTGGGCCGCTGCGAACTGGCCTTCGAGGTCGGCGAACCGCTGGAGGACGTCGCGGCGCGCCTGCGGGTGGCCGGTTTCGAGCCGGAACCGCCGATGGACGAAGGCTTCGGTCATTCGTTGCGCGTTCAGGATCCCGACGGCGTGTGGGTGCAGCTCAACCTGTACGACCGAGACCTCTACACGTGACAGGAGTCCGGCTGGCGGCCGGCATCGTCGCGCTCGAATTCGCGGCGGCGGTGACCGGTTTCGTCGCCTCCACCCTGCTGCCCGTCGTCGCCGACGACCTGGACGCTCGGAGCAACCTCGGACTCCTGATCGCTGGCTCGTCCTTGGGCCTGTTCGTCGCTCTTCCCTTGGCGAGCCGGGTTCTCGCCCGTCTGGGCCCGCGGGGCACCCTCGCCATCGGGATGATCGCGTACCTCGGCGGGCTCCTCCTGGCCGCCATGTCCCGCACGGCGTGGATGTTCGCCCTCGGCCAGTTCTCCGCCGGTCTCGCCAGCGGTCTCCTGGCGGTTTTCGGTATCAGTTCGGCGATCCGGCACCTCGACGAACGACTTCGGCTGAAGGTGGTCGCGGCGTCCTCGGCGATGTGGATCGTTCCCGCCCTGATCGGCCCGGCCGCGACCCTCGGCCTGGAACACCTCGTCGGTTGGCGCTGGACCCTGCTGCTGCCGGTGCCGTTCGTCCTTTTCGGACGGTTGCTCGTGGTCCGCGCCGCCCGCGGCGGGGTGGATTCCACTGAGGTACCGCGCCCACTGCTGCGGACTTTGACAGTGCCGCTGGGCGCTGCGTGCGTCGTGTTCAGCATGGGATTCTGGCCCCTCGCACTCGCCGGAGCGGCGATCACCGTCGTCGGGATGATCGCGATCCTTCCTCCGGGCACCGCACGCCTACGCCCCGGCACCCCCGCCGCACTCGGCGCGATGGTGCTGTTCGCGATCGGCTATTTCGGCGCGGACAGCCTGATCACCGTGCTCCTGACGAGTGAATTCCAGGCGAGCCTCGGCCAAGCCGCGATCGTCCTGAGCGCCGCTCCACTGGGCTGGGCCGTGACCAGCCTGGTCGCGACCCGATTCACCTCGGCGCACTTCCCCGTGGTGGGCTTGAGCCTGACGGCCCTCGGCACCGCCGCCGTCGCTTTCGGTGGTTCGTTCCCCGTGGCCCTCGCCGCCTGGACCGTCGCCGGGATCGGCGTCGGACTCGCTTATCCGGGGCTGTACATCAGAGCCACGACCGCGGGTTCCAGCGGTTTCTCCGCCGCGGAACTGGCTACTGCCGTCATCACCGCGGAATGCGTCGGGCAGCTTCTGGGCCGGGCCGTCGGTGGTGCCTTGAGTACCTCCAGCACTGGCTTGTTCGCTTCGTACGCGCTGTTCGCCGTTGCCCTGGCAGCTGCCGCGATCGCCGCTCGGTCCGGTAGCCCGGAAGGTGTACAGGGGGCCGCCTCAAGTCGACAGCGCGCAGTCACTCCTGAGGCAACCGAGTGAATGCGACGTCATCTTGAACCGGCTGCATCAGAGCCGCGTGTGGAACCTGTCCCACAAGCGGCGACGGCGGCAGCGCGAATTTGCCGCCTGAGCCGGGTATGCCGTGCCGCTGGCATCAACAGCGGCACGGCATATCCCCTTTGGTTCAGTCGATCGAGGCTACGCCTGCCGCGCTGGGGGCGTGTTGCGCCTGCTCAGCCACAGCAACGCGCCGAATCCCAAAGCCGAAAGCGCCGCGGCTCGCAGCAGTACGGAGCCGGCCAGCAACACACCAGAGGTGACGATGCCGACCACGGCGACCAGCACCGCGGCCTGCCAGGTGTGCTTCCACTCGCCGGAGGTGACGCGATCCGCCATACCCAGCCAGCTGCGGGACTGCGCCCGGCAGGGCGGCTGAAGCACCAGCGTGGCATCCAGTAGCTCGTCGAAGGTGATGTACTCCGGCGCGCCGAAGGACACGCTTGCCCCACTTTCGGGCAGGCGTGTGACCGGATCGGGCGATGGTTTCTCTGGCGGTTCCCCAGTAGCAACCGGTACGGTCTTCATGTTCTCGTGTCTCCTGATCTCTATCCGGGATCCTGGTATCGCGACGAACACTCACGCGGCTCCCTGTTCCAGCAGGGGGCCGCGTCCTTACTTGATTTTTGAGTGCGGGAGAGCGACATACGCGCTGGCTGCACGACTCGCCCTCCCAGACCGTCGCTGAGGCCAGCTTGCAGAAGATCGGAGTCGAGGGCGAGCCCCGGGCATGATTAATCGCCGACCGGTCTCTAAACGAGGTTGAACGGTCGGGCGGTCGTGGCCGCTCCGATGTAGAGCGGCTATTCAGATTCTCTGATTTCCTAGCATACACTCGAAAGTGTGTATTGACAGTACTTCGCGTGTGAGCTCTGCGAGGGGATCGAAGTGTTACTTTTCAGTAAGGCACAGCGGTTTGGTATCTAAAGGGTGGTAACGGCAATATTGCCCACGGGCAAGCTGCTTGCGCGCACGCAACTTGCCGTGCAACCGCACGTGCAGTGCTGTTTGCCGCGAAAGATCGACCACTCGTCGTAGAAGTCGTCGATTCCTGTATCTGAGCCATCATTCTGTCGGGCCATCACGCTATTGGCGTAGTCGCCGCGAATTCTGCCAGGTGGGCGAACTTATGCCGTCGGGTAACGGAATCCGCAGTTGGCAGCCTTGCCTGGCCTGGAGAGCGTGGCCCTGTTCGAGTATCCCTGCTGATATATCTCCCGGCAGGGAAAACTTGCCTCGCCGCCAGGTGGCTACACACTTTTCGTACGATTTCAAGCCAGTACCGAACAAAGCTCGGCTATCGAGCCTCATGTGGTGGGGCGGGATAGCCGACACCGGAAGGGGCGAGGCAGGTTCGTGATGGTGACGGTGGCGATAGGATCGGATTCGGTGGCGCTGTACCGCGAAAAAAGCGGAATTCGTGCGCCGATGAACCGTGAGCTAGCGAATTTCGAAAAATGTCATTGCCCGCCGGTTTGGTGGCAGAAGCGATGGCCATCGCATCGCGCCTGCGCGGAATGGACACGGAAGACGAGGGTGCCGTTTACCTCGACGCGCAAAAACTGGACCGCGAGAGAAACGGGTGCTCAAACAAGCGATCGGGTCTCGGCACAAATTTTCCGGACTGGGGAAGTGGTGAACGTGGTGACCGACGCTACGTCGGAGCCGACCGACTCCGGTTCATTCGCAGCCGAATCGGCGCGACCTATGACGCGACAGTGACCGACGAAGGGCGGATCCGGCTTGAGTCGGACGGCGAGGAGTTCCGCTCCCCGTCCCGGGCCGCCATGGTGGCGGCGGGAATGCCTGGCAGGTGGTCGATCAACGGCGGATGCTGGACGCCGTTCGCCAGGAACTGCTCGACCGGGCGATTTCCACGGCGGCGGCCGCGGTCAACCGGCAGAACGAGGACGTGGAGCGTAAGCGTATCCATGCGCGCTTGCGAGAGGCGCGGAGTCATACCGATGAGCGCAACCCCGAGCGCTTCTCCGTCCGTGAACTTCTGGCGTTTGGGGAGTCAAGGACCGCGGCGACCCAGGTCAGTCGGACGAACCCGCGACGGTGGGAGAGCCAAAACAGACAACCTGCCGGTCCCCGAAGACGATGAGGGCGGGGACGATCTGAATGTCCGCCTGACGGTAGGGAACCTGTCACCTCCTGACGGAGTCGAGTCGATCAGTCCCCTCGTAATCTGCGCGGTGCAGTGGCCTGGCGATCGATCCTCAGGTGGAGGTCGTGCCCTATGACCGCGACCTCTTCGAAGTGCTTCCCACACTGCAGCAGCGCGATTTCGTCTCCGTCCTGCCATCGGTGATTACCTGCGTGTGCTGGAACAACGATGCCTGGGTCAAGGTGGGCTGGCCGTTGGATCACTCCGCCTTCGTCGCCCGGCTGGACTTCCATCCCGACCCGGTACCGGAGGACGCGGTCGAAAAGCTACGGCGATTCAACAGGCTGTTGCACCAGTACCGCGATCTGGTCCAGCGGAGGTCAAAACGTAAAAAACCCACACCCTTGGTGGGTATGGGTCTTTCGGTTGTGGAGGTTAGGGGACCTTACTCGAACACAAAAGACCAGGTCAGGGCCCTGGAAGAACTCCGCGAGAAGCTCCCCAGTCTCGATACGCCCGAGCCGACGTCGATCAAGCGCGACCGCCCCCGTCGCGCCCGGCAACTCGGCACCGAGCAGGTCGAGCAGCTGATCGCCGACTACCGGTCCGGCGCGACGGTGTACGAACTCGGTGACCGGTTCGGCATCGAACGGCGAACGGTCAGCAGCATCCTCCACCGGCACGGCGTGCCGATGCGCCGCCGCGGCCTCTCTCCCGAGCAGGTCGACGACGCCATCCACCTCTACAACCTCGGCTGGTCCCTGGCACGAGTCGGCGACCACCTGGGCGTCAACCACACCACCGTGCTGAACAAACTGCGCGAACGCGGCATCCCCACCCGAGACACCCACGGACGTCCCCGCGTCGAAGCCGCTGGTGCCCGATGACCAGGCCCGCAGCTATGTCAACTCGATCAGGTTCGGACGAGGCCACCGTCGTCAAGGCCGTCACCATGATCATGGGCGTGGTCGTCGGCCTGACTTTCCTCTTCGGCTTCGGCAACGTCCTCAACCTCGCGCTCCGGCTCGACGTGCCCGTTTGGGTCGCTCCACTCGTCGCACCTGCCGTCGACCTCTCGATCCTCGGGCTCCTCCTCGGCACTCGGCACCTGGCGCTCAAGGGTGCCTCCGCGGACTTGCTGCGTCCGGCCCGCCGGCTGCTGATCTTCGCGAGCGTGGTCACGTTGGCGTTGAACGTGGCCGACCCAGTTGTTGCAGGCGAGTACGGCAAGGCGGCGTTTGATGCGGTTGGACCGCTCCTCTTGATCGGCTGGGCTGAAGTCGGCCCAGGCTTCCTGCAAGCAATCGGCGAAACCAGTCAATCAGCCGATGCCGAGGTCGACGCCAGGGTCGACCAAGCCAGCATGCTGGCTTCCGAAAGGTCGGACGAAGACAGTTCGGCGCCTCGACAGGTCGAGCAGCGGGAACTCAGCACGCGGGAACTCGGTCGACAAGCGCCTCACAAACGCGCACCGGAGGCACTCTTGGACCAGGCCCGGCGGGAAGACGCTACTCATCGCGTGGCTCATCAGAAGCCGATATCGGCCGATACGCTGCGTATTCGTCTAGGCATCGGTGCTACTCAAGCACGACGCCTTGTCAAGATCATCCGGGCGGAGTTTCAGGCGCAGACCTCCGGAGATCCGGCCAGAGGAGATGCTGGACACGACGCGCTCGGCTCCGCCGTGACCTTGGCGGCTTGAGGTGAGCGCCACTGCCGCGCGTCAGAGCATCGGCCGGGCTTCATCATGGGAGAATCGCTGGTCAGACGCGGGCGTGGTTGGACGCCTGCCCGGTCCAGCGAGTGGGTGGGTGAGCGGGGTGACCGGCGGTGACGAGAAGCCAGATCCGTACCGAGCGTTTCAGCGGGGTCGCCTTGCAGTCGACGACTACATGTCGAAGGCGTTGCAGGCCGAGGGCAAGCTTGCTGAGGTGGCGGCCACGGGCCGTCTGCTCACCGAAGCCTTTCCTGATGTGCGGTACTACCCGTTCACACAGCACCAGGAGAAGTCCGTGGGCGCCGACTGGTTGTGGTGGTGGATCGACACCACCGGCACCAGCTTTGGATTGTTAACTCAGGCCAAGGTTCTCAAGCGCCAAGGGTCTGGGTGGCACATCGACTTCGGCTACCGGGGTAAGAAAACCGAACCCGCGCAGATCGACAAGCTCCTCGCCTCGTCCAGCACGTTCGACGTCCCGGCCGCTCATGTCCTGTACTGCGGTACACCCGCCTACCGCCTCGGTCTCGACTGCGGACTGGCCCACCCCGATGGGGCGAATTGCCGCGATCGCGAACGGGCGGGGGTGTCGATCGTGCTGAGCATCGTCGCGCACGAACTCATGCCGTCGGCTGGCCGGAACGTAGCGGCCGAAGCGTTCCACTGGGCTTCGCCGCTGGAGGACATCGCTGATCCCGACCGGCCGCAGCCGGCGCTGCAACCATTGGCCACGGTCCACCCGGACATCGCCGAGTTCATGCGGAACCCGCAAGTGGGTGCCCGGCGTGTCGCCAAGACCATGCTGGACGTGGTGCACGACATCCGCATCGGGCAGTTCTCCGCCGCGCTCTCGGATGAAGCAGACACCATCGAGGACGCAGTATTCGGCCACCTCCCGACTGACCGGGGCCACTTCAGCGTGCCCTACCTTGCGCACGTCCTCGGCGGACTGCGTCACCGACCCCCTGACTACGTCCGAGACCTACTCGCCGACAGAGCACCACCCCGCTGGGTCACTGAAGCGGTCGCCGGGGTCGTCGTCATCCGCGATCCGGAACCGATCGCTCGGGACATCGTCGTGCCCGTCGAGCTGAACAATGCCACGACCAACCGCCGGCTGGCGCTCCTTCATTCGAAGGATGACGGGCGGTCTGAGGCGGCGTGTTGATAATCGCTACGGAAGCTCCAGAAGAGTCTCCGCGTCGGAGCCGCCAGCATTCGAGTAAATGACGTAGGCAGAGCTTATTTGGAGGGTTCGCAAAGTGGTCGGCTTCCTTCTACTCTCTGCCGAAGAAAGAGAGATCGTCCTTGGTGGCGGCATCGAGGAGCCTGGATACCGTCCGTTTCCCGGCAGTCGTCGAGAGCGCGAAGAGGAAGGCTACTCCGATGAAAGTGATGAGGAGCAACCAGGCGATACACCCGTCGTGCGTCACGCGTTCCTCGAACGAATAGTCGCCGCTAAACACTGGCGACGGAGCTCATCTAGCGTGCTCTTGCTGGCCGCTCGTGGCTTGACTGTTGAGGGTCGCGAACCGGAGTCGGATAGCGATAGCTTTGCCGTCGTGGGCTTAGCGAGCGTGAACGGAGGTCCGCGGGCAAGTGCTCCCGGCACGCGCCGCATGACCATAGGACCCTGGGCAACTGTTGCACCATTTCCTGTCTTGGATCTTTTGAGCGGTATGCAAGGCGCTCAACATCGAATTACGCTAGAGATGGTAGGTGGCCCAGTCCGGGAACTGCCGAAGGCTGCCGGTCAGAAAGTGACTGAGCGACTGAAGGAAGTTCTTCCAGATTACGGTCGACTGTGTTCCAGCTTGCTGATTGATGTCGACGCTCGCAGATTCCGCAGCTCACGCGAATTGCAGCGCAGGGATGCTGTTGCAACCGCTTTGAGGATCTTCCGACAAAGATGGCGTTCTGTGGAGCCTGTTCCGGTCGCCGAACCGACCAGCTTTGCTGAAGAAATCGACCGAGCTGTTCGAGGCGTCGAGAATGATTATATTCAAGACGACGCCGCAGTCTTTCCGGGATGGGAAAGGTCTGCACGCAGTCGATCAGGCTGGTGGGAGTTTCGAAGCAGGGATCGCCGCCTGCTGATCAAGAACATTAATGTTTCTCCTGCTGAAACACGCACTGGGGCCGACTTGATCTATGTGCGACGTGCTCCCGATTCTGTTGTCCTAGTGCAATACAAGGTCTTGCAGAAGCTGAAGAAGACTGGCGAGCTCATTTTCCGGCCAGATGGAAGACTGGACAGCCAAGTCGAACGCATGCTGGCGTTTCGTGCGATGCAGGACGACATCGTCGACGTTGATCCCCATGAGTATCGTATCGGCCGCGGGTTTACGTTTGTAAAATTTCTCCACGACGGCGGATCGACTGGGTTGGCGGACGACGAGCTAACGTCGGGCTACTATATCCCATCGGAGATTGTCAGGTCTATGCTAAGCAGGCCGAGCAAGGGGCCAAGCGGCGGCGATGTGCACTACGTCGAACAATATCGTCACATCGACGGAACAACATTTGTTAAGCTGGTCCAAGATAGTTGGATTGGCTCAACTGGAAGAGCAACAGATCTACTCCGGCAGACTGTCGGATTGCTGCAATCCAGTCTGCGAGATGATGCGACCATTGCTGTTGATGAGCCGATTTAGAGCTTCCGAAGAGAAGGCGAACTCGAACTCGAACTGGTCTTTGGTGCTCAGTTCATGCCCTATGCAGGAGTCGGTCGAAGAACTCCGAGACGGTGCTGGCGGCGCGATCTTCGCTGAGCTCGTAGCCACTGAAGCGGTAGACCTCGTATCCGGTCAGGCGAAGGTCGCGATCGCCGCGAGTGGTATCGCTGTAGATACGGGGGCTCGGCTGGTGAGAGGAGGTCGCGTAATGCTGTTCCCCATCGACCTCAAGCACGACTCGTCTGAGCCCAGGCAACAGCATCAGGAAGTCCATACGTTGATTAAGGAAGGCGTCCTCTCCTCTCTGTCTCCGCGAGACTGGGTCCCAATGCAGCCACACCTCCGGCAACAGCGCGAACAGCGGGTCATGGTCCTTCGCGTAGTCGTAGTACGCAACGAGGAGAGCGTGCTGAGCTGGTGACACATCGGCACAAATTGTCACCAGACGTCGCCAAAGCTCAAGCTTGGCCTGGTCTGCGGGGATGCCCTTGCGGTGCGACCACCACGACTCGACGTCTCGCCAGGTCAGGCCGCGGTCGCTGACCGGGACGTCGTATGCAAGCACGGTGTCATCCCCAGTCAATACCTCAATGCTCTGATCTAGCACGTCGCGTAGCCGCAGCGCGGGCTTGCCGTGCCGGCTGGCAAAGAGGATGAGTTGGGCTGGGCGCGGTCGGGTTCCCGCGGCGACGATCGTGAAGGCGGGGTAGCCGTCGGTCGAGCCAGACTCCGTGATCTTCAGACCTGCACGGGCAAGGATCGGGGAGAGGGCCGCAGCCATCTCCCGCTGTCGCGCCTCCCTTGGGTTCACCGCGCCGGAAAGCAGCCCCTCCAGGAACAGCACGAACCGGCGATCTCCACCGTCGAGAGCGCCGATCTCTCTGAAGAACTCCACCGTCGTCCAGTCACCGGGGAAGCGGAACATGTGCCGCACGACCGGCTCGTACGGGTCCTTGGGCTCGAACGACCACTCGGTCGAGAGCAGCACCCAGTGCCGCTTGACCAGGTTGAGAAGCCCGTCGGCCTCCAACCAGATCGCATCGAACGCGTCCAGCGCCTCGGCGACTTCACGGCGTGTCCGGACGGTGATCTGCGGCCAGTTCTCCCGTGACCAGAGCAGATCCTCGACTCGGTGACTTAGCTCGATCGTCAGATCGCCGTGTTGGAGAAAGCCAGCACACACGGCCTCGTAATCACTCGGTGCGATGGCGTCGAACGCCAGGTCGAGTCGCTGCCGTTTGGACAACGGCTTCACCTCGTCGGCCTGCGACGGGTCCGGATGCTCCGGCGGTATGACCAGCCTCAACGCCGTACCCACCGTGTTCAGGTCGACGTGTCGGAGGTGGTGCAGGCTCGACACGAGCTCTCTGACCAGGTCGCGGGCGTCGATATCTACCTCAGTCGGGTCGGCGGCTGCCATCTCAGGCCCCAGCACCGCACCAGTGAGTGGATACGGCATCGAGCCCGGATGGTCGTATCAATACAGTCAGTTTCGCCTGGCTCGGCAAGTACGCCGTTTTCTCCATGACCTCATCGTGCACCGTGGCAAGCGTCGAGCGTGAGCCGACCTCGGTGGAAGATGCAGACTCCCGCCGACCGGACAGGCACACGGAGGAGCTCGCCGTGCCCAATGCCATGGACTTCGACACCGTATTGACCGTCGACCTGCAGTCGTCGTCGCCACGGCTGGCGGCTTTCGGTGGCCCGTAGGAACCAGTTGGTCTTCGCCGCGTTCTTCAGGGTCAACGAGCGACCTCCTCCCGCACTAGTCGGGTGCGACGATTTCAGGAGCCATGAAGTTTAGGTCGTGGCCTTGCATGCTTATGACGATGTCAAGCCCGCTTGCCAGGACAGCATCGACATCTGCGTGTAGATCGACATCGACAACTGCGACCGCTAGGCCAGAGTCGCTGACGACCTGCAGTTCGGAGGGTGCGTCTGTCGTTGTCGAAATATGGACGATCTCCGGCGTCTGATAGGCAATTATAAGCTCACTGCGAAGCGTCACTTGGGCGTTTCCTGTCTCAAGCAGAGATCGCAGCACATTGTTTCGGCGAGCCCGGATGAACTGCAAGAGATCGAGCACTTCGCGTGCCGCCGCGTCAAATGTGCCCCGCCAGCCTCGGATATGCATACTCGCGAGCCAGGGCCGGACGTCTTCAATCTCGACACCTTGGCGCTGCGCCTCACGCCCGATGACATGTGCCAATCGACGAGAACGTACTGCTTCATTGAGCAACGCCAGGGCGTGCGGCGTGTTGACACCGTGTCGGATGCACCATGCAGTGTCGGGCCGAAGGCGGCTTACAAGGCCGGCCTCCTCAAGGCCGGCGTTGGCTTGCTCGACGAGGACAGCGACAGTCCAAGCCAAGTAGTGTTCGAACGTTGAACTGATGGCGTCAACAGTCTGTTCCAACTGCCACTCGACGGCCAGACCGGGAAGAAGTCGTTCGGCAAGAGCCGGAACATCAAGGCCGTCTATCCATCCGGTCAATCCGTCCACAATGGACACATTGACTAGGTTCTTGTCTCCCTTGGCTCTCGTCGACCAAAACTTCCAGCAGTTGCCAGCTTCCGGTTGTGCCAGTAGTTGTGTGAGTACTTTTTGTTCCGAAAACAGGAGGATGGTGTCGTTGAGTGGCCAATACCAGGTGTCATCGGGGATAGCAAAACCTAGTTGGCGAAGCTCACGTTCCCGCGTGGCAACAGCACCAACTACCTGACCGGCTATCACATCTAGCCGCGCTGCGGTACCGAGCGAGGTTCCGGCAGCTGTCCAACGCCGTCGCTGTGCCGGGCTTGTACGTTCAAAGGTGGCTCGAACCTGTTCGGCCAGCCGCAGCCAACGTTGCCGAAGCGCTGGGTCCATCTGCTGAAATGCCAGGAGTCTATTGAGGACGATGTCCATCTGGACGGGATCGTCGAAGACCGTCCACAGTGGCTGCAGCGTCGTCAGGACAAACCACGTGTACGACACAAAGTCAGACGCGACCGTATCCGGTGCAAGCTGGAAAACCGCGTCAGCCGTGGTGGCGATGAGCTCCTCGGCATCAGCAAGGGCTGACAGTGACTCCTCTGCCAAAAGAGTGGAGCGGGCTTCGAGCGCCTCGTCATTCGGGCGGAGCTCGTCGAAATCCTTGAGCTCGGACTGCTTCTGCAACGCAAGGACGATCCAGCCTTCAGACTCACGGCCGGCTCGTCCAGCTCGCCCGATGGCATTCATGAGCCGTGCGGCGCCAAGTTGAGCCCCAGGGTGCTGACCCTCGAAACGAGTTTCGGCGATCACGACTGTCCGAACTGGTAGGTTCACACCGTCGGTCAGCGTGCTCGTAGAAACGATCGCCAACACAATCTCGGTCCGGACCGCTTCCTCGATCGCGTCGAGCACGTCTACAGGTAGGCCGGCATGGTGGTACGCGACGCCGTGCTCGGCACAGGCAATAAGCGGATGCTGGTCACCTAGCCGCTCACGAAGGAACTCGACAAGCTCACGCGTGGGTTCACGCGGCGGTAGGTAGCCTGCCAAGGCTCTGGCGGCATCACGGGCCATAGTTCGCGACGAAACGATCATCAGCAGACTGCCTGCGTGCGTCAGTATTGATGCTGCTGCGGCGAAAATCTTGTACCCCGGTGTGCCGCCGCTGTCCTTGGCGAGCTTGCCGCCAGGGGCTTCCTTGAGGACCAAATTTCCTAGTGGCTCCTCAGAGCGCGTCGTCAGTTTTGTAACCGGCCCCGCCTCGGCGGGACGTAGTCGAAACTGTGCTACTTGCGGCAGAGTAACGCGTGTGGGCCACTGGGCCGACTTACGAGGACTCCGTACTGCGGCTTCCCACACCGGCTCAGCGTTGAGTAGCGCATGGAGACGGCGGGGCCCTCGCCAATCAGACGTGAACAGTACTTCTGGGCGCTCTGCGTCAAGCCAAGACGCTAGCGAAGCAGCATTTCCGAGTACTCCCGAGAGAAGCACGATCCGCGGGTTCTCGTCCGCCGCCATGAGGTAAGCGAGCAGCCCCTCGACGGTGAACCCCCGCCCGGGTTGCGCCAAAAGGTGCGCTTCGTCGATGACGAACAATGAGAAGCGCTGCATGACGGCGTCGGCGTCATGACGCAGCAAGTGCATTAGTCGCTCAGGTGTCGTGACCTCGACATCAGTGGTGTCTTGCGAGAAGGACAAGATGTCGAACAAGTCGCTGTCCTCACTCAACTCGCGGTTGAGTACCCGTAGTCGCCCGGAAAGCGCCTTTCGCATCTCTCGTCCAAGGCTGCGCAACGGAGTCACGTAACAAACTCCACCAGGCTGCGTCGCGACGTGAGTGCAGATGATCAGCTGCGCGAGCAACGTCTTCCCGGCGCTGGTGGGTACTGACAAGAGCAGCCGCCGTGTGGCCGGATCCAGAGGGTTCATTCCTGGCCGCTCAAGCAGTTCTCTTTGAGGCGGCCATAGAGTCAGGACCGGCGGGTCGGCAAGGCAGAATGCCTGTGCCACGGCGTTCGGCGTTCCGGAAGGAAGGATCGAGTAGAGGCTGCCGGTTTCAAGACCATCGGCGATCGTCAACAGGTGGGCGGCAACCCAGCGAGCGTCGAGGTCGCCAGTTCCCGCAGTACCGTCCAGAACGGACAACAGCGCCGCTCGCGCTACTGGCAACTCACGGCCGGCGCCGAACGCTAAGAAGCGAAGTAGCGACCACACGGCGCGCACTACCTGTTGCGCTGGACCAAACATCGTCGACTGGAGGTCATCGAGTTCGACTGTCGCGGCGAGTTCGGTGAGCTGGCGTCGCCAACTGCGAAGGAGGGGGAACAGGAACCTCGTATCGAGACCAAGGAAGGCGACGCCAGCCTCGACTGCCAGCGTGTCAGAATGATCGACTAGTGGTGTGTCGTCGATCAGAAGATCTGAGACACGGCGATACACGGCAGTCGCGTTCGGGTCGAGGTCAGCCCGTCGGTAGCCAACTTGTGCGCCGAAGGCGAGGTTCAGGCGTTGACGTGCATCATGGCGGAGGTCTGCCAAGGTCAAGTCGAAGACGTGAGCGCTTACGGCGAAAGCCCGACGCTGTCGTGCAGGTGTGTACAACTCGGCGGCTTCCGATGCCGAGGCGACAGCGTGGAGGTACCACGCGGCACGTTCGAGGTTCTCGTCAACGGCGAAGTCTCCGCGGAAGGCTCGTATTTCGACGTCGGCGATCAGACTCGCCAATTCTTGTGGTGACGGCAGGACGCCCGTTTGGTGGACACCAAGCGCCTCAACGAGGTCCGGCAGGTTCAGAGCGCGCTCCATACCATCCTCCTGACTTCGTCGGCGAACTCAGTGAAGTTTTCGATCACGCAGAGCAGTCCTTCAAGTTGCCCTGCATTGGCGAACTGATCCAGGGTGGTCTCTAGCGGGGAGAAGCACGTCGCGGGAGGGGTTACCGTGTTCGTGGCAACCCCGACCCCTGCTCCTGCTCGTGGGTCTGCGTTGATCCACAGATCACCCAGCTCGGCAAAGAGGCCCCCGAGCTCGCCATCTGTCTGGCGATGAGCGCTGGTGAGCTTGGCCAGATACTGCAGGCCCCTGATATTGAGCTGGTCCGAGGCGCGCTGCACGGTCGCAGTGACTACCGATTTTTCCGTATTGTGCTTCTTTATCTCCCACAGCCTGAAGAAGAGTGAGACTTTTGCACCTGGCGGTGCATAGACCACGAATCCGTCTTCGCCTTGTTCTGTTACAGAGTAGCTCGGTTCGCTGAGGTACTTGCGTTCACGATGCGCGGCTTGCTGTTCTTTCATGATGAGATGCCACAGCCACTCGGCGACGAATCCCTCTAAATGGTTGCTCTTGCCCTTTTTCGCCTTGGCGTCGCCGGGCTCAACAGCGCCAGGTCGGCCAAAGACGGAGATGATAAACGATAAGACGAGCTCTCGATCGTCTTCGGCTACCGTGTTCGCGGACAGGGCTGCTGCTCGCCAACAAGGGAAAGCTCGTGATTTTCCGCATCGGAACTTCATGATCGCTTCTGCGATGATCCACGCGACTGCGCTGCGGCGGTCGGCGGAGAAGCCGACCATTGCCACGAGGTCCCATGCACATTTTCCGGCTGCATGCTGACCTCTCGACTCACTCACCAAGAGGCGACTGACCTGGTTGTCGTGCTGAGCTGCCAGTCGGGCAGCCTCGGCCGGGCTCGCTGGCGGCGCGACGGTCACAACGGGGTGGTCACCCTGTGAACCGTCCTCCTCGGACGCGCTCCCGGCTACACTCTGCATCCGGCGGACCTTACGCCGACGTCACCTCCGACCTGGAGAAGCTCGCCGAGTGGGGCCCAAACGGCCTAGTGCGGCACCTACGTCACGTGCTTCAGGTCAGGCGCCGTTTCGCGCCGCGGGTGGCTGGTAGACCCGGATCGTTAACCCCTTCGGGGATGGGCCGCGATTCCACCAGGTCTAGCGCGGAGTCCGGGCCTGTTTAGGGGAGCAACCGCATGTCCTGGCCGAAGACTGCAGAACACGCGAACAGGGTGATGTCGTCGCCAAGTTGGTTGTCGAGTAGTCAGCGGATCAGGGCACCGCTGCTGTGCATCTGCAGGACGAAAATCGTATCTGCGGGGTCAGGCGGAGTAGCGCTCGGCGAGCCGGTCGAAGAACATCGCGAGCCGCCGGCTTGCAGCTGGTGTGTCGACGAGCTCGGCGCCGCCGAATCTGTAGACCTCGTAGCCGCGCAGCCGCAGCTCGCGGTCTTCGGCAACCATATCGGCGTACCGCTGGGAGTCGCCGCGCCCGGTCTCGTCGGTGTAGTGCTGTTTGCCGTCGCACTCGATCACGATGCGGATTCGCTGCGGCAAGAGCAGCAAGAAGTCCATGCGCTGACGGGCCAAGGGAGCTGCGCCGGGAACATGGTGTGCTCGGGTGTACGGGTCGTAGTGGAGGTATACCTGCGGGACCAGGGCCGGGATGTCGTCGCCAAGTCGGACATAGCGGTCGGCGTACGCCCGCAGGATTCGCCGCTCGGCGTTGTTGTCGCCAAGCGAGCGGTCGAGCCGCCGGTACAGGCTACGCGAGACTTCGCGTGCATGTGCCTCCGTGAGCCCTTCACTGTCGGCCCACCAGTTGGTCAGGTCGGCCCACGTGAGACCGTGTGCTGCCAGCGGCCGGTCGTAGACAAGGCAGAACTCCTCGTTCTTGACCACTCGGACGTCGTTGTTGAGAGCATCGCTGAAGACGATCTCCGGCTTGGGACCGTCGGCGGCGAAGAACAGGTTTTTCATCGAACCGGCCACGCCCGCGCCGATCCTGCGGCCGGCGAAGACCGGGGCGCCGCTGATGGCATCGACCTGGACGATCTCGTAACCGTCGTGGATCAGGGTCTGGTTGAGGAAGTTATGAAGCTGCTCGACTTCGGCCAGGTTCGTCCGGACCGCTGGGTGCAGCATCTCGGCCAGGAACCGCACGAGCGCATCATCACTGGTGGCCAGGTCGAACCGTTCGTCTTCGAAGATCCAGTCGTCCGGCCAGTCATAGTTGGCGATGCAATGCACGCCGATGTCCTGGCGTGCATTGGAGTAGCGAGAGTCGATGCTGGGCAGCGCGTTGAGGTCGTAGAGGCGATCGAGGAACTCAACCTCGTTCAGTACCCCACTCCAGGCGGTCGTGGCCAGACCCTCCATGAGTCGGCGCCGGGTGACGTCGGTGATGCGGCTGGCAATGGCGATGGTGCGTCTCCCAGGAGTGGCTGCAAGTCCATGAGAGGCGGCTGCCGGGTGTCGCCTACTCGCGTCTCTGTAGTGCGTGGAAGGGAAGAAGTTGGTCGACCAGTTGTACCTTGTCGCGGCGTCCGTGGGCATATGGGATCTCGTAGTTGACGACTCCGAGCTAGCCACCTTCTGCGCTGGGGAAGCGCCCGTGGAGACGGCCCAGAACTCTCAATCGAACATATTCGAGTCCGGGTTGACTTGAGTGGTGATGCCTGCCGCCCGGCACGAACGTACGGACCGAAGGCGGTGTCAAGCTGGGCGGCTGGGCTGACCTGCGTGTTGAGGTCGTGTCAGCTCGGCGAGCACCAACTGAATCGCGCGGCCCATCAGGCGGGTCAGGTCCTCGACGAAGCGGGCGAGATCGGTCGTCTTGTCGCCGTTGAGGAGCGTCATCGCTTTCATGTCGGCGTGGTCGCCGTGGATCTCCGCGTTGCGCCGGCTGTATGCCTCTTTGAGGAATCGCTCGACCGTCCCGCGCTCGAACCCGAGCACAGGATCATCGGCCAGCAGTTGACCACCTGATACAGCGACCGTGTTCGCCTTCTGCATAGTTTTGATCTTGTTTCGCTGGATGAACAGGGCCTCGGAGCAGATGCTGAGGTCGATGAGCCGATCCTCGGGCAGGGACTTCGAGCCGGCGAAGACGAGCCGCCGCAAAGCGACCTGCAAGGACCGATCCTGAACGACCGCAGGAGCGCCGAGTATCGCGTACACCTTGAGCACAACGTCGACGTGTTCCTCCGTCAGGAGCAGTGTCGGCCGGTTGACGTCGGCGAGACCAACCGTGGCGAGGACAGCGCTTCCCTCGACATCACGAGGGAAGTCATCGTCGTGCTGCATGTGGATGGGGCGCGTGGCCACCACCGACCCGCCGCACACCACACGCAGCGCGGTGACCAGCCGCTGAGCCGGTTCCTCCAGGCTGGGAAAGCTCGGGGCCTGCGGCGGCTGCTCGGGCATCCCCTGCTTGTAGGACCGGACCGGGTAACTCTTCTCCTTGGTCACGGCCCATTGGTGGAAGCGCGAGACCTGCACGCTGTTGGGGCCGCCGCCGAACTCGGCCGGCGCCGCGAGAACCTGAATGGCCCGACTCATCTGCCGGTCGGTCATCGGGCGAAGGACCACGCCGTCAGGCAGAACAATCTCGGCCATGGTTGCTGTCAAGCCGTTGAGCGGGACGAACTCGATGAGCCGGACGGTGTCGGCCAGCAGGCCTGCTTCGAGCCGGTTGTAGTGCAGGTCGAAGACCGCTTCTTCGAACGCGTAGGTACGCGTGGTGACGATCATCGGTTCAAGCAGGCACTCGACCAGTAGCCAGTCGAGCCTGCGCTGTTGAAGGGAGAACTCGGTGCCGACCATGGTGTCGACGCGGGTGCTCAAGATTGGGTCGGCGTCGATCACGTTGCGGACGGCGACCATCTCGGCGAAGGTGTCCAACCAGTTGACCAAGGTGACCCGCGCGGGCATGTGCCAGGCATTGGGCCGCAACGCCACGAAGGACTCCTGGCCGTACCGCCACCAGTTCTGAAGATCGGGCATCTTGTCGATCTTCGGGGCGCCGTCGCTCTCCGCGAGATCACTCAGCGCGGCGACAACCAACGACGCAACGGCCGCTCGAACCGACGGCCTCCCACAAGCTTGCATCTACCTGATCCCAACTCGCGCGTCCTGCTCGCCGAGGACCAGGCAGATGCGAGCCGATCAGGATGCCACGAACCGGTGAGCGGGCCAAGCGATTTGGAGCTGACACGCCGGATGTCTCCGCGAGTGATGGCGTTCGACGCCGTATTCTCCGCGGATGGCGCAGCCGCAATCCCTTGAGCCCGTGGTGATCGAGCCCGTCGTCAACCGCGAGAAGCTGAGGGAACTGCTCGCCCTGGAGACGGAGTACCCGACACTCGACTTCAAGTCTTGCTACGACCTGACGGAGAAGCACGACCAGGTTGACCTCGCCAAGCACGTGGGTGCCATGTCGGTGCGCGGCGGGTTCCTCGTCATCGGTGTCGATGGGCAGGGCAAGCCGACGGGCAACGTGACCGTCGAACAGGCGAAGCTCTTCGACGAAGCACGCCTGCGTCCCAAGCTCCTGAAGTGGTTGCCGGACACCCTGGAGATCTACTCCCAGGCCCACGACGTCGACGGTCACCACGTCGTGCTTGTGCACGTTGCTCCGAACCCGGCAGGCTGCGCGTTCTTCCGGGCAGACGGCCAATACGACCAGCCCGGCAGGGCGTCGAAAGTTGTGTTCCGAGAAGGAGAGGTGTTCCACCGCGACGGAACGCAGAGCGTCCGCCTCAACCACCAAGGTCTCGAACAAGTCATTCGCCAGCGGGTCGAACGCGAGCGAGAGAGGTGGCAGGCTGAGCACGCCGAGAGCTACCGACGACTCGCTGACGAACTCCGGGCCGGCGCCACCGGACAGCACGTTGCTCAAGGCCCATCCGTCGAGTTCAACCTCGCCCTCGAACCCGATGTGCTGGTCGAGGCGGCGATCGAGCTCCTGCGCGCCAACGACGACATCCCTTTCCGGCGAATGCTGAGTCGAGCCGTCCCGGAACTACGCGACCTATTCCGGTCGGGTGACGAGGAGGGCGCCAATGGGCGACTTGACCGCCTCACCTGCCTCGCTGCGACTTTCCTGGAGCTGGTGCGTCACGAGTGGTTTGAACAGGTCGTCGACACGTTGATGTCGATCTACGGCATCGGGTTCGAGAACGAGGCCCCGATCGTCAACGCTCCGCCACGGCGGTCCGCGGTGTTGTGGCTTGCGATCATCGAGCGGGTCCTGGCGCTCGGCTCGTTGGCCGTTCGCCGTAACGACTGGCAGGCCGTGCGGGCCTTGGTGGCTCGACGACACCCTGACATGAACGAGATGTACACGACGTGGCTTCGGCATGCGATGACGATGGCAAGTCGTGCCGAACTGCTGACGACGCGCGACGGGAGCCGGGAGGTTCTCGACTCCTTGCTGAGCCGCGCTCGCAACGTGGCCCGGCGCATTGAATGGCTGCGCCCCGATGCGGGGCCCGAGGACGAAAAGATCCTCACCGGCCTGACCCAGTTCGACTTCCTCGCCGGCTTGGTGACGATGGCCAACAGCGACAACAAGAGCGGCATCGTCCCGAACTTCGCTCGATTTGACACCGAACGAACGCGACCGGCTGCCCAGCGCTTGCTTCGGGAGCCCGATATGCGGCAGATCATCTACCCAGGCGACGACCAGTTCTTCGCCGACGCACTCCACACGATCGACCGAGATGCCCAGCGCGCAGGCTTCCTCTACGACGGTTGGGAGGGCTATACCCGCGACGTCAACATCTTCATCAGTGAGCAAGGTGTCGGAACTGAACAGCAGTAGCGGTGAGCATCCCCGGTTGTCCGGTCACTTTGTCGGTTCGGGCGGGTAGTTCAATCGCGCCATGTGGCGAGCGACCACGGTCCATCAATCCAGATTTGTATCTCGGCAATCGGGGCTCTGGCTGCGATCCACAGGCGCCAACGTCCGTAGCCGAGCCAGCTGTCGCCTGGCTTCACCTGGTTGAAGGTGTCGGCGTTCTTGGATCGAACGACGACTCGTAAGCGCCGTGGTCCATCGGTGTGGTCGAGGTAGCCTTCGTGGTCGTCGCGTAGTTGGTGGGTGCCACCTCCGCCAGCTGGTCCGACGGTGCTGACGGTGCCGTGAAGTGCAAGTGGGTGCTGGTTCGCGACGGGGGCGTCGAGTTGGGAGGCGATGAGTGCGGCGTCGGCCGTACTGCGACAGAACTGAGCCCACGTGATCTTTCTGGCCGCATAGCGAGCGCGAAACCGCCTGGCTGCATCCGGGTCATCATCGAATTCACGTAGGAGACGGACAATACGGGCGGCGCTCCCGAGCGCTGGCGTGAGCGTGCGGTCCGAGTTGGAGACCTGAAGTCGAGCCTGTGGGTGGCCGGCTCTGCTCGGTGGAAGTCGGTCAGGTGGCTCGATCTTGTCCGGATCCGGTAGTCGCAGTTCGTAGATGTCGCCGTCCCGGATAACCGTCCCCCGGCTGTCCTGAATGAGGCGCTCGGCACGGTTCTTGAAGTCATAGCGGCAACCAGGATCATGCTCTCCATGCTTGGTCACCGCGTAGTGCGCCATCACCTGGGTGACACCGCCGCCAGGTATGCGACGTGGATGCGACCGTGTCCCCACGACTCCGATTGCACAGCCGCCACAGCGCAGCGGCTTGAACGCCTCATACGGTGGTGGGACCGTGTCGATTGCAGCGCGTGCGTGGAGCCGTCCACGGGTGTCTCGCGCCGCGGGAATCCCGACTCGGTCAGCCATACCTCTCTCCCCTCGTCCGGTCGTAGGTCGAGCTACTTCCCGCGGGCGTCGTCGATCATCCAGTCGATGTAGGTGTCGATTGCCGGGCCCTCGATTTCGTCGAGGATCTCGTTGGCGAGCTGTCGGCAGTTCTTCTCGATCTCGTCCACCTCGACCAGATCGCAGACCAGCACCTTGCCCGCTCCGAGCGTTACGCCGAGCGGGAGACGACCGTCAGGCAGATCTCGGAGTGATCTGTTTCCGCTCGGACCAGGCAGTGCTTCGGCGTCGTTGAGCTCCGCCTCGTCGAGGTGTTCGAGGCTGTTGCGCAGAAGGCGCATGAGTCGATCTTCTTCGGGCCGGATCTCGCCGCGAGCCCTGGCCAGCCTCTTCGCCCACTTCTCGAACTGCTGGGCGGAGACCATGAGCAGGTGCTGCTCGATCCATACCTCGTCGATCTTCGCCGCGATATCCCATTCCGTGAGCGTCGGGTCATCCATGCGCTCATGCGCCCTGTCGAGGCTGCTTGCTCGCTGGAGGGCTTGACGAAGGCGTGTTGCCTGACGGAGGGTGCCGTCCGCCCACCGCTGCGTGAACATCCGTGCCATTAGGTAGTCGCTTGGTCTGTCCTGCTCGGGTTCCACCTTCTCGATAGTGCCCGCCTGCCACGACCATGTGCAGGTACGACACGTTCATGACGCTCTGGTTGCGCGTCGCGGTCGTCAAGACCTCAGCTGGGTCAGGAGTATGCCGAGTACGACGCCGACTCCACCTGACCAGGCCATGAGCTGAGCGAGTGTTCGTATTGAGCACACGATCTTCATCCGGCTGCCCTCCATGCAGAGGTGGCTCGCGGATCGCCGGGAGGCGCTGGTGCCTGCCAGGAAGCGGGCAACATTAAAGTCATGATGACAAATACTATGTGTAATCAGAAAGTAGCGCAGGGGGTCTATTCTGGTCAAGATGACCAGAATGTATGGTGGCCTCATGAGCAGGCGGGACAGGTTCCGGTACGCGGTGGCGGTCGACATGATCGTCCTAACGGTGCGCGAGCGGGCGCTGCAGGTGCTGGTGGTCGAGCGGGCCAAGGCGCCGTTCGCCGGCCAACTCGCGCTACCCGGCGGGTTCCTGGAAGACGGTGAGGATCTCGATCAGGCCACGCACCGCGAACTGGCAGAAGAAACCGGCCTGGACGCGGAGAAGCTACACATTCGCCAGTTCTGCACGTACGGCGCTCCGGATCGTGATCCGCGCGGACCGATCATGTCCGTCGCCTACGTCGCCTTGATGTCAGACCTGCCGATCCCGACCGCCGGTGGTGATGCTCGCGCCGCCCACTGGACGCCGGTCGACGAGCTCTTGACCGATTCCTCCATGCTTGCGTTCGACCATCACCACATTCTCGGTGACGCGGTCGAGAACGCTCGCGATCTGTTGTGCCACACCACGCTCGCGGCCACGTTCTGCTCACCCGAGTTCACCATTTCCCAGTTGCGCGAGGTCTACGAGACCGTCTGGGGTGTCGAGCTGGAGCCGTCGAACTTCCACCGCAAGGTCACCCGCGCGAATGGATTCCTTATCCCCACTGGTGGCAAAGCTGTCAGCGACCGCGGCCGTCGCGCCAGTCTCTATCGCGCAGGACCGGCAACTCAGCTGCATCCGGCCTTGCTTCGCGAATCCCATCAGAAATCCGAGCACTAGACGCTTTCCGTGCAGTGAATCGCCGGCTTGAGCACAGGGAGGACTCATGACCAAAGACACCAATTTGGGCACCGTGGTGATTTGCACTGCGCTGGACGTGGAGTACCGAGCCGTTCGCGAGCACCTTCAAGGGCCCTTGAAGGAGAATGTAGGACCAGGCGGCACCCTCTACGAGGTTGGTGTGTTCGCCACTGATCGGGGGGTTTGGACCGTCGCGTTGGCTCAGTCCGGGGCGGGAAACACCCAGGCCGGCATCGAGATCGAGCGAGCGATCAACCAGTTCCATCCGCGGTGCGTGCTATTCGTCGGTGTAGCCGGCGGCCGCAAAGACGTCGCCCGCGGCGATGTCGTCATCGCCGACTACATCTACGACTACGACACCGGTAAGGACACCGCCACCGGCCGCCTCCCACGCATCAAAACCCACGCCCCAGCCAGTCGCCTGCTTCGGCGAGCGCAGAAGATCGCGCGCGACGACGAGTGGCAACACCGCATCCTGCCCCGCCGGCCCGAGACTCTGCCTAAAGCCATTGTGAAGCCAGTAGCTGCGGGCAGCACGGTCATCGCCGACCCGGACTCTGCCGCCGCCAAGTACCTCGATCAGCACTGCGGCGACGCCGCCGCCGTCGAGATGGAAGGCTACGGGTTCCTGCACGGCGCCTACACCAACGATGCTGTCGATGCCCTCGTCGTGCGGGGCATCTCCGACCTTCTCTCCGGCAAAACCGAGACTGCTGACCAGAAATGGCAACCCACCGCCTCTCAGCACGCCGCCGCATTCGCGTTCGAGCTCCTCGCCCGCACCACCGTAAAGCCGCTGAACAACACGTCCGCTGCCCCGGAGATTCAGAACACCGTCGCTGGAGACCTGTTCGGACCCGTGCTGCAAGCAGGCCACATCAGCGGATCGGCCGTAGTTGCCGGTTCTGTCACCGTCAACTACCACGGGCAACCCCCCGAGCCCGTACACCTGCTGCATTCTCTGGCTGTTCCTGATCGTCGGCCTGGTCACCGGACGCGGGGTCGGGATGGCGTCATCGAGACTGCGTCTGAGGTGGTGCGCAGCGAGGAAGCCGCCGTCGTGGTGTTGCACGGCGCAGGTGGATACGGCAAGACGACAGTAGCCGCCGAGGTGGCGCGCGCCGTCGCGGACGAGGTGGACGTCTGGTGGGTCGACGCAAGCAGCGAGGAAACCCTGATCACGGGCCTGCGCACCGTCGCAATCCGCGCCAGCGTAGATCGAGAACGCATGCACAACGCCTGGTCGTCCGGCGTGGAGTCGGCGCCTGACCTCCTGTGGGAAGCGTTAAGCACAGCGACGAGAAAGTGGCTGCTGGTGCTCGACAACGCAGATGATCCCCGGCTTCTGGCTCCAGGCGACGGGAGGGTCAGCCGGCAGCGTGGTTGGCTTCGAACACCACCGAGTGGCACGGGAACGGTACTCGTTACCAGCCGGGTGGCCAGTGCGGAGGTTTGGGGCAATGCCCGGCTGCTCCGGGTCGAGGCATTGTCGGCCGACGACGGCGCTCGGGTACTTCTCGACCGGGCACCGGACGCGGGTTCCACGGCAGAGGCGATCACTCTTGCCGACCGCCTGGGTGGGCTGCCCTTGGCGCTCTGGCTGGCCGGCTCGTACCTGGCCTCAGCACGAAACGCCCCACCAGTTCCCGGACTGAATCTGGCAACGACATTCGACACATATCGCGCGGCGTGGGAACAGCGGTTCGCTGACGTAACGGACTTGTCCTGGTCGACCGAGCATCCGGACGACCGTGAACTGTTATCGCGCACCTGGGAACTGTCGCTGGATCTGCTCGATCAGCGAGGTCACCGTCTCGCTCGCCCCCTATTGCGCACGCTCTCCTGCCTGGGACCGGCTCCCGTACCCCACGCCCTGCTTGACGCTGACGTCCTCACGCGCTCACCGCTCTTTCCGGAGCTGACAGCACCACTACTTCGAACTCTGCTGGTCGCTCTCGACGAACTCGGCCTCATACAACCGAGTCAACGTCGTGAAGACGAGGTGGTCAGCGTGCCGACAGTTGGCATGCATCCTGTTATCCGCGATGCCAGCCGGCACCACGTCCAACGTGGCGCCCGTCCCAGTGCCTTTGTCGAGATCGCTCTGTATGCGCTCTTGCAGTCAATCGAGACTCTTGATGCGACACAGCCAGCTACTTGGCCGCTCTGGCACACCCTGATTCCACACTGCGTACTCGCACGAACTGTCGCTGGGGAAGAGAACGAGTTACGCCGAGTGCGCCTCGGCGCTGCGATCGTATGCCATCTGGCCGCGTTCTTTTGCCAACGAGCGGGTCTCGACGACGAGGCCGTCGAACTGAACCGAACCGCAGTGGTATGTCGTGCCGCCCTCCTGGGGCCGGAAGCGCCGGAAACTCTTGCCGTCGAACACAACCTGGCCAACAACCTACAATCACTCGGTCGCCTCGACGAAGCGGAAGCTGGCTACCGCAGGGTGTTGGCGATCGAGCAGGCTGTCCGGGGCGATGAAGATATCGAGACGCTCGTTACGCGCAATGCCTTGGCAGGAATACTTCGAGAGCGCGGCGACCTAGGAGCAGCGGAAAACGAATTTCGGCAAGTGCTCGACATCGTCAACCGTACACAGATTCCGTACGATCCCAGCGTATTGAATGTGCACGATGGTTTAGCGGCAACACTTCGAGACTGTGGCGACCTAGATGCAGCGGAGGACCTTCTACGGCAGCTACTGTCCCATGCGCAACGGCATCTCGGCGCCGACCATCAGTACACGCTTGGCGTGGCATTTAACCTTGCCAACATTCTCCGTGACCGTGCCCGACTAGATGAAGCGGAACATCTATGCCGCCAGATCCTTCCTGTCGCCGAGCGAGTGCTTGAGTCGCGTCACCAGCAAGTTCTTCAAATTCAGAATCTGCTCGCAACATTGTATTTCGAGCGAGGTGAACTGGTTGAAGCGGAGAACCTATTTCAGGAAGTGCTGCAGAATTTTACGGGCACCAAGGGGGTCGAGCATCACATGACAATCGCGGTGCGGCGCAACCTTGCTGACATCTTGGTTTGTCGCGGACTGCTCGCCGAGGCGGAAACGGAGTTCCGCGAAATTCTTGCAGCAAATATCAGGAACCAGGGTCGCGAACATCCTCAAACGCGAGTTTCCTTGCGGGCACTTGCCCACGTATTGACGATGCGTGGCGACGTTTCCTCTGCGGAAAATATATACGACGAAACTCTCGCTCGGCAGGCAGAATCAAGTGCTAGCGGACTTGAAGTGTTAGAGTTGCGAGTAGGGCGCGCGAACGCTCTGCGTGTCCGCGGTGACTATGTGGCGGCCGAGCGCGAATACCGAGAGATTGCCGAAATTTCCACGCGAGTGCATGGCTCTGACCATGTCTTGACGCTAACTATTCTCAATAATCTGTCCGCCGTATTGCTCGCGCGAGGTTCTGTTGACGAGGCGGAGGCTACGCTTCGGCAAGTTCTGGCCAGTCGAGAGCATCTCGGTGACATGAACGCTTCTGTTATTGCGACACGCTCGAACCTTGCGGGGGTACTCCACGTTCGCGGGGATTTGCAGCAATCCGAGCGGGAGTATCGTGCGATCTGGCCCATCGCCGAGCACGTGCAGGGCAAAGAGCATCCCGATACGCTTGCCATACAATGCAGCCTTGGTGTTGTGCTACGGAATCAGGATAAATTTGAGGAAGCCGATGAGCTGTTTCAAAAAACGGCTAAATCCGCCGAGAAGGTGCTCGGAGTCGATCACCCGAATACCCTGAAAACTCGAAGTTGTATCGCTGATATTCTGCGCAAACGCGGAAAGAACACAGAAGCGGAGTACGAGTACAGGAGAATACTGGACACGCTCATCAATACGGGTCATGGGGAGTCTGAAACGGCTAGGATGATTCGGTTCAACCTGGCGCTGGCCGTCCGCGACCTAGGCAAGCTTGTCGACGCTGAGGAAATACTTCGTAAGCTCCTCGCAGTTGAGGAACGATTGCTGGGGCCAAAAACCGAGTCGACACTCCTCACTCAGTTGGAACTGGCGGCCACACTCTTCCAGCAGGCAAGGCTCATCGAGTGCGAAACTGTGCTACGCGACTTAATTCTCAAGGCGCAACAGGGGCTTGGGATGCAGCATCAACTGACACGGCATGCGAACGGCATGCTAACGCTGTTTTTCAGCGGCCATTGAATTCATCGTCGTCGGGCTCTATGCATCAAGGTGCTCCGAGGGCGCGGTAACGCCGTAGGCGATGACATGAGTGAGGGTTTGGTACTCGGAGGTGGTTCGATCAGGCTTGTCGGGCGATACATCTTGAGGTAGATCTCCCCTTCGGGCCTGTCCCCGGCGAAACCCCGACGTCCGGCCGGCGGTTGGAGCCGCAGGCGAGGCTTATACGGCATCCGCACGAAACCGCACCCGTCGTGAGCTGCGGCTTTCCGCCACCGCCGGGATGGTCCGGCGTCGGCGCGGTCAGGGGGTGTTGATGCCCCATGAAGGCTTCCGTGCGGCGCATGCTCCTGCCTTGGGAGAGGCTACAGGCAGGCGGCCCCGCGTCTGACCAGCGGGTTTCCAGCCGGAATGCTGGTGATCGAGGGCAGCTTCCAGGTCGACAACCCCGGAGGTGATGCCTGATGGCCGTCGAGGGGCAAAACTCGCCGGCAGGCACCAACTTCGGGCTGCCTTGATCACCCTGGCCAGCACCGACTTCGACGCCGTCGAGCTAGTCGACGCTGGAGGGCTGTTGACTGATCAACGAGGTGGCGCAGATGGACCCCACAGATCCGTGACCTGCTTGCGGGCAACAGTGATCAACGCCATCGCGGCCGTGGCCTCGCGGTCTTGCACACGGGCAGCGTCGGCAACCTCTTCGCAACTTGCGCCTTCAGGAAGCAGCGGCCTGCCCTCGATCGTGGCGATGTGCGCGAGTAGGCGCTGAAGCGTGATCCTGGCCGGACTGTCTTCTGTCGCCGTTCGCATCAGCAGGCCGAGATCGTCCGCCAGTGGCAGCACACCGAGTTCTGCGAGTGCCAACGCGGTACGGGCACGGCCTTGGATGGCCGCAAAAAATCGGTCGGCGGCGTCCAACGCGACATGCGCCTGGGAGTGACGGTCCCTGTTCAGCTCCCAGCCGTGGTCGTCACTCCGTTTGCGGCGGTACAGCCACACCGCGACGACCGCAGCCACCAGCGCGCCCGCGAGCGCTGCGAGGATGGGTACAGGGATCTCCAACAGAGCCACTGGCTGATAGTATCCGAGAAAACACATGAGAAAAACGGGAGGGTGTCTAGTGTCGCGTCCTCCAGCTCCGGTAGACCCCGAGGCTGGGCCGCTGGCCGCGTTCGCCGCCGAGCTGCGCGACCTACGCGACCGGGCGGGCATACCCTCGATGCGGGCGCTCGCGAAGTCCACTGACATCCCGATGTCCACGCTGTACGCCATTTCGGCGGGCAAACGCGTCCCAAGCGCTGAAGCGCTCACCGCGTATGTCAAGACGTGTGGTGGTGACAGCGCGGCCTGGCTCGCCAAGCGAAGCGTGCTGCAGGAGCAGCTTGCTGCTCCCTCCTCCGAGCGGATGGAGCGTTGGACTACATACGCGCCGACCCGTCTGGTCATGTTGGTCGTACGCACCCCGGAGTCGTTGGAGCGCGTGCTCGCCGCTGCCGCCGCCTTCGAAGCCGATCACCGCATTCAGCTCATTTTCACCATCGACCAGCCCCCTGCGCCCGATCCGCGCCTCCACAAGCATCTGAAAGAACTGGGTGTTCTCGTGACGCCCTGGCGCCAGGCGGTCGCAGCGGACTACGACCTGATCATCGCCGCACACGCCAGTGATCGACTGCGGGAGCTGCGCGGCCCGATCGCCCAACTCGCTGTTGGCGCCAAAGGCGACCCCGTCTACGAGCAGTTGTTGGCAAGCCGGCAATTCCGTTCGCTCTACCGCCGAGCTCTTGGCGTCCGCTCTCATCACCACTTGGTCGTATTGAGCTCGACCTGGGGCTCCGACTCCTTGCTGAACGAGCATCCGGACCTCCCGCTACGCCTCCTCGCCGAACTCCCGGCGGACGCGTACAAGGTCTCGCTGGTGCTGCACCCCAACATTTGGCGCGGGCACGGCAGACACCAGGTGCGGATGTGGCATCAGCACGCCGTCGAGAGCGGACTGCTTCTCATCGACCCGGACGATGGCTGGCAGCCCATCGTCGCCGCCGCAGACGCCTTCATCGGCGACGCCGGATCGGTCAGCCTCTATAGCGCCATGCTCGGCATTCCGGCCATCGATACCAAGCAGAATCTGCCCGGCCAACTGGCGAACGCCGTACACGAGTTGACGCGACCGGCGCGTTCCAGACCACTGCCCGAGGAGGCAGGGCATGCGGCACACGTGCTACGGACGAAGTTCTACGAGATGCTCTCCATCGACGAACCGTCCTACCGCGCTGCAGTCCGGGCCCTTCCGCCCCCGGCACACACGCAGGTGAGAGAGCCTGCATCGTTCCGTGTCGTTGTGCGGGAGGCGTCTGGCGAGGAAATCAGACTGGAGCGCTACCCGTTCGTACCCGGCGACCATGCGGAACGCGACTTCATCGTGGCTACAGACCGGGAGCGGGACACGCGAGTCATGCACGAAGCCGAGGTGGTGGTGGTTACCGACCCGTCGCCACTCGCAGAAGCTGTGGCGCTTGTCGACGAACTGCACATGACGTACCCCGCAGCGCGACTGACGGCAGCCGCGGCCGAGCCTGGCCTTGTGATCACATCACGACCTCTGGCTGGCACCTCCCAGTCAGAGGTCGCACTGATCGAAGCGAGCAAGGGGGTCACGCCCGACCCCGCACTGGTCGCCGCTGCGGCCTACCTACGTCTGCATCGCGGGCTCGACGTTCGGATCCGGACTGGCCCGCACGACTTCATGATCAAGGTCGACACTCCCGCGAGCTGACACATGCGGACGCGAGATGGCCGTGTCACCCACAGTTACAAGATCATCATTCGAGAGCGTTTGCACTGGTCAGCACCATGATCATTGGAGTGAAGCACAGTGCCCCTGACCCGCCACTGACCGTGGGAAATCACCACCTACAGACCGGGTTGCGGCCGGGATGAACCCGCACGACCAAGAACTTGGCGGGTGCTGAGCATGCGGGTGGCGTCGAAGACATCGTGCCGGTCTGGCGCGCGGGAGGACTCGGCTGGCGCAACGCCGATCTCCCGCTGACCTTGGACGCCTTCGTCTATCTGGCCCGCAGCTGCCTGCTCGCCTGGTGGGCGTCGCTGTCCGCCGCGGCGGACAGCCTCCGCCAAGCGCGCAACGGAATAGAACGGCTCCCCGCAGGGCCCGTCCCGGCAGATGGTAGGACTACTTGCCTTCAGCGCCCGAGCCCGTACGCCTCGAAGTACGTGTCGTCCCATCTGCGGCGCAGTTCGCCGAGCTTAGCTCGATCGGTCACAGTGATCCGCGGACTGGCTTCCTCGGCTTCACGGGCGATCACAGCAAGGTTTTCCAGGAACAGCAGAGCCTTTCGTAGACGGTGCGAGGCGTAGTTGCCGACTTGGCGGTCGGTCGTGGCCTTTGCTGCAGCGGTGTCGATCAGGTCTGGAGTTCGTTGTTTCCATAGCTCGATGAGCGTCGGCCGCGAGATCGAGGGCTCGATGTGATCAGTGAGCTCCAGGATCAGGTTGGCGACATCCACGGTCTCGCCGAACACTCGCAGTCCTTCGAACTCGATGAACGCATCGCTGTTGATACGCGCAGGTCCCCGCCGGGCTCGCTCGGCCGCCACTGCGTCGGCGAGAGTGCGGAACTCGGCACCCGCCGAGACTGGCCACGTCAGCGTGCTCAGTCTCGCCCATAACGCGGTGTCGGCCAGGGACTCCTCTCCTGCGTGGGCATCCCGGTGGGCATCGACGGCCAGCGCCAGGGTCAGCAGTGAGCGCCGTAGGCAGTCCACGACCGGATCCCGGCGCACGATCCACACTCGGTCCAGGACCATATCCCGGTACTGTCGCAGAATTCCGTCGAACACAGAAGCACGCTGTCGCCAATTCACGAAGGATCCGTATTCTTCGGCGAATTCTATGTCGCTGATCAGGCCCGCGTCTCGGTCGATCTCGGCCTGCCTGATCGCCTCGCGGTGGCGGATGTGGGCTTGGGCTGCGCGGGCCTCGATTCGACACAGCGCACGGTACGTCTGCATGATGCGATCGTCGGCTATCAAAGCCTTCCAGTTGCTCCGCTGCGATCTGCGCAGCGCACCGCGCACGTACTGCTCGGCAGCCTCGTCGTCATCAACATCGTATGAGAGAAGTTTAGGCATGTATTTCTCGATACTGTGCATCATTCGACGCCGCGATTTGAAATGCCGACATCGAGCATGGTGGGCTCGTGAAACGCTCTGGCGCCCTCGACGGGATTTGAACCCGTGACCCTGAGCTTAGAAGGCTCCTGCTCTATCCGCTGAGCTACGAGGGCATGGATCTGAATGATGGTCCTCGTCACTCGACGTTCTCCAGGGGCGATCGTGTCCAGTTCGCGCGACCCCTCGGGTCTATGGCTATCGCCAGGTTGAGACGTGCTTGTGGTGGCCAATTTGGAGACAGATCGGGCCTGGGCGGCGAGTCCTGTGCACCGGTGCCTTGAATTGTGTAAGCGCAGGTTTGAACGCAGGCGAAATCGCAGGTATCCAGGCAGTCCAGAGGTTTGATGGGAGACCGGACTATCGGACGGCGGCGAAGCGACTTCCTGGTGGTTTTGGCAATCTCGGCTGAGATGACATCCCACAGCAAGTCGGCGGGCACGTTGTATTTGTCGGCGAGATCTTCGGGCTCGGCGCCGTCCATCCAGGCGTACATCAGGTCGGCGGCCGGCATCCTGGAGAGCCTGGCCCGCGAAGCGACTCGCCAACTCGCGATGACAAGGTCTTCATGGGGATGTCGTTCGGCATCGGCCGAGCGTGCGAGCTCCCTTACGTGATCTTGGGAGTAGCCGGTCACTTCTTCTACTTCCCGGTATGACCTGCCTTGGATGTACAGCTCCAGAACCAAGTCTGCGTCGTAACGAGCGGCGTCGGACGGTGACCAGACCATGTCGTCCGGAGGTAGACGGGTCATACGCATCGTGGGCCTCGGTCCGGTGGAACGCAGGGCCTTCGATTCGGCCGAACGGCAGATCCGGTCTATGAGGTCGAGGTCACAGTAAATGACTTTGGATTCTGTCAAATGGTTGCCACACATGGCTTCCTCGGCGAACTATGCAAGGTGGTGGATTTGGTTCTATGTAGCAAAAGGCCCGACCTTAAGCTCATCATTTGGGTCGCTCATCGGCAAGGTGGATCATGATCTGTCTCAAGAGGGACGCCTGTGTTCGCCGCCAAGGCGGAGTCGATCGTGTCAAGGTCGTCATTCCATAGGTTTGGTAGCAGTAAAACCTCGGTGGCCTCTGGGTCCAGAGCGCGGCGTCGCGCATTGAGGTCGTCAATGCGCTCACGTGCAATCCGGGCTTGCGCAGGCGAGCGCGCAGGCCGCGGATAGACTGGCCTGCGGCGTCGAAGGGGCCACATCAGAAACTCGCGCGACGTCAAGCTACGGGCATGTGGGTATGAGAGCCGTGGACAACGTTACGAGGCCCAGTCAGCGGAGATCGGTCCCGTGGACCAGCGGTTGGGCTTGACGATCTTTAGTAGCGCGGCCTGCTCGCCGGTCGGAAGATGCTCGTCCTCGTAGGCTGTCCACGGCACTGAGGCCAGGTCGATTGCCCACACCGGTTCGACAAGCGCTTCCTCGTGGCTTTGAGAGATAGTCATCGTGCGTCCCTTCATAAACGGCACAGTCCTTTGAGGACTTGCTTCATGAGGTTGTAGCTGGGTCGTTTTCCTTTGGTCTCCAGTGCCTTGGCCGCTGCCGCCGGTCAGTCCGTACGTCGACCAGCAGTGGGGCTTCGAGTCGGTCGGGGACCGGAAAAGATCACCGATGCTAGGCAGGAAGGCGGTTGGGGTTCGATCGTCAGCAGGCACTGAGGCAGCCGGCGTGCCCGTAGGACAACGGTTTCTCCTACATGAAGTCGTGCTTCATGAGTTTCCGTACGCGGCTGTGCTGGCTTTCAAATTCGTCGATTCGGGTGTTGCGGCGTTTCCATAGCACGCTGAGCCAGCGGAGTGCGACGGTGCGTTGGGCGGCGAGGAATCGTTGCCGACTGGCTTCATCGTTGATGCCGAGGTTGGGCAGCAGTGAGATCCACAGGGCGTCGTCGATGGCGTGGGCACTGAGATGCTCGATCAGTTCGGCGGCATCGTAGGCGGTGTCGCTGTAGCCGACGAACTCCCAGTCCACCACGCGGATGTCGGGGGCCTCCCAGAGCCAGTTGAGGAGGTTGGAGTCCCCGCGGGAGAAGATCCTCGGCGCAGGTTCGGCAAGGGTCTCGGCGTCGCCGCGCTCGCGCCAGCCATCGAGCAGAGCGTGCATCTCGCTGGTGAGCGGTTCGTCGTCGTGCTCGTCGAGTTGGTTCGACCAAGTGTCGGTGAGCCGCTTGATTAAGTCCGTGGCCGAGTCGACCCGCGGAGTTTCGGCGAACGGGCCGAGCGGGATCTCACGCAGTTGGGCGAGCACGTCGACTACGGCGCCCAGGGCATTGGTCGGTTCGTCGAGCTTAGGTAGAGGACGACCAGGAACCATGGTCATGGCGACCGCGGGAAGCTCAGCGTCGGGATCGAGAAACAGCGGCCGTGGTGCGGCATTGATCCCAGAGCCGGCGAGGTGAGTTAGGGCCTGGAATTCACAAGCAGCGCGGTCGCGCTTGTCTGTGCGGTAGAGCTTGAGGCACACCTCGCCGTCGGGACCATCCCAGGCGAAGACTCGGTTATTGCGGCCACCGGGCAAACGACGGAGACGCAGTCCGGGAAGCTCGCCGTCGAGCAGGCTTGGGTCGTGGTGGCGGAAGTTGCGAAGTTCGTTGAGCAGGCCGTTCGGTAATGCTGTGGTGTTTGGCAAAGCAGTTCCTTGATCTAGTCGGTATAGGAGGCTCGCAACACTCTGTGTTGTGTCAAGGCGCCCCTTCGAGTCGAGCGAGCATTTGGTTCGTCCGCTTTAGCGAGCGGACGGGCCAGTTCGCCACGGTGGACGTATGCCGGGTCAGCTGTGGGTCAACTCTGGCCGCTGGTAGTGCCGCCGAGGGTCTCTGTAAGGACAGTTCCGGCGGCTTGAACGGATGCCATGAGTTCGGCCAGTAGCACTTCAGGGATCTGTCCAGCGTCAAATCCTGCTCGCTCGACGACTAGCTCCAAGGTTTCGGCCTGGTTTGGAGTTGCCAGCGCTCGGCATCCTGGGTGTGCCAGTACTTCGCGCGCAACGAGCGCATCTCCCGATCGTTCGGCATCCTCGATCAGTTCAGTGCATAGATGTCCTGCGTCCACTTGTGCTGCGATGGCGAGGTCGGCACCGACCAGCCCGAGACGGACCCGGAATAGCCTCGTGGGTCGGTCCGAAACCCAGCAGACACGCCGAACTGCGTTGAGCATGTCGATGACATCACCAGCGCCGAGACCACGATCGTTGAGGAGCAAGTAGCTGCGAAGGCAGGCCGCTACGGCCCACTCCGAGTCGTCGCTTGTAACAGTGTTGTCGACAAGTTCGAGTGCGGAGCCAACTTGACCGTTGAGGGCTAGAGCGATGATGCACGTCTGGCGAGCTTCGCGGAGCCGACTTCTTTCATCATCGTACTTCTCGGCATGCGCTGCGGCGTTCATCCACTGGCCAGCTGCGACAAGTGCTCGGGTTCCATCCTCGCGCATGACTTGCCGAAGCCAGGTGTCCACAGTGGAGTCTTTGCTCGCGATAAGGCCATCGAAGTCTATTAGTTCACCATGGATAAGCGCCTTGCCACCATTGTGAACGGCGTGGTTGATCGCTTCGAGTTCGCGATGCGCGGCTTCAGGGGCGCCTGCCCGTCGGGTCAGCCGGGCGAGATTCACCAATGGCTGCAGCGAAGCGATCGCCGCACCGCCGGACAGGGGCGCCGCTGCTGTTCGGAAGACTTGGAACTGTCGTTGGCATAGGTCGATCGCGACGTCGGGCAGACCGCAGTCGGCCGCGAGCAGCGCGGATAGGTTCCACACAGTGCAGGCGCGGTTGATCCGCTCGTCCGCGGTGGTTGGCTCCCGGCACGAGCTTGCGCAGTCACGGACCTTGCGTACCTGGGTTTCCAGGTCAGGACAGGGAAATCGGTGCTGTGATACCAGCGGAAAACGGACCAGCGCTCGTTCAGCGGCACTTTCGTCCGCGTGCACCGTCGGTGTCGGCCCTGGTGACCGAGGGATCGGTTCAGCCGAAGTCGGGTTGGGCGACATATGTTCAGGCAGGCCCAGGATGGCGGTGCGCGCCGCCCACGCGAGAATACTTTGTGTTCGAGCTGGCAGCCCAAGGCGGTTCCAGTGGAAGATCACCAGGTAGCTCAGAACCTCGCGAAGGCCGCGCTGCAGCGTCCCCGCGCGGGCCGCGGACCCCAGCTTCTGGCCAGCCTGCCGGAAGGCGTTGGCCCAGTCTGCGGACGAGGCCAGGGGGCCTTCTGTGCGCAGCAGCGGCCCGTCGGGAGCCACGTTAGCGAGCATCAGCTGTTTGAGGTCGCTGGCCATGGCGGTCAGCTTCGCGGCAGAGACGTCCTTTGGCAGGGGGCGTTCCTGGGCGACCCGGTGCCAGACGTCGCCCTGCTCGTACCACTCCAATCCCGCTGCGCGCACCAGGATGTTGCACAGCAACAGCGACAGTTCGCGTCGCCCCAGCCCGACGTCGCCGTTGTGAGCGAGGTGCATGACGGCGCGACTGTCCTCATAGAACAGATCGTGGGCAGCCTCCATGCCCGCCCAGTCACCAAAAGCTGGTGTCTCCGCTTCGTAGATGCCGGGCCACCACCGGGCGATTCGGTCGTCGGTAGCGAGTTCATCGAGTGCCGCTCGGAGGCGGTCCCGCATCGCGTGTCCGTCCGGGCCTGGGTGGAGCCGAAGTCTCCAGCAGGGGTGTTTCCTCATGAACCACCACTTAGTGACGAGGCCGTCCTCTTCAGCGCGGTGCAGCAGCGGCACGATGGTGTCGGCTGCCGACTGTTCCGCGGTATTCCAATCGATGAACTGGATGTAGATCTGCCACCAGCCCGAGGCTGCTTGCCGTTCGAGGGCCTGCCGCCCGGCTTGCCGGTAGACCTCGACGGCCTCGGCAAGATCCGTGGGCTCGACAGGTGCGGTGGCGGCGGCTTCATTCAGAGAAGTCCCGGCCAGTACCAGCAGAACGGCGTGTTCCGTGCCTTGTGCGACCGCGGACTCGTCCACGCCACCGCTTCGTGGTTCTGCACCTCGTGGTGCTAGTCGATGAGTAGACATGCGTCCCATCCGGAGGTCGGCGCGGTGTTGTGCGCGGCGGTGTGCAAGGCAAGAGCTGTTCCTGCTGCGCCGTCGAGAAAGCCGCGCTTCGCCACTGGCTCGTGGTTGGCGTGTTGACCCAGGTGCGTGGCCAGGCGCGGGAGGTGTTCGGCTAAGGCGGGGGTTCCGGCATCCTGGGCCGATCGCCAGACAGTTTGGTATAGCCCGGCCCAGCCGTGGCACAGGCCGCCGTCGGTGATCCGAGCTATCTGCTCGGGGGCGTCGAGGCAGCGAACCAGCGCCTGTTCGTACATCCGCTGTCGGTGGGCATCACCGGTGGCGATGCCAGCGAGCTGGCCAGCACGGGCGATCCCCGGCGTGCCGTAGCACCAACTGGGGCGTGCCGGACCGGGCTGGTGAGGCCGGCCGGTGCGCAGCTCTGCCAGGGTGATCCACTCTGGCCACCAGGGGCCGGCAGCGCCGTCCTGCTGCCAGGAGTCGAGCCATTCGCAGATGGTGATGATCGCCTCGTGCTGGCCGTCAACGATGATCCCTCGCCGCATGGCCTGGCTGAGTAAGGCCAGAGGGCCGGCGATCCCATGGGCCACACCGAAATTGCCATGGCCGTCCTGGTAAGTCCCGGAGATTCGACGGTGAGGGTCGTGGCCGACCCACCAGCCAGGCAGTACTTCGCCATCGACCCGACGTGGTCTGGCCAGGGCAACGAGGTAGTCCAGGATGCGCTGCATTGCGGTGCTGCCGGAGGCACGACGCAAGAGCAGCGCGCCGATGCCGCTCAAGCCAAAGAACACGTCGTACTCGCGGAACCCAGGAAACTCGCTCGCCTTGATGCGTACGAGCGCGGCTTCGGCGCGGCGGTGGGCGAGCGCGGCCACATGGCCGTCGACATCCGCGAGGGCCTCTCGATAGCGGTTGGTGGCACCGGTCGCCGCAGCGTCCAGCATGAACGCTATCGCGGGAGCCCCGAGGTAGAGGCCGGAGGTGTCCGTGGCGCTGACTTGCCCGGTGACGGCCTTCGTGATCCACAGGTGTCCCTGTCGCCAGGTCCCGCGGCTGGTGAGGGCACGTTCGATGTGCAGCAGGGCGATTCCGGCGGTGCCCTTGGAGAGAGATTGATCAGCCCAGGGCTCGTCCTCCGGACGTGGTTTGGGCAGTGCCAAGTTGGTGGTGTGCCACTCGGCGATCGCAGCGAGATCGGCTGGAGCATTCGTCGTGGTTCCCAAGCTAATCCTTCCCGCGGCAAGCAGCGGCGCGGAGCGCGGAGGCCCGAGCCAACCGGCCGGTCACGCGCTCAAGCGCCGGATCGACTCCGACTGCACGGATGTGGTGCAGGTGTAGGAGCGAGGGCAGAACCGTCAGTGGATCACGTTGCTCGGCCAGGGCTTCTCGGTAAGCACCAAGTGTGACGGCGCGGTGCTGCCAGGCAGTCACGACCTTCTCTCCGCCCGGCAGAGAACGCAACGACGCCCAGGTGCCGTCCGGGTCGACCAGTTTCAGCGTTCGGACGCGGAGCGCCGGATCCAGCCGCCCGTGCACTTGACGAACTTCGCGGAGCAGCCAATCCGACCCGCTCTGCACAGAGCCGGCGAAGTTCACGGCGAGGTCGACGAAGCTGGCAGCTGCCACGGCCTGAGGGTGCGTCCCAATTCGGAAGGCCAAGTCGATCTGCGCGAGAGCAGCTGCGGAGTCGGCCGCGAACACGTCATACGCGCGCTCCATGGCGGAGCCGTGACCGTAGCGCCCGGTTTGGGGTTCGTGGGTGGTCAGCGCGAAGTGCGACAGCAAGCGTTCGCTGCGCAGCGTGCTCGCCCACTCGGCAAGGCGTTCACCAGCCGAGCCATAGGCGGATGGCTGGGGTAGGCGCAGGTACAGGACCAGGTACTGGTCGTCATCGGGACGGCCCATCTGGCGATGGCGGCGGAACCACCAGTTCGGAGCGGTATCGCCGAAGGCGCCGAGCAAGCTGGGAAGTCGCTCGGTGAGAACTTCGTCGAAGCGACCTGGGTGTCCGTAGATCTGAGCGCACAGGATGGGTGAATCTCCCGGCAGGTGGCTGGCGTCGCTGGCAACAACCCGGTGTGGAACGGCGATCGATGACGGTCGGCTTGCAGCGGCAGCGGAATCCAAGACCAGTGGGATGAGAACCTCGTGAGCTCGGCCAATCCACGCGATGTCTTCCCGCCCCGAGGTTTCACGCAGTTCGAGTTGGCCTCCGCGGTCCAGGCGGGTGCGCAGCAGGAGTCGGTGCAACGGATGGTCCAGGTCCACTGGCTGTCTCCGGTCCAGTTCGACCAGGGCAACGCGGTCGGGGACACGCCATTGCCGGCGCCATGCGTCCAGCCTGGCCCCCCACGCAGCGAACGAGGCACGGCGGCCAGGTAGGTCACCGGTCGCCAGTAGCCAGCGCGCCGGAGACAGGACGGTTCGCCGGTATCGAACTCGGGGAAGGTACGGGAGCCTGGCTGCGACCCCGAAGTGAAACGCCTTGTACACCGAAGCTCGGGCGGTCGAGATCTCGGCGAGGAATCGGGCCAGGGGCGGGGTATGGACCCCGGCCTCCAGGGCGTGGGTCACGCGCGGCTCGACGCGCCGGCCGGTGGATATCTGGACGAGGTAGAACCGACGGTCGTCCGCTGTGATGCCGAGGTCTGCCAAGTTGATCAGGTGCTCGTCCCGCTCGTGGTGTTCGGCAATGGGAATCACGTGGGGCAGCAGTTGCTCGGTCCGCGCGACGTTCTCGTTGCGGCGCTTACGTGGTGCAAAGGACAGCTGGGCGGCAACGGCGCCAGGCTCGGCCGCGGTGAAGGAGGCGGTGACCGCGGCACGGCCGTCTTCGGGCAGCAAGTGCGAGTGGCGGCCGGCCATGCTGCTGCCGGGCCTTGGCGTCCCGGTCACCGCCAACGTAAACCTGCCGCGCGACAACGCTTCTATACCGGCGGAGCGAATCTCGACGGCCACCTCGACACGAGCAGGCAGGTGCAGGTCGGCGGGGTCGCTGGCCGAGAGGTCCTCAATCGCCTGATCGGTCAGGACGATTTCGCCTGTGCCATCCAGCGTCGCCCGCTGGATCATCGCGAGCAGCTTTTCGTCGCGTTCGCTCATCTGGCGGGCGGCGCGCCCGCGCGACGAGCCAAGGTAGTCGGCCGGGAGGCCGAGCCCGCTGTCGGCAACCAACTCCAGGACCGGCACGAGCGCACCGATTCCGTAGCGTGCGCGGAACCGCGAGTGGTAGTCGCGCCAGGCCGGGTACCCCAACGGATACGGGGAAAGGCGATACAGGGCAAGGACGGCGTCGCGAGCTTCCTGAGCCACCTGCTCCGGTATTTCGACGTCACAATCCAAGATCGTGTCGGCAAGGAGAGGCATTTCCGCGACCGTGCTCAACGCCTGCATCTGTCTGGTAACCGCGGTGTCGGTCACGGCGGCGAGGGCATCTCCGGCCAGCTGCCCGCGAATCGCCGTGAGCTCGCGCACGGTATCCGTGATCTCAGGGATTGCCTTCGCCTCGACGGCCTCCAGTTCCGCGCAGACGTGGTCGAGTGCGTCCAGGCAGGTCATCGGCGCGCATAAGCTGCTGATCAGGATCCTTTGGTCGAGCAACCCCGCCAGCATGTTGTCGACCTGCTGGAGAGTCGCTGCGGGAAAACGGGCCAGGAGCTGTTGGCGGAGAGCGCCGAACAGCACAGGTTTCTGAGCCGCATCGACCGCAGCTCGGACTGGTCGGCTGAGACCTATGGACACTTCGATCGGCGCCAACTCTTGGCCAGCTCCGTCCGGGGGCGGCCCTGGCGCGACGACCCGATCACCGCGAACGTGGGCCGCGTTGTTGGCGACCACGGATAGCCGCTCCATCAGCGGCATACATCGATGCAGACGTGCGATGACGTCGCCGAGCCAGGCCGCATCCGTACGAACGGCAACTCGATGCTCAAGGCCCCAACGAACCTTGGCCGCAGTACCGATCCGTGCCAAGCCGACCCCAGCAAAGAGGCCAAACGGGGTGGGGCGCTGCTGCCATCGAAGTAGGTAGGACGCCAAGGAGATGACGACCCGACGAACCGCTCGGGGATCACGACTTCCGGCAGCTACCATCTCGTCGATCTGGCGGGACAGGGCCGGACTTGCGTAACCCACGGCGGTACGAACATCCGCCCGCTGCCACTGCGTCGTCAGCCACGCTATGCCGCGCTGCAGCACGTCATCGCCGTACAAGTTCAGGGCTTTGGGCAGATCCAACCCGCCTGGGTCGGTGCTGGCGCGTAGCACGGCCGCACCTCCAGGCACGTATATCGCGGATGATCTGGATGGCACTTTCTCGCCTCCTGCGACGGTGCGGCCGCAGGGTTGCTGCTGGTGCGCCGCAGCGCACCAGCAGCAACCCGTAGGTCAGGACGGGTCGTCTGCGAACGAGTTGCAGGCGCTGTCGTTGCCCGCGCAGGTGTTGCCGCACCCGTCGTCTGTCGGGCAATCCCCCATGACTGGGGCGTAGGCCACAACGACCCGTACGTCCAGTGCGAACTCGTCGTCACCCGCGACGGGCCGTTCGGCCAACGCGGTGGTGCCACCCGAAAACAGGACCTCCGACATGTGGGTCACTCTCCTTATTTGGTGTTTTCTTGCAGGGCACCCCGACCGGCCGCGGCGTTCGCCGCATCTGGCCAGGAGATCGTGATCCGGCTGTGCTTCTTGTCGACGACACGCCCTTCAGGCAGCAGGTCATCGGCGGCGCCTGCCGGGTAAACGCGGAACTGTGGGCCGGGCCCATTGCGGTGATCCCGCTCCCAGATACGGAGCTGCTTAGCCACGTCCTCGGCGAGCCGTTCCGCGTCAGGTCCGAACGCGTGGACGCCGAACTCGACGTCCGACTCATTGGCCGTGCTGCTGCGCGTCGTGACATAGGCGAGATTGCCGCCGTCGACAACAGCCATCGCGGCTGAGTGGCTTCCGGGTGGGGAAATCAGGCCACTGTCCAGCTTCTTGTCCAACACCACGCGACAGAAACCGGGCAGCGCCGTGGCGAGCCACATCTGGGTGCCGGCCCACAGCTCGAACCGGCCGATGTTGGCACCGCTCCAAACCTCCACCCGCGGCGTGTCCAGGACACCTTCCAGTTCGGCTGGGTCAATGGGGAAGTCATCGTCGAAGCGGAGGGTGACCTCGCCCCCGCGCATGACCAGCAGCTTGCCCTGGTGCGCCCCGGCGCCTTGCATTGACACGAATCCGAACAAGCGCGCCGACCGACTGGCCAGGCACTCGTCGGTCTTCCCGAAGGCGATCGTCCGCGACAGTCCCCTGACCTGCAACGGAACAACGAGGAGTCCGGTCGGGGTGAGCTGTTCCACCCAGGCCGGCGGTACGTCCCACGCGCCGACCGTGACCAGGATCCGGTCGTAGGGGGCGTGCTCGGCGACACCAGCTTCGGCATCGGCAAGCACGACGTTCACCCTCGAATATCCAGTCTCCCCGAGGAAGCGGCGCGCTCGATCGGTGATGTCCTGGTCGATGTCGACCGTAGTGACCTGACCAGATGGGCCGACAAGCTCGGCGAGCAGCGCGGCGTTGTACCCTCCGGACCCGATCTCCAGGACCCTCATGCCTTCGGTGATCTCCGCCTGCTCCAGCATGTGTGCTTGCAGCTGCGGTGCAGACACCGAGCTGACCGAGGTCCCAGCCTCGTCGCGCTTGGTAACCACGCCGTTGTACAGCTGGAAGACCTCCTGCAGGTCTACGCCTGGCGCGAACAGTTCGCGAGGAACCTTGCGCATTGCGGCCTCGACCTGGGCCGACACGATTGTGCCCTCGGCGACCAGCTCGTCGACCATCGCCTTGCGTAGTCGGGCGGCGCGCTCAGAACCGGCGGCCTCGTTGTTCCCCTCTGGGGGAGTGACCATGTCGTTCAACTGATCTTCCTTGTCGTATCGCACTGCGGGCTGGTGGAGAAGCTCGTTCCCCTGGTGTAACACAAAGACGACGTACGGTATCGATACCGTTACTCTTGGCAAGAATTCCTCGGCGGCTCGATCGCGGTGTGTTCGTTATCCATCGTGTCGCTCCTGGTCGAACCAGTCGCCAGCCGGACCACGAGCTGGCGGTCTGGACGGCGGTTGGAGGGTCAAGTGCCGGAGACGTTCGTGAAGATCCGGCGGTAGAAGATCGGTAAGTCGTAGCCCGGCGGCCTGCAAGCGGCGGGCCGCATCGTCGAACCGAGCGCAGGGCCAGGACTGGATCGAGCAGAGCGGGCATGCACGCGGCTCGTCTGGCGGCGGTAGATGTCCAGCCAGGTCGTCGATCGCTCGGGCGGCTCGGCCGAGCGGACTGTCGGCCGCGACGATCACGGCCACCGATTCGCGTATCCCGCCCACGTGTCACACCGCCGCGTCCGGACTGCCGCACCACCGCACACGCCCTTCGGCCAGAACGGCGTCCAGGTCCTCGGCGGTGCTGTCCTTCGGCACCCAAGCCACGTCGTCGGGCACTGCAACGTAGGAACCTTGCTGAATCGAACCGAGAATGAAGGCTCCGGCCGGCCCGAATGGTCGCTGCTTCACCCACTCGGGAAACTCCGTTTCGGGGAGCGTCTGCTCGATCCACGATCGTGCTTCGTCGGAGGTGAAGAACTCGACCTCGGTGATCGCGTCTACCGTGTCGTCGTCACCGATGCCGATGCCGATCGTCGCCTTGAACGTTGTTGTCCCCACCTTGTGCTTCGCGCTTTGCCTGCTGCCTCCGACCTGGTGGTCAATGCCGATGGGCGTGGGTGCAGGCCAGTAGGGGGTGCCGCGGACTATCTGCACGAGCGGCAGCAGAGTGTCCTGCCGGGCAGGGGTTGTTGCGATGACAGATCGCGAGTTGGTGCTATGTGGACTGCCGTCTGCGTCCACGACGAGTGCGCCAGCTTCGAGTGCGATGACAGCGCCCGCTGCTGTATCCCAGCTGTGGTTGCCCAGCGTGAGGCTGGCGTCGAGTGTGCCGTCGGCAACCCATACGAGTTCGACAGCGGAAGAGCCGAGCCGTCGAACTCGTTGTGCTCGCTTGGTAAGCGCACGGTCAAGCTCGAAGGAAGTCCGGATACGAACGGCACCTCCGTCGCCTTTTCCGTAGTCGCTAAGGGAGATCATTGCCTCCCCTATAGCTGAGGTGCCGGAGACCGCGATCGGTTTGCCGTTCCTGAATGCTCCGCCCCCGCGTACCGCCCAGTAGCGGTGGCCGATGAAGGGAAGGTCAACGACGCCCAGAACTGGCTGACTACTTTGGACAAGTCCGAGGACCACCGCGCACAGTGGAACTCCGTGGACAAAGTTCGCTGTTCCGTCTACGGGATCTAGAACCCAATACACGTTTGGGTCGCCCGCGGCGCCGGTCTCCTCGCCGAGGAAGCCGATGTCCGGCGAGTGTTCCTGGAGATGGTCCCGTACAAGGTGTTCGATGCCCAGTTCAACGTCGGTCACGAGATCGCGGTCGCCCTTCGTCCGCACCTCAGCGTGCTGACTGTGCATGAGCGTCTCGACTGCTTTGTCCATGGCGGCCTGCGCGGCGCCGAGCAAGGCTGGCATGTCGAGAGTAGACACCGGGTTCTCCTGAACGTGTTGGTCTTCGGGAGGTCGCGAACTCCGGCGATTGCGGAGGCCGACGAGACCGTGTGCACTGGGTGTTCGGTACGTCCGTACCTTCTGTCACGGCACGTGTTTGGAATGAGACAGACAGTTAACAATGCAAGTTCGTGACGAGGTACCGTCCACTGCCCGTCCATCCGCCGTCCGACGAACAAGACGACAGCCGCGTGGAGCCGCAGATTGGGGCCGACCGCACAGCCGGGCGCCGAGGTCCGGCACCATGGCAGCAGAGCGGCACATCGGGCAGGGAGGAACTCCACGTGGCAAGGATCGAAGCGGTCTTCTTCGATGTTGGCGAAATCTTGGTCGACGAGACCCGCGAGTACGGGACCTGGGCTGATTGGCTCAAGGTTCCGCGCCACACGTTCTCAGCTGTGTTCGGCGCAGTGATCGCCCAGGGCAAGGACTACCGGGAGACCTTCCAGGTGTTCAGGCCAGGGTTTGATCTCGCTGTCGAACGCGAGCGTCGGGCCGCCGCCGGACAGCCGGAGAGCTTCTCCGAGGAGGACCTGTACAGCGATGTGCGGCCTTGCCTCCAAGCACTTCAGTCTGCCGGTCTTCGAGTTGGCCTGGCAGGCAACCAGACGGCACGGGCGGAACAGATTCTCAAGGTGCTGGAGTTGCCCGTCGACGTAATTGGCACCTCCGACGGCTGGGGTGTGGAAAAGCCGTCGCGGGGCTTCTTTGATCGAGTGATCGAGGAGGCCGGAGTTGCCGCGAGCTCGGTGCTGTACGTCGGAGACCGCTTGGACAACGACGTCCGACCAGCTCAGGACGCTGGCATTGCGACCGCTCTCATCCGCCGCGGGCCCTGGGGCCACATCCTCCACCATCCCGAGGTCGAAGAGCAGTGCCTGTTTCAACTCGACGGCTTGGCAGAACTGCCTACTCGGGTGCTCGCCCATAACGCCAAGCGCAGCTGAGCTACACGTCGCCACCGGCGCTGGTCAGAGCGCGGACTCGCTCGTCCAACTCCTGAGCTTGGGGGGTAGCTCTCAAGGCGGCACGTATATCTGGCACCCGCTGGAGTGCAGCTGCATACGGGACGCGTCCGACCACGTCGCACGCTTGCTGTGCGGTGGCGAGTGCCTGGTCAGCGTCGACAGGCGCTTGCGCTGTGGCGAGGTCGAAGAGCAGGACGGCCCGCTGCTTGGTGGCAGTCTCGGCGAGACCGTCGACCGCCTGCTCCAGCCGGGCTGCAGCAAGACGGTTCTGGCCCGCTAGCAGCAAAGTATTGCCAGCGAACCCGTCGAGTCGAGATGCGTCAAAGTAGTCGAGCCAGAGCGGGTCAGTTCCGGCGCTCACCAACGCGTCCTCGGCCGAGCGGATGCGGGCGACGCTGGTCTTCGGCTGGCCGGTACGGGCCGATATCTCAGCGTCGACGCAGTGCAGCCACGAGCGGAGCAAAGGACCCGCACCGTAGCGCGCATGTGCGTGAGCGGCCTTCAGGAAGTCGCGTGCTGGCCGTTCCTTCTCGGCGAAGCCCGGCACGAACGCGCGGTGAGCCAATACCGCGGCGGACAGGGCGTGATCTTGCGACGCCTCCGCGGCGTCCTCCGCGAGCTGGAAGTACTGCTCCGCTTCGTCCTCGTGGGCAAAGTCGAAGAAGGCGAGTCGCGAGACGAGGAGGGCAGACTCGGCGACGGCTGCGGCTAGTTGCCGCGCGAGCGGTCCGTCGGCGTCGGATGTTGATTTGAGCATGCCGTTGCCCAGGCGAGCGTGGGCCGCTGCGGACGGCAGAAGTTCGATCGCTGAACTAGTCCAGTATAGGTCGCGGTGAGAAGCCGTGACGGCCGTAAACGCGTCAATCGACCGCGGATCCAGTCGAGTCCGCTGTCCGTTGATGAGCGCCTCGATGCTGTCGGGAACTGCAACCCCGTTGGAGAACAGCGGAGCCAGGCTCGCGCCGAGGACGCCCCGTAAGAACAGGTGCCGACCAAACTCCGCATTGCCGCCCAACACCACCAGCATCACCTTCTTCAGCACAGTGTCGACGAGTTGCTCGTTCGCGAGCGCGTTGGTCGTCATCGGCGCTGGCTCCGCCGGACACAACGCCAGCTCTTCCGCGGACAGCAGACCAAGCTCGCTGGCTGGCTTCTCGAAGACCAGTACGAGGTGCTTCTTGTATCGAGGCTCGGGTTTACGATCGCCGGTTTCCCACCGTCGGACGACGTCCGAATTCAGGCCGGACTCTCCGTCGGTGGCCCGCTTCATGCTCTGCTTAATCTGCTCCACCAGCTCTTCGCGGCTCCAGCCCCGCTGGAGTCGCTGCCAGGTCAACCGCGTATTCGGTGGGTGCTTCGGCGCCGAAGCCCGTCCTGTTCCCACCTCGTCCTCCTTCGGTCGAGCTGGTGATGTCTCGCGTATCTGAGCGTAGGAGCTGCGGCGGCCGTTCGCGACGCTGGCAGGGGTATGGACGGGCAATGGCCGGTCTGTGGACGGTAGCCACCCGCCAGCAGTAGGGGTTCGATCAACAGTGGACAATTACCAGCCAACCCAGGGATGCCAGAGACAGTGACCGAAGATCAGCAGGTGCCGGCCGGAGGGCAGCGATCGGATCGCTGCCCGGCCGACCTACTGAGCCTTCGGCAGCCTGAAGCTTCCAGCTTCGACCCCGCCGATGAACGCCTCCCACTCGCCGTGGTCGAAGACCAGCACGTGGCCGTTCGGGTTCCGGCTGTCCCGCATCCCGACCGCGTCGCTGCTGAACGACACCTCGACACACTGGTTGTCGGGCGGATTACTCAGCGGCGACTTCTGCCATTCGGTGAAGTTGGTGTCGAGGTGGCGCTTGTGGGCGTCTTGGATCTTCATCTGCTCCCTCGTGCCCTTCCGTTCTCAAGCTGTAGGCCAGCTACAACGACGAGGCGATGTCGAGCAAGGTCCGCCGCGTCTGCTCGGGCCCGCTCGCTGCCGCCTTCTGGTGGTCCAAGAGAGTCAGGTACCGCGCCGTCCGTTTGCTGTTGTCGACGTACTCGCCGCCGTCATGCTGCTCAAGGTAGATAATGGCAACTGCGGGCTTCGTGTCATAGCCGAAGATCGTGTAGTCGTGCCCTTGGCCCATGTAGTAGCCAACGCTGAACGGCACGACCTGAAGCTCGACGTTCGGCCGGTCGATGATCTCCACGAGCCGCGTGATCTGGGCCTTCATGACCGGTCCGCCCTCTGTCCTGCGCAGCGCCGCCTCGTCGAGAATGAACCAGAACTGCTGGCCGGCGTTGTCCAGCACACGTTGCCTGGCAAGCCGATTCGCGGCGTACTCGTCGATCTCGTCGGCCGTCAGAGAGGGCCTCCAGGCGCGTGCGTTCTTGCGCATGTAGTCCTCGGTCTGCAGGAGTCCGGGGATGACCAGAGCCTGGTAGGAGGAGTACCGGTTGCAGCTCGGCTCCATGTCGACCAACAGCCGCAGGTACTGCCGAAACCTGGTGCTGAAGGCGCCGCGCTTCGTTCGGCGGTTGCTCTCGGCCTGCAGGTCTCGTGTGTAGGCCCGGTCTGCTTCGTTGGCGGAGTAGTGGTCGAGCAGCGCGTTCAGCTCGATCAGCTTGATCCCGCTACCAGCTTCGATGTGGGCGATTTTCTGCTGGGTGCATCCGAGGACGCCGGCCGCGTTGTCCTGGGTGACCTCTGCCGCATCCCGGAGACGGGCCAGCTGATTGCCGAGGACGACCTTCATCACTGGTGGCGGCAGCTCAAGTGGCTGAGTCACGGAATCCTTCACCTCCACAGGGTGTCCGGTTGCGGAGCGTATCCACAATTCACCCAATCGGTCGCCTAGTTAATCGGAGTACACAAGTTACCGTCTAAGTACACCCGCAGCAAAGTTCCAGGGCCCGAAGGAGCGCAGAGCGATGAGTACACAAGTTAGCATCGCCGCTGTGATGGCCGCGGTCGCCCCCAGTGCCGTTAGTGCCCCCGCTGAGACGTCGTGGGGGTCTGGGTTGGCGATAGCAGCGGCGCTCCTTCTCATGGTCGGCTGCGTGGCCGGAGCCGGTGCCGGATGGTGGTACCTCAGCGAGCAACGCCGAATCCGGCGGTGCCGCGAAGAAGTCCCACCGTGCCCGCGCCCCGAGGCACCGCAGACGACGGTTGCCGCCCTCACCTCCCAGGGTGTCGAGCATCTCGTCGCCCGGCCACGCAGCCCCCGGCATGCGCCAACTGCTCGGGGGCGAGCAGCACATGACCGTTTGGCTCCAACCCGCAGCGCAACCCGTGCTGCCTGATCGCCCTGCCCAATTCAAAGGAGGTGGCTCGTCGTGACCACGTCGACCACTGGTAGTCCAGCTACACGCTCGGATTCAACTCCCGAGGAACGGTGCGCCTTCTACCGCAGCGAATACTGCCTGCCTGCCGCCGTAGATGTTGCTACGCGGCGCATCCTTCTTCCCATCGGAGGGCTGGTCGGCGCAGCCACCATGCCGCTCGACCTCGGCCGCCGCGTGCTCGCCGCCCTTCGAGTTCGGATGCTCGCGGGTCCCGTGGTCGAGCGGCCTCACACGCAGCGTTGGACGTTCATCACCGGCCCCGGCCACACGCTCGACGAGGCAGTCTTCGCCGATCTGCTCCGGCTGGGCGCCTCGATCACGCCTCAGGGAGACCACGTCGTTCTTCCGTCTCCGGAAGACGAACGCCTCAACCTCTGGCGATGGGAGCGCCGCCCGAAGGCGCTGAGCGACTTCCCGCCGCAGTCCGCGGTGATCGCAACGACGAGAGCTATGGCGCCTCCGGCAAGCCGCTGACCGAGCAGTTCAAGCGCGGCGGAGTTAGCGACCCAACTTCGGCGGCCCGATGCGGACCCCGACCTGGATCGGGCCCCCGGTCTCAACCCCCAGTCACATTTCTGCCTGCGTTAACGCCCACCATGGAAGGACAGATCGACGATGAGCATGGCAACCCTGCATGCCCCACCGCCGCTGAATGCGACGACTCGTCCAGGTCCCATAACGGATATAGCAAGTCTTCGCTCGTCATGACCGGCCCGCGCTTTCCCTGCCTTCGTGCAGACCTCGTCGAGCGTGCCGCTCGCCAACGTCCCGTTCGTCACGGCGCCGAGCTGGATACGCCAGCCCCATACCGTGCGGCATGGTTGCCCAAAGCCCGAAGCGCGGCCCAACGTCGGGGCGCCTCGCTCCGCGCCGTCGAAATGTTGGCTGCGCAGGTTGTGGCCGACCGTCGGACAACGTCGGTTCGGTGAGCAATGCAGCAGACGCAGGCAGAGCCGAGTTCGCTGCTTTACTGGGGCACCAACCAGCATGGCGGGACTGCGGAACGATATGCCGGGCGGGTACACGTCGTGTGGCCGGACAACGAGTGCTTCGGCCTTTGCGGACTTCCTATCGAGGAGATCTGGGAACAGCGACCGCCGGTTCCGGACAACTTGTGTCCATTGTGCTGCGTGCGCGCAATGGCCGCTCTGTTTCCAGCTTTCGCAGAGTCCTTGCTGGAAACACTGTCAGGACCGGGGCGACATGAGATTGTCATGGATGATCACCGCCTGCGGTTCGAAGACCCAGTAGAACGAACTGCCGTGATCCCCACTGTCGAATACGCGGAATCGCTTACCTAGTCGTGAATCGCGGTCCGTCGAAGATCAAGAATTGGGGTGCACAAGTGCTTACTCACCTTGTCGATCGTCGCAGTGAGCAGGGTGGATGGTGCCATCGTCTTCGGTGCACGCCTGTCGCGCGTCCAGGCGATCACGGAACCGGCGGGGCAAGCCTGCTGGTCCTAGATCGTCGGTCGTTGCAGCCAGTGACTGAAATCCTTTGGCAACAGGGAAAAATGTTTGACACCAAGACGATCGGCGCTGTTCATGATCGACCAGACTCCGAGTTGATCGAGGCTGTCAGAGACGGAAGTGTCACGGCGTACGGCGAGTTGTACGAGCGCCATGTCGGCGCGGCCTGTAACTTGGCCCGTCAGCTCGTTCGGTCGGCGACTGAGCGCGATGACCTGGTTTCTGAGGCGTTCAGCAAGCTCCTCCGCATCCTTCGCGCTGGCAGAGGGCCAGACTCCGCCTTCCGTGCGTATTTGCTCACGACGTTGCGGCACACTGCATACGACAAGACATACAAGGACCGGAAAACTCAACTGTGCGAGGACGTCGCGGACGCAGCCGATCCCGCACTGGTCAGCGTGCCGTTCAACGACACGGTGAGCAGGCATGCGGAACAAGCGCTTGCGGCAAAGGCATTCGCTCAGCTACCCGAGCGTTGGCAAATAGTTCTCTGGCAGACCGAGGTTGAGGGTCGGCCGTCGGTCGAGGTAGCGCCGGACCTCGGACTGACACCCGACGGTGTGTATGCGTTGGCGTACCGGGCTCGTGAAGGGCTCCGGCAGGCATACCTGCAAGCGCACCTTGAGAAGGTTGCAACCATGCGGTGCGAGCCCACCATCAGAGTGCTCGGAGCATGGATACGGGACGGGTTGCCGAAACGGAAAGGGCAGGACGTTGAGATGCACCTCAACGTTTGCGGTTCGTGTCGTAGCCTGGCCGCGGAGCTCGCTGAGATCAACAACGGCGCCTTTCGTAGGGTCGTCGCTGGGAAGTCTTCATGCGGCAACGGAGCTGACAATCGTCAACCACGTCAACAATCTCTGACGATGGAGGCTGGGTACTCCGTCATCTGCATGAGGCTAGCGAGCTAGCAGAGCAACGAGCTATGACCTAAGGAGTCTCAGCTCGTAATCGAAGGCGAGTCTTCCTCGTGGTCCTCGCGAAAGCGGCCTCGTGCCCGCATCAGCGCCAGTGCCGTAGCTGCGATCGGCTTGACACGCCCAGGCCACCCCGAAGCGATGAACTCGTCATCGGCGCATACCCGAGGTGTCGCGGCGCACGCGTCGAGGAGTGTTCGCAAAACCTTGTCGAGAGCAGCAACCTCAGCTGACGTGAACGTTGACCACTTGCGCCATTGCCACGGCGCGTCGTCATCAATCGTGTCGAAGAACTGGTTGACATACTCCCCGTTCCCCATGACGCAAACCCCCTCGTCTCCGTCGGCGAGGACTTCCAGCGTCTCTGATCTCGGTCGCCCATGCCCAGATGGCAATGAACTGGGTAATGCCAGAGATCATTCAGGTGCTGGTTTCGTCCGTGCGGGATAGCCGAAAGAGCATATAGGGATTGACCGTTTTGCCCGCTACCGTTGTGAGCGTGCGAGTGCTCGTGGTGGAGGACGAGGAAGGCCTGGTCAGCCTGCTGCGCAGCTGGCTGGTCGACCGGGTCCGCTGCCAGGACTTCGGCGCCCACGACTGTGCCGAGAACTGGGTTATGCCGACCTTTGGGTGGTGCTGCTGGTTTGCTGGGGTGAATCCGCGCGGATCGTCGGCATAGTCATGGGTGGTACGCGGCGATCGGCTTGTGGGGAGGCAATGCGATGGATCTGGGTAGGCGTTCATTCTTGGTGGCCGGTGGTGTCGGTGCGGTCAGTGTGGCCGGAGTTGCTCTCGGGACGCGGCCGGCGACGGCACTCCGGTCGATCGATGTCGGTGTAGTACCCGACAATCCCGCGGAGGCGCTGGACAACACGAAGGTCATCAACGCGGCGATCGAAGCGAACCCGGTCGACACGCGGTTCGTCCTCCCGGCCGGGCAGATCTTCCTCGCGCACGACCCCCCTCCCCCTCCCCAGGCAATGCCACTTACTTAGCATTTCCGCAGGTGAGCGAGGGTGCTGGAGGCCGTTCCAGTCCACTTCGGGCACGGATTGTGACGACTGGTGGCGTGTCGTAGCGGGTGCTGGCTGGGCCGGTTTTCTTCTTGTAGCGGCTTTGGGTTTTCTTCACGGCGCGGGGACAGCTGCGGTTCCGTCGTGCCGGGTTAAGCCGCTCAAGGACCTCG